>JAFEFH010000239.1 GCA_018240695.1 Pseudomonadota bacterium | reverse complement strand
CGGCTTCTCGATGGGCGGCTTCGTCGCCCGCATCCTGACCTTGATGGCGCCCGAGCGTGTCACGGGCGTCGCCTTCGTCGCCTCCTCCGCGCGCGGCTACACGCCGGAGGAGACCGAGCGGCGCAAGCAGGGGTTCCTGCCCGGCAACAAGCCGCCGCGCGACAAGTCCGCGCCCGGCGGCGGGGCGCCGGTGCTGACCGCGGCGCTCGGCCTCCATCCCGACCGGGAGCGCGATCCCGAATTGCTGGGCCGCCTGCGCGGCATGCAGCGCCGCCTGGGCCCCGAGGTGCGCGCGCGCCAGGCCGGCCTGGTACGTCTCGACGGCTACGCCGATCTCGCGCGCATCACCTGCCGCTCGCTGGTCGTCGCCTGCCGCCAGGACCGGCTGCGCACGCTGGAGGAAACCCAGCGCATGGCGACCAACCTGCCCAACTCAAGCTTCGAGATCATCGAGGATTGCGGCCACATGGCGCCGCTCGAAAAGCCGCACGAACTGGCGGCGATCCTCGACGACTGGATCACCCGCGACGGGCTCTAGCCGGCGCGCCCGAACACCGCGTGCTTCATCGTGTCGGTGCCGAAATGGCGGCTGACCTCGATCACCGTGACGTAGATCAGGAAACAGACGAACAGCCATACCTGGACGGCCGTGAAGTGCTGCCAGGTGAACGCGGCGACCGCCGCGTCGAAGGCCACGCTCGGCCCCCGTTCGTCGCGCGCAATGTGGAGGAACACCTCCAGGACGCGCACCAGCGCCACGACCACGGTGTAGAACACCGTCTTGAAAAGGATCGCCCGGATCAGCGGCGGCCCGCGGTAGCGCTCCAGGAAATGGAACCTGTGGGCGACCAGGATGACCTTGCCGACAATCAGCGCCATGACGGAAGCGAACAGGAAGCTCGAGAGCGCAAACCAATAGTGATGCGCCATCAGATTGGTGGTGAAGACGATCAGGTTGAAGGCGCAGAAAAAGTAGATCGTCGGCCACAGGATGAGCTTGATCTCCTTGACCAGGAAACGGCCGAATCGCTGCGACCACGAAGTCCGGGGAACGCTCACATGCGTCCTCCATCGACCACGAAATTCTGGGCCGAGATCAACCGGCTGTCGTCGGACGCGAGGAACAGCACCATGCGCGCGATGTCGGCGGGATAGACCTTCTCCTTCAGCACCTGCGCCTTCATCAGGTCGGCTTCCGCCTCGGGCGTCAGCCACAGGTCGATCTGCCGCTGGGTCATGATCCAGCCCGGCGTGATCGCGTTCAGCCGGATGTGATGCGGCCCGAGATCGCGCGCGAGGCCGCGCGTCATGCCGATCACCGCGGCCTTGGCCGACTGGTAGACCGACAGGCGCGGCGTCATCGTGTGATAGCTCACCGAGCTGAAGTTCACGATCGATCCCCCGCCCGCCTTCTTCATGCCCGGCACGACCGCCTGGATCGCGAAGTAGGCGTGCCGCAGGTTCACCGCCATGCGCTCGTCCCAGAATTCGGGCGTCACGTCGGCGATGTCGTGCCGGTCGTCGCGCGCGGCGTTGTTGACGAGGGCGGTGATCGCGCCATGCTTGCCCGCAACCTGCTCGATCGCGGCCTGGTAGGCCTTCACGTCGCGGATGTCGCATTTCACGAACAGCGCGCCTGTCTTCTTGGCCAGTGCCGACGATGCCGCTTCGTCGATGTCGACGAAACCGACCTTCGCGCCTTGCGCCGCGAAGTGCTCGACGATGGCGGCGCCGATGCCCGAACCGCCGCCGGACACGAAGACCGACTTGTCCTTGAGGCTGGGATACGAAGCGAAAGACGGCATGCCGGCTCCTCAGCTTTCCTGTTCGACGCGGAAGACGATCTCGCCGGACAGCGTCGCCCCGGCGTCGAGATGCGTGCGGCCGACGCGGCCGTTGGCATGGCTGACCGGCTCGACGCAGAAATAGGGCTTGCCCGGCGGCACATAGATCACGACGTGGCGGAAGATCGACGACGCCTCGATGACGAGCCGCAGCTTGCGGCTCGGCCAGCGTATCGTCGCGCGGCCGTCCCAACCGTCGAAGCAGTTGTCGAGCGTCACGTCGTTGACGTTGCGCGAGCGGCTGAAATCGTAGGCCGGTGGCACGACGATGCGCGCGATAGGCAATACCTCTGCATTGGTACGCCAGACCGCTTCGGTCCTGCATTGCAGTTCGCTGTCGGTGTCGCGCACGAAGAAGGGATGCAGGCCGAGGCCCGCCGGCACGGCACGCTGCTCGATATTGTCGATCGCCATCGCGACGGTGAGCCGGTCGGCGTCGAGCCGATAGGCCTGCCGCGCGCGATAGCGGAAGGGCCATCCCTGCGGCACGGGATCGTGCACGTAGGCGATCTCGGCGAAGGTCGCGTCGGCGCGCTCGACCTGCCAGGCGTGCGACCAGCCATCGCCGTGCATGGGATGGTTCACGCCCGGCCAGTTCTGCGCGAGCTGGAAGGTCTCGCCTTCGAAGTCGAGCCGACCGTTCGCGATGCGGTTGGAGAACGGCACGAGCGGATAGGCCGACCCGTTGTTGCCTTTCCCCGACGCGATATCGGCCGCTGCCATGGGACGCAGAACATCGACGCCATCGACGCGGAACGCGGCGATCGCGCCGCCCGACGATGGTGCGAGATCGACGGCCAGCCGGCCGTTCTTCAGCGATAAAACCGTCACGACTTTGCCCTGCGCTGTGTAGACTGCGGCGTTCTCAACCGATCCGAGGAAACGACAAGATGTCCGTGAACATGCTGAAGCGGCGGCTGCAAGCAGGCAAGGCCTGCGTCAACGGCTGGCTCGCCATCCCCAGTGGTTTCTCGGCGGAGGTCATGGCCCAGTGCGGCTGGGACGCCGTCACCGTCGACATTCAGCACGGCGTGCAGGACTACCAGTCGATGGTCACCTGCTTCCAGGCGATGGACAAATATCCGATCACGCCGCTGGTGCGCGTGCCGTGGAACGAGCCCGGCATCATCGGCAAGGTGCTGGACGGCGGTGCCTGGGGCGTCATCTGTCCGATGGTCAACACCGCGGCCGAAGCCAAGGCGCTGGTCTCTTATTCGCTCTATCCGCCGAAGGGCAAGCGTTCCAACGGCCCGATCCGAGCCGGCGCCTATGGCGAAGCGACGCCCTACCAGGCAACCGCCAACGACGAGGTGCTGATCATCCCGATGATCGAGACGCAGGAAGCGATCGACAATATCGACGCCATCCTCGACGTGCCGGGCGTCTGCGGCATCTATGTCGGCCCCAGCGACCTCGGCCTGTCGCTCGGCCTCGTGCCGAAGCTCGACCGCGACGAGCCGCAGGTGCTGAAGATCTATGACAAGCTGGTCGCTGCCTGCAAGAAGCGCGGCCAGTTCGCCGGCATCCACAACGGCACGCCGAGCTACGCCGCCAAGGCCTTCGGCATGGGCTTCCAGCTCTGCACGATCGCCAACGACTCCGGCCTGCTGGCAATGGCGGCGAAGAACGCGGTCAATACCTTCCGCAAGGAAGCCGGCCCCAACGCCGACAAGTAGAGAAATCGGGGCTGGCGGCGCGATGTTCCGGAACGCCACGCTGCCCGACGGAAGCCGCCGCGACATCACGGTCGCGGACGGCCGGATCACGAGCTTTGTCGAGCCCGCTCCCGGGCCCGGCATCGATCTCGGCGGCGCACTGGTCCTGCCGCCGCTGGTCGACGGCCATATCCATCTCGACAAGACCCTGCTCGGCCTGCCGTGGGTGCCGAACCAGGCGGCGGGCAACCGCGTCGCCGACCGCATCGAGGCCGAGCGCCGCGTACGGGCCGGCCGGGCCGTTGCCGAAACCGAGACCGGCGCCAACCTCGTGAAGCAGGTACTGGCCAGCGGCACGCTGCACATGCGCACGCATGTCGATATCGACAACCAGCTCGGCCTCAAGAACCTGCACGCCGTGCTGGCGATCCGCGAGCGTTTCCGCGGCCTCGCCACCATCGAGATCGTGGCCTTCCCGCAGAGTGGGATCGTCCGCTCGCCCGGCACCGCGGCCTTGCTCGACGAAGCGGTCGCCGCCGGCGCCGATCTCGTGGGCGGCCTCGATCCTGTCGGCATCGACGGCGATCTGGAGGGGCATCTCGACACGATCTTCGCGATCGCCAGCCGCCGTGGCGCGGGCATCGACATCCACCTGCATGACGGCGGCGAAGGCGGCATCGCCGAGATCGACGCCATCGCCCGGCGCACCAAGGCCCTGGACCTCGCCGGCAATGTCGCCATCAGCCACGCTTTCGCGCTGGGCTCCGTGCCCACCGACCTCGCCGCGCGCACCGCCGATACGCTGGCGGCCGCGGGCATCGCCATCATGACCCACGGCCCGGGCGCGGCGACCATGCCGCCAGTGCCGCTCCTGAAGGAACACGGCGTCGAGGTCTTCAGCGGCTCCGACAATATCCGCGATGCCTGGTCGCCCTTCGGCAACGGCGACATGCTGGAACGCGCCATGATGGTGGGTTATCGCGCCAACTTCCGGCACGACCACGAGCTCGCTCTCGCGTTCGAGCTGGTGACCGCCGCGCCGGCGCGCGTGCTGGGCCTCGCCGACTACGGCCTGAAGGTCGGCGGCACCGCCGATTTCGTCGTCGTCGACTCCGCCACCGTGCCCGAGGCCGTGGCGACGCGGCCGCGGCGCAAGCTCGTCGTCAAGGCCGGGCGCGTGATCGCGCGCGACGGCGTGCTGGTCTGATCAGGCGGCCTTCGCCGCCGTCACCGGTCCCCACTTCTTCACCACCGGCAGCACTTCCTTGGCGAAGAGCTTGAGGCCGCGTTCGGAAACCTCGTAGGGCGTGCCGCCGAAGCGGAAGGCCACGTTCATCTCGAAGTCGCCCAGCAGCTTCCGCCGCGCCTCCAGTCCGCGGAGGATCTTGTCCGGCGTGCCCCAGGACGCCGCCTGCATGAAGCCGGTGATGGCCCCCTCGATGCCGCCGCCCTTGCGCGCGAGATCGGCCTTCTGCTGATAGGAGTCGTAGCCCTTCACCGTCTTGAAATGCTCGCCCAGGAATTCGTAGTGGTAGAAATTGCTCTCCACGAACTTGCCCTGGTAGCGCCGCGCCTCGTCCTCGATGGTCGCGGTGTCGGGGCCGCAGACGCAGAACTCCGTCAGCATGACCCGCGGCGGCTCGGTGCCGTGATACTGGCGATGCAGCGCGCGGCCTTTCTCGACCATCGGCGCGCGCATCTCCCACGGCCGGTCGGCGAACATAACGATATGGGCGCCCAGCCGCGCCGCCGAATCGATCGAATCCTCGCTCGAGGCGACGGCGTAGATGCGGCCCTCGAACGAATGCTGCGGACGCGGACGGATCTCGATGCGCGGCTGCTTGTAATACTTGCCGTCCCCTTCCATGAAGCCGGTCGTCAACGCCTCGATGATCATCGGCGCCGCCTCGTCGAAGCGGCCGCGCGACTCGTCCATGCTGAGGCGGAAGGCGTTGAATTCGCGCCGCGCCAGGCCGCGGCCCATGCCTAGCCGCAGCCGACCCCTGCTCAGAAGATCGAGCACGGCGGCATTCTCGGCCACACGCAACGGATCGTGCCAGGGAATGATCACGGCAGCGGTGCCGACGTCGATGTTCGGGCACAGCGCCGTGAGGTGCGTCATCAGCGCGAGGTTGTCGGGCACGAAGGAATAGTCGTTGAAGTGATG
>JAFEFH010000238.1 GCA_018240695.1 Pseudomonadota bacterium | reverse complement strand
GTTGGGTTCAAAACGTCGTGAGACAGTTTGGTCCCTATCTGCTGTGGGTGTTCGAGACTTGAGAGGAGCCGTCCTTAGTACGAGAGGACCGGGATGGACTTACCTCTGGTGTACCGGTTATGGCGCCAGCCGTAGCGCCGGGTAGCTATGTAGTGAAGGGATAAACGCTGAAAGCATCTAAGCGTGAAACCCGCCTCAAAACTAGGTCTCGCTGAGAGTCGTCGTAGACCACGACGTTGATAGGCCGCATGTGCAAGTACAGCGATGTATTCAGCTTAGCGGTACTAATAGCTCGATCGGCTTGATTCCATTCGTTCCGTGCAGCGGTCGAAATCCGCTGCCCGGCTTTGCTTGCCCAGCACGGGACTTTAAGACCTTCGCGTTTCGACGACCTGGTGGCACTAGCGAGGGGTGTACACCCGATCCCATTCCGAACTCGGCCGTGAAAACCCTCAGCGCCAATGGTACTGTGTCTCAAGGCACGGGAGAGTAGGTCGCTGCCAGGTCTTCCAAACGCGAAGCAACCTCATCCGATAGAACGATCTCTGCGCACGGATTTGCCGCGGGATGGAGCAGCCCGGTAGCTCGTCAGGCTCATAACCTGAAGGTCGTTGGTTCAAATCCAGCTCCCGCAACCAAATTGAAAAGCCGCCCTCGCAAGAGAGCGGCTTTTTTGTTTGAATCCGGCGAAGGACGAAAGGTTTCCGTGCCCGCTCCCTCCGATTCCCCCACGCCCCGCATCGACGGCCGCCGCCTGCGCAGCGAGCGCACGCGCCAGACGATCATCGAGGCCTATCTCGCCTTGCTGCGCCGTTCGCCCGCCATGCCGACGGCGGCGCAGATCGCGGAAGAGGCCGGCTACTCCGTGCGCTCGGTGTTCGAGCGTTTCGACGACCTCAATGCGCTGACGCTGGCCACCGCCGACCACGCGATCGTGCAGGGCCAGGCCGAAGCCCAGGCGCGCGATGTCGACGCCGACCGGCCGGCGCGCATCCGCTCCCATGTGCGGATCCGAGCCGCCGCCTGCGAGAAGTGGCTGCCGCTGTGGCGCGTGCTGACCGTCGTCCAGGAGCAGCTGCCCGAGCTCAAGCAGCGCGTGGCGCTGGCTCGCCATTCCAACGTCGTGCGCATGCGGCTGATGTACGCGCCCGAGCTCGCCACGCTCGAGCCTCCGGTGGCGGACCAGATGCTCGTGGCGCTCGCGGCGCTGATCAGCTTCGAGAGCTGGGACCAGATGCGCAGCGTCTTCGGCCTCTCGCACGAGGCCGCCGAAGCAGCCTGGCGCGCCGCGATCGACCGGATCCTGCCGCCGACGCCCGCGCCGTAGCCCCTAGAACGTCTTCGCGGCCTCGGGGCGGAACTTGTTCCTGGGCGAGAAGCCCGAGCGTTCCGCCTTGCGCGGCGCGCGCACCCAGACCTCGCGGTTGGGATGGATGCCGCCGCCGCGCGTCGCGGGAACGGCGCTGGTGCGCGCCCGGTGCAGCAGGCGGGTGTCCGCGATCCCGCAATTGGGGTGGATGCCGCCATTGGCCGCCACGGCCTTGTCCCACGCGGCCTTGCGCTTCGCGAGCGTCGCCGCGTCATCGAGCGCCGGGCAGTTCAGCTCGTTCTTGTTGAGGTCGGCCACGATCTCGTCGCCTTCCTCGATGAACGCGATCGGGCCGCCCAGCGCGGCCTCCGGCCCGACATGGCCGATCACCAGGCCGACCGAGCCGCCCGAGAAGCGCGCGTCGGTCATCAGCGCCACTACGATGCCGCGCTCGCGGCAGAGCGTGGTGATGCGCGACGTCGGATCGAGCATTTCCGGCATGCCCGGCGCGCCCGAGGGGCCCTCGTAGCGCACGATGATCATGTCGTGGTTCTGGAAAGTCTCCGGACGCTTGTCGAGCGCGTCGAGCAGCGCCTGCTCGCCCTCGAACACGCGCGCCTTGCCGCGGAACACGTTGCCCTCGAGGCCGCCCTCGACGCCGGCGAGCTTCAGGATCGCCGAGAAGTCGGGCGACAGGTTGCCCCCCAGCACGCGCAGGCCGCCGGTCGGCTTGTAGGGCTTCTCGACCGGATAGACGACCCTGCCGTCGGCCTTCTTGCCGCCCAGCCGCGCGACCTGCGCCGCCAGGGTCTCGCCGGTGCAGGTCATCATCTCGCCGTTCAGCAGGCCGGCATCGAGCAGTTCCTTCACGATCACCTGCACGCCGCCCACCTGGTCGATGTCGACCATCGAATACTTGCCGTAGGGGCGGGCATCGGTGAGCACGGGGACGATCTGCTGCGAGAGGTAGTTGAACTCCTCCGGCGTCATGACGTCCTTCCAGAAGTCCGCGAAGCCCGCGGCGCGCGCGATCTCGGGCGTGTGCAGCACGACGTTGGTCGAGCCGCCGATCGCCATGCACACGATCACCGCGTTGCGGATCGAGTCGCGCTTGACGATGTCGCGCGGCTTCAGGCCCTTGGCGATCATGTTGGTCAGGTGGCCGACCAGCTCCTTGGGGAACGCGTCGACGCGGCGCGGATCGTCCGAGGGCGGGGCGACCATGTGCAGCGGCTGCATGCCGACCACGCCGATGAACGTCTGCATGGTGTTGTAGGTGAAGATGCCGCCGCAGCTGCCGATGCCGGGGCAGGCATTGCAGGCGATGCGGTCGCGCAGCTCGGCATCGGGACTGCCGGCAACCTGGTAGGCGCTCACGATGTCGAGCGCCTCGCCGGTCTTCGGGTCCTTGCCGGGATGGATCGCGCCGTCCGACATGATGATCGCGGGCTCGTTGTGCTCGAGCAGCGCGGCGAGCGCGCCGACCGGCGGCTTGTCGCAGGCCACGACCGCGATCGTCCCGGCGAGGCCGGTGGCGCTGAGATGCTCGCAGAACGAATCGTGCGTGACCTCGCGGCCGATCAGCGAGTAGCGCATCTCGCGCGTGCCGTTGCGGATGCCGTCCGAGGTGGCGATCGTGTATTCGGGCTGGACCAAGCGCATCTTCAGCTGGTTGGCGCTCGAGCCGATATGGTTCTTGAGCTCGGCATGGATCGCGTCGACCTTGGACATCACGCCGAGGTAGCACTGGCTGTCGCCCTTGGTGCCGATGACGCCGACCGACGGCTCGTGGATCAACTCCGGATCGGTGCCCAGCGCGCGGGCGACGCCGATGGTCTGGGCGGAACGGCCGGGGTGGCGGTCGATGAGCACTGGTGTCGATTTGGTCACGCCGAATCCCCTTGGATGTGCAAAAGAAAGCCGCCCTTCCGAGGCCGGAAAGGCGGCGCCTTGTATATCACAGACCTATCGCAGCGGCAGGGGGTGCATCACGCCGCCGGCGGTCCACAGCGCGTTGACGGCCCGCGGGAACTTGAAGGGCGACAGCCGGCCGAGATTGCGCTCGAAGATCTCGCTGTAGTTGCCGGCCTGCTTGATGGCGTCGTAGGCCCAGCTGCCGCTGAGGCCCAGCAGCTTGCCGTCGTCGGCAGGATCGCCCAGCAGGCGCCGCGCCTCCACCGTGCCGGTCTGGCGCTGCGAATCGACGTTCGCCTGGGTGATGCCGCGCTCCTCGGCGTCGAGGAGGGCGTTGAAGGTCCAGCGCACGATGTCGAGCCAGTCCTCGTCGCCGGCGCGCACGAACGCCGCCAGCGGATTGTTGGCGACGATTTCCGGCAGCACCAGATAGTCGGTCGCCTTGCCGCCCGACACGATCGTCGTGGTGATCGCCGAGACCTGTTGGGTGAGGCCGTCGCACTTGCCGCTGTAGAATGCCCGATACATTTCGTTCTGCGTATCGAAGGTCAGCGGCTTGAAGTCCATGTTGCGATAGCGGAACCAGTCGCGGGCGACCCGGCCGTAGGGCGAACTGTTCAGGTAGCAGATGTTGTGCCCGGCGAGCTGCGAGAGACCGGTGAAGCCGAGCTTCTTCGGCACCACGATGGCTTGCCCATCGAAATAGTAGACCCAGGCGGCACGCACGCCGGTCTTCACCGTCCGCTCGAGCGTCATGATCGAGTTGCGGAACAGCACGTCGATCTGGCCGTCGCGCAGCAGGTCGAAGCGATTACGGACAGTGACCGGGATGAACTTGACCTTCTTCGCGTCGCCCAGCGTGGCGGCCGCAATCGCACGGCAGAAGTCGACCTCCAGTCCCGCCCATTCCTTGTTGTCGTTTACCGTCGAGAAGCCCGGCAGCTGGCCGTTGACGCCGCAGAGCAGTTCGCCGCGCTTCTTTACGGTGGCGAGAACGGAGTCGGCCGCGGCCGGCATTGCGCCAACCGTGGCCAGGACGCAGGCCGTCAAGCCCAAGGTCAAGATGGTCCTGATCCCACGCATAAAAGCACCTCCAGCTTTCCGTACGATATGGGACGGGCTTTGGTTCAGGCAACTTTGCGAGTAGCCTTGTTGCCATGTCCGGCCGTCTTGTGAACGCCCTGGGCGCGGCGGCATCGGCCGCCGAGGCCTTCTCCGACGATTCCACCTTGCGCCACATGCTGCGCTTCGAGGCGGCACTGGCCCATGCAACGGCGGCGGCCGGGCTGATCCCGAAGAAGCATGTCAAGGTCATCGAAGCCGCCTGCGATCCCGCTTTTTACGATCCGCCGGCCCTGGCGGCCGTGGCGCGCCACAGCATCACGCTCACCGTCGCGGTCGTGAAGGCGCTCACAGCCGAGGTGCGGAAACGCGACGCGGACGCCGCGGCCTATGTCCATTTGGGGGCCACCAGCCAGGACGTGCTCGATACGGCCATGGTGCTGCAATTAGGTGAGGCCCTGCCGCCTCTACTCGAAAAGCTGCGCGGAATCGTCACTGCCTTTGCCCGCCTGGCGCGCAAGCATCGGACCACGCCCATGGTCGGCCGCACCTTGTTGCAGCCCGCCACGCCGCTGGCGCTCGGACAGAAGATCGCCGGCTGGGCGTCCGACATCGACCGTGCGACGCGGCGACTCGAGGAGAGCTTCGGCGAGACGCAAATCCTCCAGTTCGGCGGCGCGTCGGGTACGCTCTCCGCGCTGGGCACGAAGGCGGAGCCGGTCCTGAAGGCCTTGGCCAAGCGCCTCGATCTCGCGCTGCCGCCGGCGCCGTGGTTCACCCAGCGTGTGCGGGTCGCGGCCTTCGCGCAGGATGCCGCCCTGGTTGTCGGCGCCCTGGGCAAGGCGGCGCGTGACATCGCGCTGATGATGCAGGGCGAGGTGGCCGAGGTGAGCGAGCCGTCGAGCCCCGGCCGCGGCAAGTCCTCGACCATGCCGCACAAGCGCAATCCGGTCGGTGCTGGCCTGACGCTCGCCGCCGCCGCGCGCGCGCCGCAACTTGCCGCCACCATCGTCGCGGCGATGCCGCAGGAACATGAACGTGCCCTGGGGGGCTGGCAGGCCGAGTGGCCGAGCCTTGCGCCGCTGGTCGAGGCGCTGGGCTCGGCCGTCGAGTCGATCGCCGAAGTGGCACCGGGCCTCGTCGTCGATACGGCGCGGCTGCAAGCCAACCTCGACGCAACGCACGGCACGGTGCTGGCGGAACGCGCGACGTTCCTGCTCGCAGAGAAGATGGGCAAGGACAAGGCTGCGGCCGTCGTCGAGAAGGCGCTGTCGCAAGGCGGTTCCTTCGTCGAGGCGCTGGGCCAGTTCCGGGCCGAGCTGTCCGATCCCCAGGCGCTGCTCGGCCTGTCGCCCAAGTTCGTCGATCGTTTGCTGGCAGACTTGAAGCGCCGCTCATGAAAACCCTGTCCCG
>JAFEFH010000237.1 GCA_018240695.1 Pseudomonadota bacterium | reverse complement strand
TCGGGAAAGCGGTCGAGCACGATGTCGTGACGGCCCTGCTTCCAGAGTTCGAGCACTTCCATGTCGAGCGCGCGGTTCTTCGGGTCCGACACGTTGTCGGGATGCCAGACCCTGGGGTTGGGCGGCACATGGTCGAGATCGTAGAACTTGTGGCTCATCGCACCGGACGCCAGCAGCACGACGCGCGCATCGGAGCGCCGGATCGCCTCGCCCACCACCTCGCCCATCTGGAGGAAATGCTTGAACTTCGCGGTCTGGCAGGTGCCGACGCTCAACACCTTCTCGCCCTTGCCCAGCAAGTGCACGATGTTGATCGTCGGATAGTGCAGCGGCAGAGACGCCTCCGTGACGTTGCGCGCCGTGACCTTCTTCTCGCGCGCCACCTCCTCGACCAGGGCGCCAAGCTCCGGCGCGCCGCGATAGTCGTAGGCGAAGGCCGACATGGCGTAGGGCAGCTCGTCCGACGTGAACTTGCCGGCATAGTGCGCCGCACCGGCCACCAGATGCATCGAGGTCGTGAGCCAGTGCGTGTCGAAGATCACGAACGTATCGGGCTCCAGCGCATCGACCTTGGCCCGCACGCGGTCGAAGCCTTCAATAAGGTCGGAGTCACGCCCGTTACCGCGCTGCACGCGGACTTCCTTGGGCTGCACCAGCCCGGGATGATGCGAGACGATTGCCGCGCCGACGATCTCGCCCATCGTAGCCCCCTATTTCCTCGCCGCCTCGATCGCCTTCCAGACGTTCTGCGCCGTGGCCGGCATCACCATGTCCTGCACGCCGAGCGGCGCCAGCGCGTCCAGCACGGCGTTCATCACGGCGGGCATGGCGCCCACGGTGCCCGCCTCGCCCGCGCCCTTGGCCCCCAGCGGATTGAACTTGGTCGGCACCGGGTTCGACTTGATCTCCATGCTGCACATCATCTCGGCGCGCGGCATCGCGTAGTCGAGGAAGCTCGCGGTGAGCAACTGTCCGCTGTCGCGGTCCCACACCACCTGCTCGCTCAGGATCTGGCCCACGCCCTGCGCCACGCCGCCATGGATCTGGCCCTTCAGCCCGATCGGGTTCATCACCGTGCCGACATCGTCGACCACGGCATAGCGGTCGAGCTTCACTTCGCCGGTCTCCGGATCGATCTCGACCTCGCAGATGTGGCAGCCGTTGGGGAAGGTGTCCTTCTCGCCCTTGAAGGTCGCATTCTCGTACAGCCCGCCCTCGAAGCCCGACTTCGGCCATTTGGTCGAGTTGAACGCGGCCTTCGCCACTTCTTTCAAGGACACGCTCTTGTCGGTACCCTTGATCGTGAAGCTGCCGTCGGCGAAGTCGATATCCTGCTCGCCGGCCTCCAGCAGATGCCCGGCCAGCAGCTTGCCCTTCCTGATCACTTTCTCCGCCGCCATGAAAAGCGCCGAGCCGCCCAGCACCGTCGAGCGCGAGCCGTTGGTGCCCATGCCGAAGGCCACGCGATCGGTGTCGCCGTCGATGTACTGCACCTCGGCGGGATCGACGCCGAGCCGTTCGTGCAGGATCTGCTTGAACATCGTCTCGTGGCCCTGCCCCTGCGCCTTGGTGCCCATCAGGAGCGCCGCCGTGCCGCTGGGATTGAACCTGATCTCGGCATATTCGGGCTGCGCCGGTCCCGCCGCCTGCTCGATGGCGTTGACGATGCCGAGCCCGCGCAACTTGCCGCGAGTCTTCGATTCCTCCAGCCGCGCCTTGAAGCCGCCGACATCGGCCAGCGCCAGCGCCATGTCCATGTTCTTCTCGAACTGGCCGCAGTCGTAGAACGGTCCGACCGGGCTCTGATAGGGCATCGCCGCCTCGGGCAGCATGTTCTTGCGGCGCAGCTCGACCTTGTCCACGCCAAGCTCGCGCGCGGCATCGTCGATCAGCCGCTCGATCAGGTAGATCGCCTCGGGCCGTCCGGCGCCACGATAGGGCGCGGTCGGATTGGTGTTCGACAGCACGCCGACGACGTTGATGTAGGCCGTCGGGATCCTGTAGACGCCCAGCACCGTGCCGATCATGCCGAACGGCGACAGCAGATTGCGGTCGGAGCCGACATAGGCGCCGATATTGGCCAGCATCTCGAGCTTCAGCGCGACGAATTTGTTGTCCTCGTCGAGCGCCAGCTCGATCTCGCCGACATTGTCGCGGCCATGCTCGTCGGCCATCACCGCCTCGGAGCGCTCGCAGGTCCATTTCACCGGACGCACCAGCTTGCGCGCCGCCCACAGGGTCAGACGATGCTCGACATACTGCCAGCCCTTGGTGCCGAAGCCGCCGCCGACATCGCCCGAGATCACCCGCATCTTGCTCTCGGGCACCTTGAACACGCTCTGCGCCAGCATGTTGCGCACGCGATGGGGATATTGAACGTCGGCATAGAGCGTCATGCGATCCTCGCCGGGATCGTAGGTCCCGAGCGTGCCGCGCGGCTCCATGTATTGTGCATGCACGCGCGTGATGACGTAGCGCCGGCGGATCACCTTCGCCGCGCCTTTCAACGCCGCGTCGGTCTCCGCCTTCTTGCCGCGCTCGACATTGTTGGAAATGTTGTCGGGACACTCGTCCCATACCGCGGGCGCGCCCGGCTTCACCGTGTCCTCGGTCAGCGTCACCGACGGCAGCGCCTCGTAGTCGACGTTCACAAGCTCGGCCGCGTCCTTGGCCTCGGCCAGCGAATCGGCGATCACCATCGCCACCGGATCGCCGACATAGCGCACGCGGTCGACCACCAGCGCCGGCCGTTGCGGCGCGAACATCGGTGTGCCGTCGGGCCGCTTGCGCGGCATGTTGGCCTTGGGCATGCCGAGGCCGTCGGCCTTCACGTCGTGTCCGGTATAGACCGCCACCACACCGGGCGCGGCCTTGGCTGCTTCGGTGTCGATGCCGCGGATCTTGGCGTGGGCGTGCGGCGAGCGCACGAACACGGCGTAGGCCTGGCCGTGCATGTTGACGTCGTTGATGAAGCGCCCTTGCCCGCGCAGCAGCCGCGGATCCTCGAAACGCAGGACGGGCTGGCCGATACCGTACTTGCTCATGACGCTCCCACTTCCCTGGCCGCCGACTACGCCCCGCCAGTCACTCCCAGATAGCGCTCCAGCGGAGCGCCGTCCCGGCGCAGCTCGGCGCTCGACGCCTCCAGCACGAGCCGCCCTCGATCCAGCACGATCGCCCGGTCGGTGATCGGCAGGATCTTGTGCGCATGCTGCTCGACGATGATGCCTGCCATCCCCTCCTCGCGGAAGAGCCTGCTGAGCGCCCGCAGCAATTCCTCGACGATGATCGGCGCCAGCCCCTCGGTCGGCTCGTCGAGCAGCAGCAGCCGCGGGTTGGTCGCCAGCGCCCGGCCGATCGCCAGCATCTGCTGCTCGCCGCCCGACAACGCACCGCCCGAATTGCCGCGCCGCTCCTTCAGCCGTGGAAACAGCGCAAACACGCGCTCGGTCGTCCAAGGCCCCGGCCGTGCGACCGCCGAGAGATTCTCCTCTACCGTCAGCGAGCGAAAGATGTTGCGCTCCTGCGGCACCCAGCCGATGCCGAGCTGGGCGCGGGCCTCGGGCGCAAGCCCCGCGATCTCGCGGCCGCCCAGCGTGAGCGCGCCGGCAAAGCGCCGCGTCACGCCCACGATGCTGTCGATCAGGGTGGTTTTCCCCGTGCCGTTGCGACCCAGCACCGCCAGCGCCTCGCCTTCAGCCAGACTGAACCCGATCTCCGACAGCACGACGGCGCGGCCGTAGCCGGCGGACAAGCCGCTCACGGTCAGCAGGTCAGCCATGGGCGGTCTCGCCGAGATAGACCGCGCGCACCCTGGGATCGGCGGCGATGGCGGCTGGCTCGCCCTCCACCAACAGCCCGCCATCGACCAGCACGGAAATGCGGCGCGCGAAGCTGAACACCAGGTCCATATCGTGCTCGATCAGCAGCACCGCCACGTCGGGCGGGAGTGCTGCGATCGCATCGAGGATGTCGCGCCGCTCGGCCTCGGGCACGCCGGCCGCCGGCTCGTCGAGCAGCAGCACCCGTGGCGCGCAGGCGAACGCCACCGCGATCTCGAGCAGGCGCTGCTTGCCATAGGGCAAGGTGTCGGTGCGCGTGTCGAGCACATCGGCGAGACCGAAGCGCCGGGCCACCTCATCGACCTCGCGTGCGACCGGATCGCGCCCGCCGAGCCGTCGCCACCAGTCGCGCCCCTGCCCATGCCGCTCGCCGACCGCGAGCGCGAGGGTCTCGAGCGGCGTCAGGTCGGCGAAGAGCTGGTTGATCTGGAACGTGCGCACCAGCCCGCGCCGCACCCGGGCCTCGGGCCGCAGATCGGTGATGTCCTGCCCCGCCAGCAGCACCTGGCCCGCCGATGGTGGCAGCACGCCGGTCAGCAGGTTGATGAAGGTGGTCTTGCCCGCGCCGTTGGGGCCGATCAGCGCGTGGCGCGCGCCAGTCTCGAGCTGGAACGTGACATCGTTCGTCGCGACGAGGCCGCCGAAGCGCTTCGAAAGCCCGCGGGTCTCGAGCGCGACGGTCATCGCAGCGCCTTCGGCAGCAGGCCCCGCACGCCGCCCATCAGCCGCTCGCGGCCGACCAGCGCCAGCACCACGAGGAACAGGCCCATCCAGAACAGCCAGAACTGCGGCGCGCCCGAGGACAGCACGTCCTGCAACACCTTGAACACCAGCGCGCCAGCGATGCCGCCATAGAGCCAGCCGACGCCGCCGATGATCAGCGCCAGCAGCACGTCGGCCGAGCGGTTGAACTCCAGCACTTCGAGCGAGACATAGGCCGTCGTCTGCGCCAGCAGCGCACCGGCGGCGCCGGCATAGGCCGCGGCCAGCGCGTAGACCGCGATCATGCGGCGGTTGACCGGCACACCCAGCGCCGACGCGCGCAGAGGGTTGCGCCGGATCGCCATCAGCGAGGCGCCGAACGGCGAGCGCACGATCCGGCGCGCCAGCAGGAACAGCACGAACAGGATCGTGACGCTGTAGGCATAGGCCGTGCGGCCGTAGAGATCGAAGTCGAACCGGCCGAGCAGCGGGCCGACCGTCATGCCCTGCAAGCCGTCGGCGCCGCCTGTCCACTGCGAGAGCGCGTTGGCCAGTTCGTGCAGCACCAGCGCCACGCCCAGCGTCACCATCAGCCGCGTGAGGTCGCTGCCGCGCAGCACCAGCAGGCTGGTCAGCAGACCCACAAGTCCGGAGACGACGATGCCAACCGCGAGGCCGAGCAGCGGATCGGGCGCGACGTGCTTGCAGAACAGGCCGGCGGCATAGGCGCCCAGCCCGAAGAACGCGGCATGGCCCAGCGAGATGATGCCCGCGTAGCCCAGGATGAGGTCGAGCGAGAGCGCGAACAGGGCCAGGATCGCGATCTCGTTCAGGATCAGGTGCTTGCCGCTCGGTGCGGCGATGGCGGCGAAGGCGACCAGCCAGAAGACGATCTCGGGCCAGCGCCAGCGGGCACGCCGAGCGAGGCTTTCGGGGGCGCTCATCTCGCCCTGGCGAACAGGCCCTGCGGCCTGACCACCAGCACCACGATCAGGACGACGTAGATCACGAAGCCGCCCAGCGCCGAGGAGAGGTAGTATTTGCCGGCCACGTCGGCCACGCCCAGCAGCAGCGAGGCCACGAACGGGCCCATGATCCCCGACGTGCCGCCGACAGTCACCACAATCAAAAAGTAGATCATGAACTTCAGCGGGAAATAGGGATCGATGCCGAG
>JAFEFH010000236.1 GCA_018240695.1 Pseudomonadota bacterium | reverse complement strand
CAGCTTCACCTGCTCGCCGTTGACGATCGACCGTTCGAAGCGCGCGCTGACCGGCACGCGGCGATGCACGTGGGTCTTGCCGTCCTTGCCGGCCCATTGCACGTCGACCGACAGCGCCTGCTCGACGAGGCGCGGCCGCCAGCCGTCGAGCGCGAACGGCACCAGCCGCTGGAACTGCGCGCCGGTGATCTGCACTTCCGTCGCGTAGCCCTCGTCGAGCACGCGCGCGGTCTCGCGGCGATTGTCCCAGCAGCCGAGCACGGCGATCGAGGCGAACACCGCCACGAGCGCCAGCAGGTTGCGCAGCCGCAGAGATCGCGTGCTCATGCCTGGGCCGCCCGAAACTTGGCGACCAGCACCAGCCGGCGCTCGATGCACGAGCGCGAGGGCGTGCCGCCGCGATGCAGGATGTTGGCCGGGAACATCAGCAGCCGCCCGGGCCGCGGCGCCACCGCATGATGGGCGTCATCGGAGCTTTCAAACAACAAGGTCTCGCCCTGCCAGTCCGGCTGCCATTCGGCGTTCACGTAGTAGAGCACGGTGATACCGGATGGCGCATCGATATGGGGATGCTGGTGATCGCCGTAGCCGTGGTTGTTGCAGTAGGCTTCCCGGAGAGTTCCCTTCACGCCGGGAAAGAGCTTTGCGGCCGTCAACTCGACCTGCTTCAACCAAAGCCCCAGCACCGGATGCTTGCCCATCTCCTCGGGAACGAGATCGCACCGCCAGTGCCGCACATGGCTGGTCTCCCGCGTATCGGCATCGTAGAGACTGAATGCAAAGCGCTTGGCTATTTCATGCAGCATCGCCACGAAGTCGGGCTTGAACAGACCGTCGACGATATGGAGGTCCTGCCCTTCCAGGGATCGCGTCCGAACCACGACATCGTTGCTGGCGTCCACGTCCGTCCTCGTTCCCTGCTGCCCATGCAAGACTGGCGACCCCGGCGTGACTCGAACACGCAACATCCTGCTTAGAAGGCAGGTGCTCTATCCGGTTGAGCTACGGGGTCGTGCCTGGAGGATAACACAAGCCGCCGTCGGCAGCCTTCAGTGGGTCCAGCGGCCCACTCTGGTGAAGGCGAAGTTGTCGGCATAGGCCTTGGGCCGGATCGGCCGCTCGTTGGGCTGCTCGACCGTGTACTGCCAGCCGTTCTTCTCGGCGTGCGCCTTGGCCTCGTCGAGGGTCGGGAACCAGAGCTGGACCTGCTGCATGGTATCGCGCGAACTCGTCCAGCCCATCAGCGGATCGACCTGCTTGGGCGTCGGCTCGCTCTCCAGCAGCCACTCCTTGGTCTTGGCGACGCCGGACTGCATGGCCGTCTTTGCCGGCTTGAAGATGCGAACCTTCATGAACTCCACTTCCTCTCCAGCGAGGCGTTGGTCGGGGCGGCAGGATTTGAACCTGCGACCCTCTGGTCCCAAACCAGATGCGCTACCAGACTGCGCTACGCCCCGCGCCGACGCCCGATGACGCGGCGTTTTCTACCAGCGGCAAGGCTGGCTCGAAAGCCCAATTTCCGGGTGGTACACTGCGCCATGTTCGACCAGACACCCGAGGAAGGCGGCTCCGGCCGCGCGCCGTCGATCAACGTGCTGGGCGGGATCCTGCTGCCCTGCTCGACGGAGCCGCTGACCGGCTTCTTCCGCGACGGCTGCTGCAACACCGGCCGCGAGGACCGCGGCCTGCATACGGTTTGCGCCGTCATGACCGCCGAATTCCTGGCCTTCTCCAAGGCCGCCGGCAACGACCTCAGCACGCCGATGCCGCAATACGGCTTCGCCGGACTGAAGCCCGGCGACCGCTGGTGTCTCTGCGCCGAGCGCTGGAAGGAAGCCCTCGAGGCGGGCGCGGCGCCGCTGGTGGTCCTGGAGGCCACGCATGCAGTCACCCTGCACGTCGTCTCGCTGACCGCCCTCAAGCAGCACGCCGCCAAGGCGGCATGAGGCCGCCGGCGGCGTCAGTGCCCGCCGTTGCCGTGAGAAGCCCTGCCCGCACCGGCTTCCGCGCCGCCGTCGCTGATGCGATCGACCGCGGCCACGCCCAAGGCTGACAGGATGAACACCGAGTGGATGATGACCTGCCACATCACGCCGGACTCGGTGTAGGTGGCGGTCGGCTTGCCGAGATCGCCCGCGGCGATGAACGTGCGCAGCAGGTGGATCGACGAGATGCCGATGATCGCCATCGCGAGCTTGATCTTCAATACGCTGGCGTTGACGTGGCTGAGCCACTCGGGCTGGTCGGGATGCTTGTTGAGTTCCATGCGCGAGACGAACGTCTCGTAGCCGCCGACGATGACCATGATCAGCAGGTTCGAGATCATCACCACGTCGATCAGCCCCAGCACGACCAGCATGATCTGCTGTTCGCTGTAGGTGAAGCTGTGCTCGACCAGGTGGTACAGTTCCTTCAGGAACAGGATCACGTAAACGGCCTGGGCGACGATCAGGCCGACATAGAGCGGCAACTGGAGCCAGCGTGAGCCGAAGATCAGCCGTGGCAGCGGGCGCAGTCCGCCCGGGGTTTTCGGTGATACCGTCGTACTCATCGGCGTCTGCTACCTCCTCTTGGATGCGCAGACGCTATGCAGCTTTGGCAAGCCGGTAAACTCCCCGGCGCGAATCAAGCTGAGGAAAAGCCAAACGAAAAGTTGAAGCTAGGCGTTGTTGAAGATCGCGTGCCTGACCTTGTCGCCCACCTTGATGCCGAGCATGCGCGCGGTGCCGCCGTTGATCTCCAGCACGGCGCGCACCGGTGCTTCGCTGGGGATCGTGTCGGTCGACATCGGCACGGCGTTGGCGTGGACATGGCGCACCGTGCCGTCGGCGGCGATGAACACCATGTCGAGCGGGATCAGCGTGTTCTTCATCCAGAAGGCCACGCGCTGCTCCTGGAAGAAGTCGAACAACATGCCTTCATAGGCACCGAGTTGCTTGCGGAACATCAATCCATGCTCGCGCTGAGGCTCGGTCGTCGCCATGTCGATCTCGAACTTGAGTTCGCGGCCACCCGTCACGATCACCAGCGACGAGCGCTCGAACTTCACGCCGTCGTTTTCGCTCTGGGCGCAGGCACCGCCCGCCGCGAGAAGGAACGGGACACCGAACAACGTGCGACGGCCAAGCCGTCGCGTACCCAGAATGGACGCCATGCTCCTTAAGTGCCCGGCCCGATGGCCGAAGGTCAAGCCGTCCTGATCTCGACGACCTGCAAGCCCTTCTCACCTTCCGCGATGCGCACCATCACTTTTTGCCCGGGCGCCAGCGACTCCATGCCATGCCGTCGCAGCACTGCCGCATGCACGAAGATGTCGCCGTCGGTCGCTTCGCGGGTGACGAAGCCATAGCCGCGCTCGTTGTTGTACCACTTCACCAGCGCGGTGATGTATTCGCCCATGGCGGCGCCATCGGGAATCGGCGGTGGCTTGGACACAGGCGCCACCGCGGTCGACGAATCGACCTCGATCACCTTCATGACCTGCCAGCCTTTGGGGCCGCGCACGCCTGCGCAAAGCACGGTCGACCCGGGCTTGAGATCTTCATGCCCGGATTGCCGAAGTGTCGTCACATGCAGGAACGCGTCGCTGTTGTCGACGTCGAGAGCTAAAAACCCATAGCCCTTGACGGCGTTGAACCACTTTACCTTACCACGCAGCTCAACCGATCCGCTGTCCCCGCCCGTCTCTCCCTGGTGGGTCGTCATTCAACGATCCCGTTGTTGTTATGCAGAAATCCTAGCAGTCCGGGAGAGCCGCGCAACAACCCTTGTGGCTTTTGGGGCCGCCACGTTAGACGATTTCCAGGAAATCGGGAGGGAATTGGATGTTCAGGAGCGATCTGTTTGCGGGCAAACGCTTCCTCATCACCGGCGGCGGCACAGGGCTTGGCCGGATCATGCTGGAGCGCTTCGTCGAACTGGGTGCAGACTGTGTGATATGCGGCCGGCGCGGCGGCGTCCTCGAAGCAACGGCGAAGGAAGTGATGGCCAAGCACCCCGGCCGCCGGGTCGATGCCTTTCCCGTCGACATCCGCGTCGCGACGGCCGTCGAGGAGATGATCGAGCAGATCTGGGCAACCGGGCCGCTCGATGGGCTGGTCAACAATGCAGCCGGCAACTTCATCTCGCAGACCAAGGATCTCAGTCCCCGCGCCTTCGACGCGATCGCCAACATCGTCCTGCACGGCACGTTCTACATGACCAACGCCTGCGGCAAGCGCTGGATCGCCGAGAAGCGCAAGGCGAGCGTGATCAGCATCCTCACGACCTGGGTCTGGACAGGCAGCCCGTTCGTCGTGCCCTCCGCCATGTCGAAGGCCGGCGTCGCGGTGATGACCCAGAGCCTCGCCGTCGAGTGGGGCCGTTACGGCATTCGCCTCAATGCCATCGCGCCCGGTCCGTTCCCCACCGAAGGCGCCTGGGCGCGCCTCAATCCCATGAAGGACGACGATGGCGATCGCTACCGGGCCCGCAATCCCATGGGCCGCGTGGGCAAGCCCGGCGAGCTTGCCAACATGGCGGCTTTCCTGATGAGCGACGAGGTCGAATACATCAACGGCGAGGTCATCGCGATCGACGGCGGCATGGGCATCATGGGCAACGGCACCTTCTCCAACATGATGGCCTATGGTGAGGACGACTGGCGCCGCATCCGCGAGCAAATCCAGTCGACCAATGCCACCGACAAGGCCAAGCGGACGTGACGCGTCCGTCATTGGTCACGGTTGATACGATGGCTGCTGCAATTATCGGTGTGCCATTTATGACACGGCGGCCCGGATTGTAGGGGCGAGACCCCCTGGCCCTGCCGCCCATGCCGCAATTGAGCCAAAGTGTTCCCCTCAATTACACCTCTCGCCGCTCAGCCCGGGTTGCTCCAACTGTGATCCTCAGCCTCAAGTCGCTTACGCGTTGGACACGGATCGGCGCCCTGCTCGCCGTCGCTGCCACTGGTATTTCCGGTCAAGCCGCGGCGCAGGCCATCGACGTTCAGCAATGGCAGGGCACCAACGCCCGCACGCGCCAGCCCGAGCAGGTCATCGCCAACACGATGGCCGAATGGCGCAGCCTGTGGAGCCTCGTCGGCATGGCGCCGCCCGATCTCTTCGAGCCGGGCCGCACCGAAGCGGTCGGCATCTTCCTCGGCGGCCGCGCCAGCGACGGCCACTCGGTCAACATCCTCTCCGCTGCGCGCCGGCGTGACCGCATCATCGTCGTGTTCGAAGAACGCGCGCCCAGCAACGTCATGACGGCGCAATCGGCCCCCACGACCCGCTCCGTGTCGACCGGCTCCAGTGCCATGGGCTTTGCCGCCGGCGGCGGCCCCGCCGCCAGCCTGCCGCCGATTCCCTATCGCCCCGCCGGACCGCCCACGTCGCCCTGGGCGATCCTGCTGCTGGGCCGCGCCGACCTGCCCGTCACCGTCGAGCAGCGGCTGTTCCTGCGCTAGGGCGCGGCTAGTGGGAGTGCCGCGGCACTCCCTTCGTCTGGGCGATCTGCTGATAGTTCACCGCGAAGTCGAGGCACGCGCCATTCGACAACTGGCCGATGAACTTGCGCTGAAGTTCCTGCCACGGCGTCTGGCTTTCCTTGATGTTGGGCTTCCACGCCTTCTTGCGCTTCTCGAGTTCGGCCGCCGTGATCAGGATGTTGGCGGTGCGCTTGCCGATATCGACCCGCACCTTGTCGCCGGTCTTGAGCAGCGCGAGCCCGCCGCCCACCGCCGCCTCGGGTGAGGCATTGAGGATCGACGG
>JAFEFH010000235.1 GCA_018240695.1 Pseudomonadota bacterium | reverse complement strand
CCTCGCTAAAAGGTCGGAGTGCTCGAAAAAGCCCCCGACCCACGGTCGGGGGCTTTTCGTTTGGAGCGGCCCGTGTTGGAGCCAAGTGTGTTCGACGACCTGACCGATGCCGAGAGCAAGGCGCTCGCCCAATGCCGCCACGCGGTCCTGGGGGCCGGGCGGCCGATGCGGCTCGACTGCGGCGTCGACCTCGGGCCGTTCCGCATCGCCTACCAGACCTACGGCACGCTGAACGCGGACAAGTCGAACGCGGTCCTGATCTGCCATGCGCTGACCGGCGACCAGTTCGTGGGCGACCGCAATCCGATCACCGGCAAGGACGGCTGGTGGGACAGCATCGTCGGGCCGGGCAAGATCCTCGATCCGGCGCGCTACTTCATCATCTGCACCAACGTGCTGGGCGGCTGCCTCGGCAGCACCGGGCCGCTGGCGCACGATCCCGCCAGCAAGCAGCCGTGGAACCTGAAGTTCCCGGTGGTCACCATCGCCGACATGGTGCGCGCGCAGGCGGCCCTGCTGGATCACCTGCAAATCCCCGATCTCTTCTGCGCCATTGGCGGCTCGATGGGCGGCATGCAGGTGCTGGAGTGGGCGGCGAGCTTTCCCAAGCGCCTGTTCGCGGCGGTGCCGATCGCCACGGCGGCACGCCATTCGGCGCAGAACATCGCGTTCCACGAGGTCGGCCGCCAGGCGATCATGGCCGATCCCGAGTGGAAGGGCGGCGACTACCGGCTGCACGACACCGCGCCCGAGCGCGGGCTCGCGGTGGCGCGCATGACCGCGCACATCACCTATCTCTCGGAGCAGGCGTTGCAGCGCAAGTTCGGGCGCGCGTTGCAGAACCGCGACGCGCTGGGCTTCGGCTTCGACGCCGACTTCCAGGTCGAAAGCTACCTGCGCCACCAGGGCTCGACCTTCGTCGATCGCTTCGACGCCAACTCCTATCTCTACATCACGCGCGCCATGGATTACTTCGACCTCGCCGCCAAGCATGGCGGCGTGCTGGCCAATGCCTTCAAGGGATCGGCGACGCGCTTCTGCCTGATGAGCTTCACCTCCGACTGGCTGTTCCCGACGCGGGAGAGCCGCGCCGTCGTGCATGCGCTGAACGCCGCCGCGGCCAACGTGTCGTTCGTCGAGATCGACAGCGACAAGGGCCACGACGCCTTCCTGCTCGACGAGCCCGAGATGTTCCGCACGCTCTCGGGTTTCCTCAAGGGGGCCGCCAACGCGCGGGGACTGAAATGAGCGTCACTCCCATTCGTGTCGATCTCCAGCTCATCGCCGACATGATCGAGCCGGGAGGCCGCGCGCTCGACATCGGCTGCGGCGACGGGGCGCTGCTGGCCTATCTGGTGAACGCCAAGCGCGTCGACGCCCGCGGCATGGAGCTCAGCCAGGCCGGCGTGAACGCCTGCGTGGCCAACGGCCTGTCGGTGATCCAGGGCGACGCCGACACCGACCTGCACGACTACCCCGAGCAGGCCTTCGACTACGTGATCCTGAGCCAGACGCTCCAGGCGACGCGCGAGCCGCGCGCGGTGCTGGAGCAGATGCTGCGCGTGGGCAAGCGCGCCATCGTGTCGTTCCCCAACTTCGCGCACTGGCAGGTCCGCCTGCGGCTGGTGTTCGGCGGCCGCATGCCCGAGACGCCGACGCTGCCGCACAAATGGTACGACACGCCCAACATCCACCTGTGCAGCATCGACGACTTCCGCGCGCTGTGCCGCACCATGGGCGTGCGCATCGAGCGCGCCGTGGTGCTGAACCGCAACAGCCGCCCGATCCGCATGCCGCCGCCGCTCGCCAACCTGTTCGGCGAGCAGGCGGTCTTTATGCTCCGCCGCGACTAGCCGGCCGCTCGAACATCACGTCGTGTTCGCCTTCGCCGATCGGCGCGAAGCCGTGGCGCAGGTAGAAGCGGTCGGCCGGGCTCTGTTTCAGCACTTCGAGGCGTACCGGCTTGCCGAGCGCGTCGGCCTCGGCCAGCAGCGCGCGGAAGACGCGCGAGCCGAGCCCGGCGTTCTGGAAGCGCGCCGCGAGATAGAACGAATCGACGGTGATGAACTGCGGTCCCTCGCGGAATGCGACGCAGCCCGCGCCCTCGGCGCCGACCAGGATCAGCCGCAGGCCGGGCTGGTCGAAATGCGCGCGGAAGACGCGGCGCGAGCGCTCGGGCGTGAAGCGGCCGACGCGCTCGAGATGCGGGCGCATCACGTCGATGCGCAGCGCCAGCAGCGGTTCGAAATGCTCTTCAGCGACGGGCCCGAAGCGCCAGTCGCTCTCAGTTGACACGGGCGAAGAACCGGTCGACGCGGAAGGTGTGCGCCCAGTGCTTCACGTCGAACCAGCCCACGTCGGGGTCGGTCGACAGCAGCAGCAGGTCGGCGCGCGCCACCAGGTTCTCCTCGGGCACGAAGCCCACGCCGCCGTCGGCCGCGTCGATGCGGCTGTCGAGCGAGTTGTCGCGGTTGTCGCCCATCATGAAATAGTGATGCGGCGGCACGATGTAGGTCCGGGTGTCGTCGTAGCGGTCGTGGTCGGAGAACTCGATCAGCCGGTGCTCGCGGCCCTTGCCGTCGGCGGTGGGCAGGGTCTCGATGTAGAGCGTCGCCTTCTCGTAGGTGCCGATCGCGCGGCGCGGCACCAGGGTCTCGTTGATATAGAGCCGGCCCTCATGGGTGGCGATGCGGTCGCCGGGCAGGCCGATCAGGCGCTTCACGTAGGTGGTCGAAGGGTCGCGCGGCAGGCGGAACACGATGACGTCGCCGCGCTCGGGCAGCCGTTCGAACAGCCGGCCCGAGAAATCCGGCAGCTCGCCGATCGGCAGCGAATAGCGGCTGAAGCCGTAGGCGAACTTGGCGCCGAGCAACTCGTCGCCGATCAGCAGGGTCGGCACCATCGATCCCGACGGCACGCGATAGGGCTCGGCGACCACCGTGCGCACGATCAGTACGAGAGCGATCGAGGCCAGGAACGGCTTCACTTGGTGAAACCAGCTTCCTTTCGTGCCCTTGTTCCTGTCGCGGCTGTCCATGCTGCTCCTCGCGGCGAAGTCGGGGAGAGAGGCTAGGCCCTGGCGGCGATCCTGGCCACGCGCGGCTTTGCCACGGCAATCCAGTCCTTCGTGTCGAGCTCCATCGACCGGTCGAGGCGGCCGGCGTTGAAGAACAGCGTGTCGTTGGCCAGCAGGTCCTGCTCGACCACGATCGACAGAGCGGGATTGAGGGCGAAGGGCGGCACCGCGCCCATGACGCAGCCGGTCAGCTCCTGCGCCGTCTCGGGGCTGGCGAAGCCGCATTTCCTGGCCTCGAACAGGGCCGCGACCGCCGCGAAGTCGAGCTTGCGGCTGCCCGGCAGGATGGCCAGCACCGGCCGTTTGCCGCCGCCACCGCCGCGCACGTCCAGCACCATGGCCTTGGCGGCCTGGTCGGGCCGGTTGCCGCGGATGGCGCTGATCGCCTCCGACTTGCCCTCGGCTGCGTGCTCGATGACCCGGAACTTCGCCTTGGCGTCGGTCAGCAGCGCGACCAGCCGGTCGAATATCTCACCGGCCACGGACGACCTTCTCGGAAATGATCTTGATCGCGTCTTCGAGGCTCGGAACCTTGCCGTCGGCCGGCGCGATGTGTGCGTCGACGGTGCGGCGATGGCTTCGCTCGATCGCTTCGGTCATCAGCGGATCGACGCCGGTCTCGCGCAACGTGCGCGCGACGAGTCCCATCTCTTCCCAGCGGCGATGCGCATGGACGACGTGGGTCTGCATGAGCATGGCAAGCGAGCCGGCGAGGGTCCGCGCATCCATGTCGCCGAGGCAGCCCATGACCTCGGGCAGGATGCCTTGGCGATCGGCCGCCACGAAGGACTCGACGGCCAGCGCCTCGATGCCCTTCACGATCACCGAGCGCAGCATCTTCACCGACGAGGCGCTGCCCGGCTTGGCCCCGAGATACGTGGCCACGAAGCCGTTGTCGTTCATCCACGCCACGACCGGCTCGGCGCCGTCGCCCGCGATCAGCATCGGCGCCTTGATGCCCGACGAGAAGAAGCCGCCCATCACGGCGACATCGATATAGTGGCCTGCGCCCTTGCCGATCTCGTCGCGATCCTCGTCCGACATCTTGCCGGTGACGGTGCAGAGGTCGAGGTAGAGCGCGCCCTTCTTCAGGAACGGCGCGGCCGCCTTGGCGGCGTCGAGCGCGAACTCGCCCTGCACGACCGAGATCACCATGTCGGCTTCGCTCAGCGCGTCGGTGTATTTGTCGGAGATCGCCACCTCGAGGCGGCGTGCTTCCTTGCCGAGCGCCGTGCCGCGCGCATCCTTGTCGAGCGCGGTGTCGATCGCGATCAGACGGTGCGGGGCGTTGTCGCCGGGCTTGGAGACGCCGCGCCACCCGCCCTCGACGCAGAGACCGCGCGCGATGGCGGAGCCTGCCTCGCCGAAACCGAGCAGGGCGATGACCTTGGGAGAAACTGTCATGGGGAAACCGATCAGGAAGCGGGTGCTTCGCCGTCCTTGTTGCTGCGGGCCGCCTGCGTATCGCGCGACGAGGCGATCCGCAACTTCGGCCGCACCGTCGCGAGCTCCTGCGCGTGCCGCTCCGCGATGCCGGCATAGAGCTGCTTGCCGGATTCGATGACCGACACGCCGGCGAAGCGGCCGAGCCAGCGGCGGCCGAATCTCTCGAACGCCGGCGCCATGCGCAGCGCCAGCCGCGAATGGGTCGGCGGCATGAACAGCGCGCTGCTCTGGCGCATCGGCGCGAACATGTTGGCGCGCAGCAGGCCGGCCACCTGGCCGGGCGAATAGGGGTGGCCCTGGTAGAAGGGCGAGCGGTCGAGCTGCGACCACAGGCCGGCGCGCGTCGGCACCACGGTGACGAGCTGGCCGCCATCGGCCATCACGCGCCAGATTTCGCGCAGGAACGGCCGCACCTGCTCGCTGCACTCGACGGCATGGACCAGCAGCACGCGGTCGACCGAGCGGTCGGGCAAAGGCAGGTCGAACTCGTCGACGAAGGCCGTGTGGTTGTGGCCCTTGCGCGGCCAGCGGGTGACGCCCTGCTGGGCCGGCATGAACGCGATCGTGCGCTGCGACTCCTCCATGAACGGCCGCAGGAAGGGCGTGGCATAGCCCAGCCCCAGCACGGTCTCGCCCTTCACGCTGGGCCAGATCTCGCGCAGGCGCGCGCGCAGCAGGCGCACGGTCGTCTGCCCGAGCGGGCTCGCGTAGAAGTCGTTCAGGTCGAGGACGTCGGTCCACATGGCGTCCATCCTAGCAGAAACCGCGACAGGATGGTCACGCGGAGGTCATGGCTGGGACGTGGCGGGCGCAGGCCAGAATTGCTAGCGTCGCGCATCATGAGCACATCCCTCGATATCGTCCGTATCCCGGTCCTCAGCGACAATTACGTGTGGCTGATGCGCGAACCGCAGAGTGGTTGCGTGGGCGTCGTCGACCCCGCCGTGGCCGCCCCGGTGATGGCCGAGGCCGACAAGCGCGGCTGGAAGATCACCCATATCCTGAACACGCATCACCATGGCGACCATGTCGGTGGCAACATGGAGATCAAGAACGCGACCGGCTGCACCATCGTGGGCCTCGCCCGCGACCGCGCCCGCATCCCCGGCATCGACGTCGCGGTCGACGACGGCGACCGCTTCCGCTTCGGCGAGGCGACCGCCGAGGTGATCTTCGTGCCGGGCCACACGGTCGGCCACTGCGCCTATGCCTTCAACGAGGAGAAGGCGCTGTTCTGCGGCGACA
>JAFEFH010000234.1 GCA_018240695.1 Pseudomonadota bacterium | reverse complement strand
GCGATCGCCACGCGCTCGGTGATCTCCTTGGCGCCGACATCGACCATGTGCGCGTTGCCGCGGCCATCGAAATGAGTGAGGGCGAAGTGGGTGAGGGCGGCTTTCTTGCTCATGCGGCCTGCCTCGTCAGGATCTCGCGCACGGCGACCTCGACGTCGGGCTTGCGCATGAAGCTTTCGCCGATCAGGAATGCCGAGGCGCCGACCCTGGCCATGCGGGCGAGGTCGGCCGGCGAACCGAGACCGCTCTCGGCCACCAGCACGCGGTCCTTCGGCACCTTGGGCGCGAGCTGCTCGGTGGTCGCGAGGTCGACCGCCAGCGTCTTGAGGTTGCGGTTGTTCACGCCCACGAGGTCGCCGTCGATCTTCAGCGCGCGCTCGAGTTCCGGAGCGTCGTGCACCTCGACCAGCACATCCATGCCCCATTTGTGGGCGAGCGTCGCCAGCTCGGCGGCGAGCTTGTCGTCGAGGCACGCCATGATCAGCAGCACGCAGTCCGCGCCGAGCGCGCGGGCTTCGACGATCTGGTAGGGATCGATCATGAAGTCCTTGCGCAGCACCGGCAGCTTCACGGCCGCGCGCGCCTGCACCAGGAACTCGTCCTTGCCCTGGAAGTACGGCTCGTCGGTCAGGATCGACAGGCAGGTCGCGCCGCCGCGCTCGTAGGCGCGGGCGAGGGACGGCGGATCGAAGTCGGGCCGGATCAGGCCCTTGCTGGGCGAGGCCTTCTTGATCTCCGCGATCAGCCCGTAGCGGCCGGCCGCGATCGCGGCCTTGAGCGCCCGCGCGAAGCCGCGCGGCGGATCGGCCTTCTTCGCGGCCTCCTCGACGGCGGCCATCGGGCGCGCGGCCCTGCACTTCGCCACGTGCTTCGCGGTATCGGCGGTGATCTTGGTCAGCGTGTCGCTCATGCGCAGAGCCTTTGCAGGGTGGCGAGGGCAGCCGCGGCCTTGCCGCCGTCGATCGACGCGACGGCCAGCGCCGCGCCGGCCTCCAGGTCCTTGGCCTTGCCGGCGACCATCAGGGCCGCGGCGCTGTTGAGGACGACGATGTCGCGGAAGGCGTTCTTCTCGCCCGCCAGCACCTGCTTGATCGCTTCGGCATTGTGCATCGCGTCGCCGCCCTTGAGCTGCTCGAGCGTGGCGCGCTTCACGCCCACATCCTCGGGCGCGAGCTCGATCTCGGTCACTTTGCCGTTCTCGAGCGACGCCGCCCACGTCCCGGTCGTCGTCGTGATCTCGTCCATGCCGTCCTGGCCGTGCACGACCAGCGCGCGCTCGAGGCCGACCTGGCCAAGGGCCTCGGCGACCGGCTTCAGCCACCGCCGGTCGAATACGCCGACGAGCTGGCGCTTCACGAAGGCGGGGTTCGACATCGGGCCCAGCAGGTTGAAGATGGTGCGCGAGGGGGCAAGTTCGGCGCGCGCGCCGCCGACATTGCGCATGGCGCTGTGATGGCGGGGCGCCATCAGGAAGCAGACCTTGGCCTCGACCAGCGCCTTTTCCAGCGTCTCGATCGGCAGCTCCAGCCCGATGCCCAGTGCCGACAGGACGTCCGCGGCGCCGGACTTGGAGGTGAAGGCGCGGTTGCCGTGCTTGGCGACCGGCACGCCGGCGCCCGCGACGACCAGCGCCGAGCAGGACGAGACGTTATACGTGCCGTGATGGTCGCCGCCGGTGCCGACGATGTCGATGGCGCCCTCGGGCGCTTTTACGCGCAGCACTTTCGCACGAAGCGCGCGCGCGCCGCCGGCCAGCTCGGCCGCGGTCTCGCCGCGCACCTTCAGCCCCATGAGGAAGGCACCCATCTGGGCCGGCGTGGCATCGCCGTTCGTCATGATGTCGAACGCCCGCTCGGCCTCGCCGATGTCGAGAGCCGTGCCGTTACCCACCTTGGCCAGAAGGCCACGGAAATCGCCGATGTCGCCGCTCACCCGAAGAACTCCAGTCTACTTTGCCCCTTGCCGGCCCCGCCGGAGGGGGCGTAGCTATATCACATGGCTCAGGAACTCATCCTCAAGGTCACTGGCATGGATTGCGACGGCTGCGTCAAAGCCGTCACCCGTGCCGCCACGGGCGCCGGAACGGCCCCGATCTCCGTCGATCTGAAGAGCGGCGAAATGCGCCTGCCGGAAGGGGCGGACGTCGCCGCCATCTCCAAGGCCATCCAGCGCGCCGGTTTCGGAGTGGCACCTTAAGGCGCTGATCTGGCTGGGCTTTCTGACCCCTCCGTCGCCGTAAGACGGCGACACCTCCCCATATGAATGGGGAGGAAAGTTCTCTTCCCCATTCATATGGGGAAGTCCCCGCGTCTTACGCGGGGGATGGGGTCATGCCTTGTTTTACGCCGCCTTCTTTTTCTGCTGCGTCGGGTGCTCGCCGGCGATCTTCAGGAAGTTCTCGAGGATCTTGTGGCCGTGCTCCGACGCGATGCTCTCGGGGTGGAACTGCACGCCGTGGATCGGCAGGGTCTTGTGGCGCAGGCCCATGATGATGTCGCCGGTGCGCGCGGTGACCTCGAGTTCGGCCGGGAAGCCCGCCTTGTCGACGATCAGCGAGTGATAGCGGGTCGCCTGGAAAGGCGAGGGCACGTCCTCGAACACGCTCTGACCCTGGTGATCGATTCCCGACAGCTTGCCGTGCATCGGCGCGGGCGCGCGCACGACCTTCCCTCCGAAGACCTGGCCGATCGCCTGATGGCCGAGGCAAACGCCAAACAGGGGGACCTGCGCCTTGGCGGCCTCGCGGATCAGGTCCATGCAGATGCCGGCCTCGTTGGGCGTGCAGGGGCCCGGCGACAGCACGATCCCGTCCGGCTTCAACGCCATGGCGTCGGCGACCGTGATCCGGTCGTTGCGATGCACGGCGCAGCTCGCCCCAAGATCGCCCAAGAAGTGGACGAGATTGTAGGTGAAACTGTCGTAGTTATCGATCAGAAGCAGCAAAGCGCACCTTTCACCGAGACCTGATAGAAGACCGGACCACTTTCGCGGAATCGGCCCGCGAAGGAAAGGCCCGAGGAACTGGAGCTCCCTATATGGGGCTGGGATATAGAGATTTCGCGCACGGCGCGGCAAAAAAACTCGCGGCGCGGGCCCAGGCGGCTCTGCTGAGCCAGACGCGGAGCCTGTTCCGCGTGCAGGGCCGGCTGCGTTCGAACGAGCCGGTCCAGATCCTGGTCTGCGCGGCCACCGGCGCGGTCATCGGCGCCATGATCGCCGGGCTGCACAAGCTGGTCGATCTCCTGCACGAGCTGGCCTTCAACATCCAGGGCGGGCACACGCTCAGCACCGGCATCGGTCTCGACACCCAGCGCATCCTGATCGTGCCGGTGGTGGGCGGCCTGCTGCTCGGCCTCTCCGCACTCATCATGCGCTACTTCCGGGCGCGCGAGATCGTCGATCCCATCGAGGCCAACGCGCTGCACGGCGGCCGCATGTCGATCAAGGACAGCAGCCGGCTGGTGTTCGACACGCTGCTGTCCAACGCCTCCGGCGTCGCCGTCGGCATGGAGGCGGGCTACAGCCAGCTGGGCGCGGCGGTGCTGTCCAAGGTCGGGCAGTATTTCCGCCTGCGCCGCGCCGACCAGCGCATCTTCGTGGCCGCCGGCGCGGCGGCGGCGATCGCGGCGGCCTTCAACGCGCCGGTCGCCGGCGCCTTCTACGGCTTCGAACTGATCCTCGGCAGCTACGCGGTGCCGGCGCTGGCGCCGATCGCGGCGGCGGCGATGGCGGGCACGTTGATGGACCGGGCGCTGGTGCATCCGGAGTCGCTGTTCGTCGTGCAGCAGATCTTCGAGTTCAACCAGTGGATCTACCTGGTGTTCGCGCTGCTGGGCCTGTTCGCGGCGGGCTTCAGCATCCTCACGATGCAATCGGTGACATGGGTCGAGCGCGGCCTGCGCAAGCTGCCGCTGCCGCAGTGGCTGCGTCCGGCGGTGGGCGGCGTGCTGGTGACGGGGCTGGCGCTGATGGTGCCGCAGGTGCTGGGCAGCGGACACGGCGCGATCCAGCTCGTCTTCGACCGCGACCCCGCGCTGACGACGCTGTTCATCCTGCTGATCGGCAAGCTGATCGCCTCGGCGCTGTCGCTGGGCGCCGGCTATCGCGGCGGCATGTTCAGCTCCTCGCTGTTCCTCGGCTGCCTGTTCGGCGCGACCTTCGCCGACATCGTCTCCTTCGCAGTCCCGAGCCTCGCCATCCATCATGCGGCCCTGATGATGGTCGGCATGGGATCCGTCGCCGCGGCCATCATCGGTGCGCCGCTCACGATGGTGTTCCTGGTGCTGGAGGGCACCGGCAACTTTCCGATGACCATCGGCGTCATGACGGGCGTCATCGTGTCCTCGACCATCGTGCGGCTGGTGTTCGGCTATTCCTTCTCGACCTGGCGCTTCCACCAGCGCGGCATCGGCATCCGCGGCGCACACGACATCGGCTGGCTGGCCGATCTCACGGTCGGCCGCCTGATGCGCGCCGATCCCAAGCTCGTCCAGGAAGGCATGTCGGTCCGGGAGGTGCGGGCCAAGTTCCCCTCGGGCACCGCCAAGCGCGTCTTCGTGGTGGGCGAGGGCGGCGTGTTCCTCGGCCAGCTCGACCTGTCGATCCACGAGGCCAAGCACGACGAGGTGCTGGACACCAAGTTCGCGCGCGACTTCGCAATCAACGACGATCTCTACCTGCTCGCATACGAAAACGTCCGCACGGCACTGACGCGCTTCGAGGAGAAGGAAGTCGAAGCGCTTCCGGTGCTCGATTCGACCGTCGACAAGACGATCGTGGGCTATATGACCGAGCAGTACGCGCTCAGGCGCTACAATCAGGAACTCGAGCGGCGCCGCAGCGCGGACCTCGGAGAGCGGGACCTGTTTTCGATCTCCGAGCCGCCGGCGCGCTAGCTCTTTCCAGCGGAGCCAATGTGGGCGAAAGTGGGCGTCCCATGATGAAGTTCCTGCCGTTCATCGCCGTCACGCTTCTCGCCCTTCCGGCCGCCGCCCAGGTCGATTGCAATGCCGGCATGGAGCCGATCGACCGCACCGCGGACTTCGCGCTCACCGCGTCGGACTTCGTGAAGAGCATCGCCACCAACGAGCAGAAGTTCAGCAAGGCGCTGGGCGGCTTCAGCTATGACATCGACATCAAGGTCGAGACGCTGGACGGCGACACGGTGGACGGCGAATACCATCGCGCGTCGAAGATGGCGTTCGAGGGCGGCACGCGCCGGCAGACGGTGGCCGACGGCGCGGTCAACACGCTGAAGCGGCTGAAGCTGTCCGACCGCGATATCGCCGTGCTGGGCGATCCGGCGTCCTACATCCTGGACGGCGAGAGCTTCGCCAACCGCGACATCGTCTATTCGGGCCGCCAGAAGATGGCCGACCACAACTACGCGATCTTCGATGCGCTGCCGCGCTCCTCGGCGTCGGCCGAGACGGGTCATGGGTTCGAGGGCCGGACGTGGGTGAGGGGACGCTACCGCGCGATCGCCAAGACCTGCGGCCGCAGCAACGACTTCCCGGTGGCGTTCCTGCGCTTTTCGACCCTGCGCGAGCCGGTGGCCGAAACCAACTATTTCCCGGTGCTGGTCATGGCTGACGAGACGATGCCGATCGACAATGCGCAGGTGCATGTGCGCGTGACCGTGAAGTTCTCGAACTACCGCGCCAAGCCCTGATCTTCCCGCACCATGGTCGTTGATCCCCTGATCGTGCTGCTGCTCGTGGCGGCGGCGCTGATGCATGCCAGCTGGAATGCACTGCTGAAGGCGGATCGCTCGGACCGGCTGGCGACGTTCGGCATGATCATGACCACGGGTACC
>JAFEFH010000233.1 GCA_018240695.1 Pseudomonadota bacterium | reverse complement strand
GAGATCAGCAGCACGCGCAGCCGGTCGTAGTCGTAGATCACGATGTCGGCCGGCGCGCCTTCCTTCAGCACGCCGCGCCCGCGGAAGCCCGCGACCTCGGCCGGCAGCGCCGACAGCCGCCAGTGCGCCTCCTCCAGCGAGATCATGCCGTGCTCGCGCACCACCTTGCAGATCGTCTCGGTCGGATAGCGTCCCGCCGTCAGGAACTTGGTGTGGGCGCCGCCGTCCGATACGCCGAACAGCACGTAGGGATCGTCGACCAGCTCCTTCAGGTGCTCGATCTTGCCGTTGGGTGGAGCGGCAAAGAACTCGGTCTCGAGATTCTCCTCGACCGCCATGTCGAGCATGACGTCGACCGGATGCTTGCCCATCTTCTCGCCGGCATGGGCCAAGGTGTAGTCGAGCCACTGCCTGTTCTTCTCGAGCTTCGGCCCGACGATCGCGATGTCGGGCAGCGGACCTGTCGCGGTGACCGGCAGGTTCTTGCGCAGCGCCGGACGACGGGCGGGGTCGGCGAGCTTGGCCAACCGCTCGGCATGCGTGCCGGTGGTGGCATCGCACCAGTCCTGCTGGTCGTCGAACAGGTTCCAGTTCTCGAAGGTGAAGGTGAAGCCCGCGTCGGTCGTCAGCCCCTGGCCGACCACGCGGATGCCGCGCTCGCGGCAGCTCTTCAGCCACTCCAGCAGCTTGCGGTGGATGTGCGGCCGGTCGTCGAAGGCCTGCACCACGTTCATGATGATCGGCCGGCCCGACAAGGTCGCCATCTCCTCGTAGAACAGGCGGTCGCGCGTGTTGTCGCCCGAGACCAGCAGCATCTGCATGAAGCCGTCGTTGCGCTCGGCCAGCACTTTCGCGAACTCGCGGCAGGTGTCGTCGTGCATCACGTCGGTCGGCATCGGCGAGCCGTCATAGTCGCGCTGCACGGCGGCGGGCCCGGTCGGCAGCATGCGCTGGGCCGACCAGCCGCAGGCGCCGGCATCCATCGCCTCGTTCAGAAGCCGCCGCAGCTCGGCATGCTGCTCGTCGGTCGGGCGCCGGCCGGCCTTGGCCGCCTCGAAGCCCATCACCCAGATCAGCAGCGGCGAGATCGGCACGTAGGGCAGGATGTTCACCGCCTTGGGCGCCTTGTCGACCGCGTCGAGGAACTCGGGGAAGGTCACCCAGTTCCACGGCATACCCTCCCTCATCGAGGCCATCGGGATCGCCTCGACCCTCGTCATCGACATCATCGCGCGCTCGCGCTCCGCCGGCCGCACCGGCGCGAAGCCGAAGCCGCAATTGCCGATCACCACCGAGGTGATGCCGTGCCATGCCGAGAGCGTGCAGTAGGGATCCCAGAAGAGCTGCGCGTCGTAGTGGGTGTGCAGGTCGACGAAGCCCGGCGCCACGATCAGCCCCCCGGCGTCGATCGTCTCGCGCGCCTCGTGCGCGCCCAACTGGCCGATGCAGGCGATGACGCCGTCCTTGATGCCGATGTCGCCGCGGAACCGCGGCAGGCAGCTGCCGTCGACGATCATGCCTCCGCGGATCACCCTGTCGAACCGCATCGTTCCTCCTGCTTTGCCGCAGCGTGGGCGGGCCGCCGCGGGCTGTCAACGCGCGCCCTCCGGGCTATGGTCGCGCCATGCAATCGCTCGCCATCAAGACCGACGTGCTCGAGATCTCCTACGAGGCGCACGGTCCGCAGGACGGACCGCCGGTCATCCTGCTGCACGGCTTCCCCTACGATCCGCGCTGCTTCGACGAGGTGGCACCGCCGCTGGCCGCCGACGGCTGCCGCGTGCTGGTGCCGTACCTGCGCGGCTACGGGCCGACGCGTTTCCTGTCGAAGGACACGCCGCGCTCCGGCGAGCAGGCCGCCCTCGGCCACGACCTGCTGAAGTTCATGGACGCGCTCAGGATCCCGCGCGCGCTCTTCATGGGCTACGACTGGGGCGGCCGCGCCGGCTGCATCGTCGCGGCGCTGTGGCCCGAGCGGGCGCGCGGCCTGGTGAGCTGCATCGGCTACAACATCCAGGACATCGCGAGCTCGGTGAAGCCGGTCGCCGCCGCGCAGGAACATCGCTTCTGGTACCAATATTACTTCCATACCGAACGCGGCCGCGCGGGCCTCACCGAGAACCGGCGCGACATCGCCAAGCTCCTGTGGAAGCTCTGGTCGCCCAACTGGCACTTCACCGACGCCACCTTCGACAAGAGCGCACCCTCCTTCGACAATCCCGACTTCGTCGACGTCGTGATCCAGTCCTACCGCCACCGCTACGGCTACGCGCCCGGCGATCCCGCCCTGGTCGAGATCGAAGCGCGCATCCAGGCCCAGCCGACGATCGGCGTGCCGTCGATCAATCTCGATGGCGAAGCCGACGGCGTCCGCCCGATCTCGCGCACCGTCGATCCGTCGGCGAAGAAGTTCACCGGGTCCTACGAGCGCCGCATCCTGCCGGGCATCGGCCACAACGTGCCGCAGGAGGCCCCGGCCGAGACGGTCGCGGCGATCCGCAGCCTGCTGAAGAGCACGCCCGTTTAAATAACAGGAATTAAAACGGGGCTGTCCCTCAGGGGTCTATTTTAGCGGGTGAGGGCCGAAACACCCATCTTGGTCACGTGCACGGCTAAAAGCCTTGTGGGACGAGGCTTCTCTGACCCCATCGCCCGCCGTTCGGCGGGCACTTCCCCATCGGAATGGGGAAGAAAGCTTGGTGCCGGTGAGAGCACCAAGCCGACTAAAACGAGAAATAAAAGCGGAAGCGCCCTACTCCAGCGTCTCGAGCAGGCGGGTGCAGAGGTAGGTGCGCGGCACGAGCGACGAGTAGTAGATCTGCTCGTAGGCGGCGTGTGCGCCCTTGCCGTCGGCGCCGAGGCCGTCGAGCGTCGGGATGCCGAGCGCTGCGGTGAAGTTGCCGTCCGAGCCGCCGCCGGTCAGCGGCACGTCGTTCAGCTCCTTGCCGATCTCGCGATAGATCGCCTGCGCCTTGCCGAACAGGTCGGTGATGCCCGCGTCCTTGGTGTAGGGCGGCCGGTTCATCGCGCCCTCGACGGTGAGCTCGACGTCCTTGCCGATCGGCTCGAGGTTCAGGAACCAGTGCGTCATCTCCTCGGCCAGCTCCGGCGTCGGCACGCGCAGGTCGACGTCGATCTTGCACTCGGCCGGCACGACGTTGACGCCCGAGCCGCCCTGGATCAGGCCGACATTGCAGGTGATGCCGCGCTCGTAGTCGGTCTTGGCCTCGATGCGCATGATCTGCTTGGCCATCTCGTGGATGGCGCTGCGGCCGTCCTGGTGGCGCACGCCGGCGTGGCTCGCCGCGCCCTTCACCGTCAAGGTGAAGCGGCCGACGCCCTTGCGCGAGGTCACGACCTTGTCGCCGTCGCGGCCCGGCTCCATCACCAGCGCGTATTTGTGGCCCTTGGCCAGCTCCTCGATCTTCGCGCGCGAGGTCGGGCTGCCGACTTCTTCTTCGGGGATGAACAGGAACGTCACCGGCAGCTTGGTCTTCTTGCCCTGCCGGATCAGGTGACGCAGCGCGTAATAGGCGATGTAGCCGCCCGCCTTCATGTCGTAGATGCCCGGCCCGAAGATGCTGTCGCCCTCGCGGCGCACTTTGAGATCGCGCTCGATCATGCCGATCGGATGGACCGTATCGAGATGGGCGAGCACGAGGATGCCCTTCCCGCCCTTGCCCTCGGTCATCTCGTCGGTCGTCTGGCAGACCAGGATGTCGCCGAACCCGTCGCGGCCCGGCGTGCGGTCCAGCTTCAGCCCGAGATCGCCGAACTGGCCCTGCACGTGATCGACGACCTTGTTGACCGACTTGGCGTCATGGCTCGGCGATTCGATCGACACCCATTCGACGATGCCGCCCAGGATATCGTCGGCATCGAGATTCGGTTCGTTCTTGCGCACGTCAGCCATGAAGTACTCCGCTTATCATTCATACTTCCATGTCAGGAAGGTCTACTTCTTGGGTGGCAAGAAATAGAATCGATGACGACTACGATCTTTGCCAGGAGACCGCCTCAGTATTCCCTTGGCTTCAAGACCATCCAGGACATCTTTGGTATGACGCCAGTCCAAGGTGATCACACGCGCAGCATTGGTGACGTTGACCCTCGGATTGTCCGTCAAATAGTTGACGATCATTTTTTCGCTTTGGGAGAGCTTTGCATACACCTCGGGATTGATGCCTGCGGCGGCTTCGGACCGCACGTAAACTTTCCGATGCTCCGCATTGTTCTGAAGCGTGACCGATACTTGGAAGGTGCCAGCAGATCGTTGAGCAAAAATAGGATCAGGCAAATTGGCGTTACGCATCGTGTCTCTCATACGACGCGTACCCTCGAACGCACACTGAACAAAGTCGAAATAGTAGAGTGCCCACATCGTGGCTGGGTTTCGCGGGTTGTGTGCTTGGAAAACGGTATCAGCCGTTGTGGGAGGCAAGAAGGCACCCGGAGACTCCACGACGATTTTATCCTCGAACATTTTTACAAAAATGTTCATGTTCTTGAGATTATAAGATCGATGAACAACCGCGTTCACCACAGCCTCCAGCCAGACTTCCTTAGGAAATTCAGGGCTGGTTTCAAATCGGCCGTCGCGACCTAGCCTAGTAAAATTTCGAATCTGAGATTCGATAAAGGTTGCGGCATCCAAAATCTGGATCGGCAATGGACCATCGATAACCTTGTCCGCGATGATGTTGAGCTTGAGGCCGAATTCCTCTTCTGTGCCGTCATAACGAAGCACGCGAATGTACGCTCCCGGCACAATTTCGCGCGGATCATTCGCGAACAGCAAAGCGCACCCGAGGTTCGGCGCAAACCGGCCGGACACCCATTTGCCTAGTTTGCTCATCACCAAAACGTCTTCGATCGAAAATCGATCACCTAGCGTCCGCTTGGCGATGTACTGATCTCGATATTGCTTCAGCAATTTCTCGTCGAACTCAGACGGAAACTTCAAACTGACGCGTTCAGCTTCGATATCGAGCTGACCTTTGCTCAGCTTGATTTCTCGCTTTTCTTCTTCCGTAAGTTTTCGTTTCCTATCGCCCTCGCGCATGAATGCTTCGCCAGAGCTCGTCTCTACTAGTTTATCCTCGCGATAGTAGACGCGCATGACTTCGACAAAATCGTCTTCGCCCTTACGATTTTTGACGGCGATGCGCTTAAATTCTACTCGAGCATCGGCGCATACCGCGCGGACTGCTCTCAAGTCGTTCAGATGTTGTTCGGCGACATGTTTACAGCCTTCGATAGCGCCGTTATTCGCAACGCCAATAAACACGATACCGCCATGGGGCTGAGTATTTGCCCACATAACAACGTACTCAGCGAGTAGACTTTGGCTGATATTCGCCAATTTCCGCTCGACGCGAGGATCCTCACCGAAACGGCGTATTGTGGCTTCGTCACACGCGCCATAAATATCATCCGCAGTCCAAAGCTGAGGCAGCGATGGCAGCGGCGGCAGCAACTCCAAAATGAGCTGCTCGGGGCGTGGGCCTGTCGTCGACATGGGGTCAATTAGTCATAAAAATCAAAGAGTTGCTCTCGACTTGGGCGGAGGCTCATATGTGATCGAGCGCCGCCCACGCCCAACTGTACATGTACGATGGGCGTTCGTCCTTTGCCGCATACATGATGGCTTTGTGCGGCCCTAGCCCCCGAGCTAGTGGTCTACTTTCTTCCAGCCTGTCTCCCGTCCGGGAGGACGGGAATATGAGCCTCAGATCGGATCCCAGGTGAAGTATTCCGGCGAGCGCTTCATGTCGGTGAAGTAGTTCTTCATCGACGGGATCGCCTGCTCGTCGATGTCCTCCAGCGTCCAGCCCTCGGAGTTGTGCACCGAGCGGACCGGGCGGTTGGCGTTGAACAGCATGATCTCGTTCATGCGCACGCCGAAGATCTGCGAGGTGACGCCGTGCGCCTGCGCGGCATCGGACAGCAGGTAGACGGCCATCGGCGCGATCTTGGCCGGGGTCATCCGCT
>JAFEFH010000232.1 GCA_018240695.1 Pseudomonadota bacterium | reverse complement strand
GGCGACTTCGAGTATGTGAGGTTCAACTGACTATTGTGTCGTCCTGAGCGGAGCGAAGGACCTTGCGCCGATCCCAGGGAATACACCTCAACGAAGGCAAGGTCCTTCGCTACGCTCAGGATGACCGCTAGGATCGCGCATGCCTCTCCCGCCTGACATCTCCTTCGGCGCCGACCACTCGGTGCACCTCCCGCAACGCTTCAACGTCGCCGTGCCGTTCATCGACCGGCATGTCGGCGAAGGGCGCGGCGCCAGGGCCGCGATCCGCACAGTGCACGGCGAGACCGTCACCTATGCCGCGCTGGCCGAGCGGGTGAACCGCACGGGCAACGCGCTGCTGGCGCAGGGATTGAAGCCCGGCGACCGGCTGCTGATGGTGGTGAAGGATTGCCCGGCGTTCTTCTATCTCTTCTGGGGCGCCATCAAGGCCGGCATCGTGCCGGTGCCGCCCAACACGCTGCTGCGCGCCGCCGACTACGCCTACATGTTCGAGGATTCGGGCTGCGGCCTCGTCGTCTACTCGGCCGAGTTCGCGGGCGAGATCGAGCCGGCGCTGAAGCAGTTCCCGGTGAAGGCGCTGGGCGTCGACGCGTTCCTGGCCGAGATGGAGAAAGCCGCGCCGCAGCTCGAGGCGCGGCTCGCCGCGCCGACCGACGACTGTTTCTGGCTCTATTCCTCGGGCTCGACCGGCCGTCCCAAGGGCGCCGTCCATGCCCAGCGCGACATGGTGGTGACCAGCGAACTCTACGGCGTGCGCGTGCTGGGCGTCACCGAGCGCGACGTGAACTACTCGGCGGCCAAGTTGTTCTTCGCCTACGGGCTCGGCAACGCCATGACCTTCCCACTGTGGGTCGGCGGCACCGCGATCCTCGACGACCGCCGGCCAACGCCGGACACGACGTTCGACAACATCGAGAAATTCAAGCCCACGCTCTACTACGGCGTGCCGACGCTCTATGCCGCGCAGCTCGCGGCGCTCGAGAGCAAGCCGCGCGATCTTTCCAGCGTGCGTGCCTGCGTCTCGGCGGGCGAGGCGCTACCGGCCGACATGTTCCGGCGCTGGAAGGAGAAGACCGGCACGGTGATCCTGGACGGCATCGGCTCGACTGAGTGCCTGCACATCTTCATCGGCAACAGCCTGGCCGACCATCGCGCCGGCACCAGCGGCAAGCCGGTGCCGGGCTACCGCGTCGAGATCCTCGACGAGAACCGCAAGCCCGTGGCCAAGGGCGAGAGCGGCCGGCTCTGGATCCGCTCGGAGTCGGCGGCGCGCTATTACTGGAACAAGCCCGAGAAGACGGCCGAGACCATGGTCGACGGCTGGCTGAACACCGGCGACACCTACCGCCAGGATGCCGACGGCTACTTCATCTACGAAGGCCGCAGCGACGACATGCTGAAGGTGGGCGGCATCTGGTGCTCGCCGGTCGAGATCGAGAACTGCCTGGTCGGCCACGCCGCCGTGCTCGAGGTCGCGGTGATCGGCCAGGCCGACGCCGACGCGCTGATCAAGCCCAAGGCCGTCGTGGTGCTGAAGCAGGAAGGCGGCGGTTCGGCCGCGCTGACCGACGAGCTGATGGCGCTCTGCAAGAAGACGCTGGCGCCGTACAAGTATCCGCGCTGGGTCGAGTACGTGCCCGAGCTGCCGAAGACCGCGACCGGCAAGATTCAACGCTTCAGACTAAGGGCGTAGCTGACAGGCAAAGGGATTTCGGCTTCTATACAGACCAAGCGAAACAGGGAGGGGGAACCCATGAAGGGTAAATTGTTTGGGACCGCAACAATCGCGGCGCTGGCCTTCGGGTTGCAGCCCGTCGCGGCGCAGCAGACCATCAAGATCGGTTTCGTCAGCACCTTCTCCGGCCCGCAGGCCGCGATCGGCGAGGACATGCGCCGCTCGGTCGACCTCGCCGTCGAGCATCTCGGCGGCAAGATCGCCGGCAAGAAGATCGAGATCGTCTACGAGGACGACCAGTTCAAGCCGGACGTCGGCAAGGCGCGCTCCGAGAAGCTCGTCCAGCAGGACAAGGTGAACTTCATCTCGGGCTACATCTGGTCGAACGTGCTGCTGGCCTCGCTCAAGACCGTGACCGACGAGGGCGACACGATCCTGATCTCGGCCAACGCCGGCCCGTCGCAGATCGCGGGCGAGCTGTGCAACAAGAATTTCTTCTCGACGTCGTGGCAGAACGACCAGACGCCGATGGCGATGGGCGAGTATCTCAACACCAAGGGCGTGAAGAGCCTCTATCTCGTCGGCCCGAACTACGCCGCCGGCAAGGACATGCTCGCGGGCGTGAAGCGCACCTACAAGGGCACCGTCGCGGGCGAGGACTACACCAAGTGGCCCGACCAGCTCGACTTCTCCGCCGAGCTCACCAAGATCGCCGCAGCCAAGCCGGGCGGCATCTTCATCTTCTATCCGGGCGCGCACGGCGTGCAGTTCGTGAAGCAGTGGGTGCAGGCCGGCCTCAACAAGACCGTGCCGCTCTACCAGGTGTTCTCGATCGACGCGATCACCCTGCCGCAGCAGGGCGAGCTCGCGCTCGGCACGCTCGGCGCCCAGGAATGGGTGAACGACCTGCCGAACGACCAGAACAAGAAGTACGTCGCGGACTTCAAGAAGAAGTACAAGGTCTACCCGTCCTACTACGGCGCGCAGAGCTACGACTCGATCATGCTGATCGCGTCGGCGGCCGAGGCGCTGAAGGGCGACCTGTCGAACAAGGACAAGGTCCGCGCCGAGATGAAGAAGGCCAACTTCAAGTCCGTGCGCGGCGACTTCAAGTTCGGCAACAACAACTTCCCGATCGAGAACTTCTACATCCAGGAGACGGTGAAGGACGCCGACGGCATGGTGACGGTGAAGACCATCGCCACCGCGGTGAAGGCCGCCGTCGATCCGTACGCGGCCAAGTGCTCGATGAAATAGCGTAGATCGGCCTCGACGACGACGGGAGCGCGGCGACGCGCTCCCGTTTCGTTTAAGCTGGCGGCGGCATGGACTACATCTTCATCCAGATCCTGAACGGCGTGCAGCTCGGGCTGCTGATGTTCCTGCTCGCCGCCGGGCTGACGCTGACCTTCGGCATCATGGACCTGGTGAACCTGGCGCACGGCTCGCTCTACATGATGGGCGCCTACCTCGCCTGGACCTTCATCGGCTGGACCGACTCCTTCGTGCTGGGCGCGCTCTTGTCGTTGCCCGCCACCTTCCTGCTGGGCGTCGCCGTCGAGGCCGTGGTGATGCGCCGGCTCTATGCGCGCGACCACCTCGACCAGGTGCTGGCGACGTTCGGCCTGATCCTGTTCTTCAACGAGCTGGTGCGCGCGGTCTGGGGACCGGCCGGCAAGAGCATCGCGGTGCCCGCGTTCCTCGGCCAGACCGTCGAGATCCTGCCGGGCATCCCCTACCCCGCCTACCGCTTCGCGATCATCGTCGCGGGCGGCGTGGTGGCGCTGCTGCTGGCCTGGCTGGTGGCGCGCACGCGCATGGGCATGGTGATCCGCGCCGGCGCCTCGAACCGCCGCATGATCGGCGCGCTGGGCGTCGACATCGAACTGCTGTTCAGCCTGGTGTTCGGCCTGGGCGCGGTGTTCGCGGGCCTGGCCGGCGTGATGGCGGCCCCCATCGCGTCGGTGAAGATCGGCATGGGTGACGACATTCTGATCCTCGCCTTCGTCATCATCGTCATCGGCGGCATCGGCTCGATCAAGGGCGCGTTCGTGGCCGCCATGATGGTGGGCCAGATCGACATCTTCGGCCGCACGTTCCTGCCCGACCTGCTCAAGACTTTCCTCAGCCCGGCCGCCGCCTCGGGCGCCGCGCCCGCGCTGTCGCAGATGCTGATCTACATCGTCATGGCGGGCGTGCTGGTGTGGCGGCCGACCGGCCTGTTCGGGCAGCGCCAATGATTGCCCCGGTGATCGCGGCCCTGCGGACGCCGCGCGGGCTGGTGGCGCTGGCGGTGCTGGTGCTGTTCGCCGTCCTGCCGCTGCTGACCCAGGCCTTCGACCAGCGCTACCTGCTGTCGATCGGCACGCGCATCGTGATCTGGTCGATCGCGGCGGTCAGCCTCAACATGATCCTGGGCTATGGCGGCATGGTGAGCTTCGGCCACGCCGCCTTCTTCGGCATCGGCGGCTATGCCGTCGGCATCCTGTCGGCGAGCGGCGTATCCGACGGCTGGGTGCAGTGGCCGGTCGCGATCCTCGCCGCCGCCGCCTGGGCCGCGCTGATCGGCGCGCTGTCGCTGCGGACGCGCGGCGTCTACTTCATCATGATCACTCTGGCGTTCGCGCAACTCGTCTATTACGTGGGCGCGAGCCTCGAAGCCTATGGCGGCGACGACGGGCTGAACATCGGCCGCAGCCGTTTCTCCGGCCTGATCGACCTGCGCGACAAGGCGTCGTTCTACTGGCTCTGCCTCGTGCTGCTGCTGGCGACGCTGTGGTTCTGCAGCCGTCTCGCGGTCTCGCGCTTCGGCTTCGTGCTGCGTGGCGCCAAGGCCAACGACCAGCGCATGAGCGCGCTCGGCTTTCCCGTCTTCTGGTATCGCCTCACCGCCTTCGTAATCGCCGGGGCGTTCGGCGGGCTGGCCGGCGTCCTGCTGGCCAACGAAGGCGCCTATGTCTCGCCCGCCATGATGTCGTGGGTGAAGTCGGGCGACCTGATCGTGATCGTGGTGCTGGGCGGCATGGGCACGCTGCTCGGGCCGGTCTACGGCGCCATCGCCTTCTTCACGCTGGAGGAGTCGCTGAAGCCGCTGATGGACCTCGTCCACAAGGGCTGGGGCGAATACTGGCAGATCGTGTTCGGCCCGATGCTGGTGCTGGTCGCGCTCTACGCCAAGGGCGGCATCTCCTCGCTGCTGGGCCGCCGCCATGACTGAGGCGCTGCTCTCGACCCAGGCGCTGGTCAAGCGCTTCGGCGGCCTGCTCGCCACCGACAATGTCTCGATCGAGGTGCGGCCGGGCGAGATCCACGCGCTGATCGGCCCCAACGGCGCGGGCAAGACCACGCTGGTCGGCCAGCTCACCGGCAATCTCGCGCCGGACTCGGGCACGATCCGCTTCGCCGGCCGCGACGTCACGCGCCTGCCCACGCACGCGCGCGTGCGGCTGGGGCTGGCGCGTTCGTTCCAGATCACGTCGGTGCTGCGCGAGTTCACCGCGCTCGACAACGTGGCGCTGGCCGTGCAGGCCCATCGCGGCCACTCCTTCCGCTTCCTCGCCGACGCGCGCGCCGACACCGGCTTGCGTGAGGCCGCGCGCGACGGGCTGGCGGCGGTGGGCCTCGGCGCGCGGGCCGATACGCTCGCCTCGGCGCTCAGTCACGGCGAGCAGCGCCAGCTCGAGATCGCGATGGCGCTGGCCGGCGACCCGCGGATGCTGCTGCTCGACGAGCCGATGGCCGGCATGGGCGCCGACGAATCGCAGCGCATGGTCGAGCTGCTGCGCGGACTTAAAGGCAGGCGCGCCATGCTGCTGATCGAGCACGACATGGACGCCGTCTTTGCACTCGCCGACCGCATCACCGTGCTGGTCTACGGCCGCGCCACCGCTTCGGGCACGCCGGCCGAGATCCGCGCCCATGCCGAGGTGCGCCAGGCCTATCTCGGCGAGGAAGCACCCTGATGCTGCGGGTAAAAGACCTCGTGGCCTATTACGGCGGCAGCCAGGCGCTGTTCGGCATGGAGCTCGCCATCGACGCGGGCGAGGTCGTGACGCTGATGGGCCGCAACGGCATGGGCAAGACCACGACCGTGCACGCGATCATGGGCCTGCTGCGCGGCCGCTGCGGCGTCATCGAGTTCGACGGCAGACGCATCGACCATCTGCCGCCGTTCCGGGTCGCGCGGCTGGGCTTCGGGCTGGTGCCGGAGGGACGGCAGATCTTCCCCAACCTCTCGGTGCGCGAGAACCTGCTGGCGGCGGCGGCCAACCGCGACGGCCGCCCCTCGCCGTGGACGCTGGAGCGCGTCTACGGCTTCTTCCCGCGCCTC
>JAFEFH010000231.1 GCA_018240695.1 Pseudomonadota bacterium | reverse complement strand
CGGCTTCCGGCGCCATAGTTTCAGCTATCTCTTGTTCCTGCGGCTGGTGCCGCTGTTCCCGTTCTGGCTGGTCAACATCGTGGCGGCGCTGCTCGGCATGCGCTTCGATGCCTTCGTGCTGGCCACCGTGATCGGCATCGTGCCGGCGGCGATCGTGTTTGCCAGTGTCGGCGCAGGCTTCGGCGGGCTGTTCGACAGCGGCCAGGCGCCCGATCTTTCCGTGCTGCTCCAGCCGCGCCTGCTGCTGCCGCTGCTCGGGCTCGCCCTGCTGTCGCTGCTGCCGATCCTGGTCCGCCGCCGGCGCTGAGCCTAGCGGCGCGCCGCCTCGATGCGATGGCAGACGCGGCCGTCGATCGCCTCGGTGCGATGGTTGAAGCCGGCTTCCACCTGCCAGCCCGCGAGCAGCACCGCGCCGTCGGCGCGGCGCCGCACGACGGCGCTGGCGACCCGCTCCTCGCAGCCCGCACGCGCGACACGCACGACGATGGCCGTGTCGCCCTCCTCGACCGCGAGCTCCGTGGCGCGCTCGACGCGCGCGGTGCGGCTGAGGCCGATCAACGGCGCATTGAGCGGATGATCGGCGACGCGGCTCAGCATGCCGCCGGCAGAGAAGACGTCGGCGCGCTGATTGCGGTCCAGCCCGAACGTGTCCTGCCGGCGCATGCCGTCAGCCCTCCACGACGCTACGCAGTGCCGCCAAGGTGCCTTCGACCGGCGGGCGGTGCGTATAGTCGGGATCGGCCTCGACCGAGCGGACGATGCCCGCGGCATCGATCACGAAGCGCGCCGGCACCGGCAACTGCCAGGACGGATCGCCGTTGCGGACCGCGAGATCGTTGCCGAAGCCGAGATACACCTGGCGCAAATCCTGCGGCAGCGTGTGGGCGATGCCGTACGCGGCAGCCACGGCATTCTTCTCGTCCCACAGGATCGGGAAGGTGAGCGTCTGGGCCGTGGCCATGGCGGCGATCTCCGGCGCGAGTTGAGGCGAGATCACGACCAGCGACCCGCCGAGCGCGCTGATGTCCTTGTAGATCGACTGCAGAGCATCCAGCTCATGCCGGCAATAGGGTCACCAAGCTCCTCGGAAGAAGGACAACACCATCGGCCCGCCGGCCAGCAATTCGCCGGAGTCGACGCGGCGGCCGTCATGGTTCTCCAGCTCGAAGGACGGGGCGGCCATGCCCGGCTTGACGATGCGGTCCATGATCCCCGAGCGGCGCAGATCGTCGGTCGCGCGATGCATGATCGCCTGACGCTCGGGCGGGATGCGCGTGGCGGCGCCGGCGCGGGTGGCGGCGAGCTTTTCTTCCAGCGACATGAGACTTCCTTCCTAGTGGAGCTTGCGGGGAGCGGAGTCGAGCAGCGCCAGCGCCGGCCGCGCCACGCTTTCCAGGAGCTTGCGCTCGGGCTTCACGCGGGCGAGCGCGCGAATGCCCATCAGCACGCCCAGCAGATGACCGGACGCCGCCTCGGCATCGATGCCGCGCGGCACCGTGCCGGCACGGCGCGCGGCCACGATGTTGCGGCGGAAGAAGGCGCGGATCTCGTCGAGATAGGCCGCCACAGCCGCTCCGATCGCCTCGTCGTGCGGCGCGACGTCGAGCGCGGAGTTCACGAGCAGGCAGCCCTTGCAGTCGCGGTCCTTCAGCGAGCGCTCGACGATCTCCGTCAGGAAGGCGCGGATCGCCTCGCCGGGCGGATGCTTCTCCTCCAGCCGCGCCATGCGCTCGCGCGAGGAGCGGTTGGCGTAACGCTCGAGGCAGCGCACGAACAGCGCGCGCTTGTCGCCGAAGGCGTTGTACAGGCTGGCGCCGCCGATCCCCATGGCTTCGCCGAGGTCGCGTACCGACGTTGCCGCGTAGCCGCGCCACCAGAAGCAGTCGACGGCAGCGTCGACCGCACTCTCCTCGTCGAAAGCTTTGAGGCGGGCCATGGTCTCCAAGAGCATAATTCTGGAACGAACGCTACAAAATAATGGAGTCCGGTCCCGGCGCGTGTTAGCGGCAGGGCATGAACCCGATCCTTCCCGACGCGGACCGTCGCCGGCGCGAGCGCCTGGGCCTGCTGTCGGGCGCCTTCATGGCGCTCGGCGCCTCGCTCGGCTTCGCCGCGGCACGGGCCGGCATCCTGGCCGGGCTGGAGGCGATCGATCTCATCTTCGCGCGCTTCGTCGTGGCGGCGGCGCTCATGCTGCCGTTGCTGATCCGCTTCGGCCTCCGCGATCTCGCGGGTATCGGCTGGCGGCGCAGCCTGGTGCTGACCGCGCTGGGCGGCGCGCCGTTCGCCATGCTTCAGACCGGCGGCTACGCGTTCGCGCCGCTGGCCCATGGCGCGGTGATCGCGCCGGCAACGGTCACCATCGTCAGCACGATCGGCGCGGCGCTGTTCCTGCACGAGCGGCTCAGCCGCAACCACGTCTTCGGCGCGACGATCGTGCTGGGCGGCGTGCTGCTGATCGGCTGGGACGGGCTGCATGCCGCGAGCGGTCCGCGCGCCTGGCTGGGCGATCTTCTGTTCTTCGCGTCGAGCGTGCTGTGGGCCTGCTTCACCTTGCTGCTGCGCCACTGGCGCGTGCCGGCCCTGCGCGCAACCTCGGTCGTCGTCGTGCTGTCCTGCATCCTGACCGTTCCGACCTATCTGCTCTGGGTGGGCCCGGCGCATGTGCAGGCGCTGCCGCTCGGCCTGATCGCCTTTCAGGGTCTGGTGCAGGGCGGCGTGCAGGGCGCGCTGACCATGGTCGCGTACGGCCAGGCGGTCGTGCTGCTGGGCGTCAGCCGCGCCGTGCTGTTTCCCGCGATCGTGCCCGCGCTGTCGGTGCTGATCGGCATTCCCATCGTCGGCGAGATTCCGGGCGTGTTGCAGGTGCTGGGGCTCGGCCTCGTGACCTTGGGCCTGCTGACGACGGTGGGCGCTTTGCAATACCTCCGACGCAAGCGCAGTGTAGGTTCCCGCGCCGATTGAGGAGCCGCCGTTGAACCGCGACCAGATCCTGAAGCTGTCCTCGATGCCGGCGGCCAGCCCGAGCTATCCGCTGCCGCCGTTCCGGTTCGTGGACCGCGAATACATGATCGTGATCTACGAGAGCGATCCCGACGCGATCCGCGCCGCGCTGCCCGAGCCGCTGGTGCCCGACAAGTCGAACCAGGTCTTCTACGAATGGATTCGCATGCCCGACTCCTCGGGCTTCGGCGACTACACCGAGTCGGGCGTGGTCATTCCCTGCTCGTTCGAGGGCACGCCCGCCAGCTTCGTGTCGCAGATGTACCTCGACGACGATCCACCGATCGCCGCCGGCCGCGAGATCTGGGGCTTTCCCAAGAAGTACGCGAGCCCGAAGCTCGAGCTGGTGAAGGACACGCTGACCGGCACGCTCGACTACGCCGGCCAGCGCGTGGCGATGGGCAGCATGGTCTACAAGCACGAGAACCAGTCGCGCCATCCGGCCAAGACCAAGGCCGCGCTGGGCAAGTTGCAGGTCATGCTGAAGCTGATCCCCGACGTCGACGGCACGCCCAAGATCGCCCAGCTGGTCGGGCTCAACATCACCGAGATCGCGGTCAAGGGCTCGTGGTCGGGCCCGGCGCGGCTGCACCTCGTGCCGCACGTCAACGCACCCGTGGCCGATCTGCCGGTGCGCCGCGTGGTCGGCGGCCGGCATTTCCTGGCCGATCTCACTTTGCCGGGCGGCCGGGTGCTGGTCGACTACATGAAGAGTTGAACGGCCCCAGCCCCGGGGACGGCTAGGCGGAACCCGCCGCGCCGCCTAAAATGGGGTCCTCATGGCCGCAGACGTCACCCTTGCCGCCGCCGCGCGCCCCGGACGCCGTGGGCTGCGCCTGTTCGGCCTGTCGTGGCGCGTGCTGGGCCTGGTGATCGTCGGCGTGATGACCGCCGAGCTGCTGCTCTTCCTGCCTTCGATCGCGCGCTACCGCCACGCCTATCTCGAGCAGCTGATCGAGAGCGGTACGCTCGCCGCGCTGGCGCTCGATGCCACACCCGACAACATGGTGACCGACGAGGTGAAGCACGCGCTGCTGAACAACGCGCGCGTCGACGCCGTCGTGCTGGTCGAGCGCAACAAGGCCAAGCGCGCGCTGCTGAACATCGCGCCGCGCCCCGACATGCCGACCTTCAACCTGAAGGAGCGCGGCATGCTCGGCCTGATCTGGGATGCGCTGGCGACGATGTCGCGCGACGGCGCCTATTACACTCGGGTCGGCGGCGAATCGATGCGCCTGCCCAACGCGATGGTCTGGATCGTGGTCGACGAGCTGCCGATGCGGCTGGCGATGTACGGCTATGCCGGCCGCGTGCTGGCGCTGTCGATCATGGTCGCGGTGTTCACCGCCGCGCTCCTCTATCTGGCGCTGCGCTGGCTGGTGCTGCGGCCCTTGCAGGACCTGTCGGCCGACATGACGGCGTTCCGCAGCGCGCCCGAGGGCCCCGGCATCGAGCGCGCGCCGACCCAGCGCAACGACGAGATCGGCGTGCTCGACCGCGAGTTCCAGAACCTCCAGCGCGAGCTGCGCGCCTCGCTGCGCCAGAAGTCGCGGCTGGCCGAGGTCGGCGCGGCGTCGAACAAGATCAACCACGACCTGCGCAACATGCTGTCGACGGCGCGCCTGCTGTCGGACCGGCTGGCGTGCAGCGACGACGAGCGCACGCGCGCGCTGGCGCCGACGATCCTCAACACCATCGACCGCGCCGCGCGCCTGGCCAGCGACGCGCTGGAATATGTCCGCGACCGGCCGACGCCGCGCATCGAGGAGTTCGACCTCGCCGACCTGGTCGACGAAGTGGGTGTCGCCTTGCAGGAAGCCGGCGAGGACAACGATCCCAACCAGCTGCGCGACTGGCGCGACGAGATCGACGGCGAATGCCGCATCAGCGCCGACCGCGACCTGCTCTATCGCGTGCTGGTGAACCTCGGCCGCAACGCCTTCGACGCCGGCGCCACGATGGTGAGCGTGCGGGCCCGGGCGCGCGCCGGGCACATGTCGATCGACATCACTGACAACGGCCCCGGCATTCCGCCCGCGGTCGCGGCCCAGCTCTTCCGGCCCTTCACCACCGGCGGCCGCGCCGGCGGCGCGGGCCTCGGCCTCGCGATCGCCCGCGACCTGGTGCGTGCGCATGGCGGCGACATCGCGCTGATGGAAAGCACGGCGCGCGGCACGACCTTCCGCTTCACCCTGCCGCTCTAGCTCACGAAGAGTCCTGCGCCGCCTGGAGCTTCGCCGCGAAGCTGCGGATGCGGCGCGCATTGGCGCCGAGATCGCCGCGGCCGACGCGGCTCTTGGAACGGATGTCGATGCGGCTGCCGGAGCCTTGCGGGCGGATGCGGATCACGATGTCGTCCTGGAAGCCGAACCACATCGCCGTGTCGACCGCCTCGATGCGGCCGTCGGCCGGCGCGCGCGCCACGACGTCCCAGCCCATCGCCATCGCCACCGCATCGACCTTGCGGAACGCCTCGGCCGGCGCGACCGCCAGCACGATCGGCGCGATGTCGGGATAGGCGGTGTGCTGCTGGTCGGCGACCGCCTTGCCGGGATAGGCCGGCGCCGTCACCGAATCGCCGCGCATCTTCAGCGTGACGACCAGCGGCGGCGGATTGGCGGTGTCGGTGCTGATGTCGTTGATGCGCGGCGCACCGACCGCCTGAAGGAAGAGCATGAACGGCGCCCACGCGCCGGCCAGGCCGATCACCAGCGCCAGTGCCGCGGCCACGAAGCCGCGGCGGCGGTCGCCCGGCCGCGTCGGCACGATGGTCGCGAGGCCGAGCGCAAAGCCCGCGGCGCAGACATAGAAGCCGTAGCGGAACAGGCTGATGACGGCGTCCATGTCGACGCCCAGGAAGCGGTGCAACGGGCCCGACACGGCGACGACGAGCGCGCCGACGCACGCCGCCGCGAGCACGCGCGGCAGGCGCCAGTCGAACAGCAGGCGGCTGCGCAGGTCGCGGTCGCCGCCGATCGCGCGCCACAGATCACCGGGCGTCGCCCAGTCGTGCCCGGCGCAGGCCGCCACGACGACGGCGAGCACGAGCAGCGCGGCGAGGATCAGCCACGGCCTCATTTG
>JAFEFH010000230.1 GCA_018240695.1 Pseudomonadota bacterium | reverse complement strand
TGCCGCCGTCACGGCGCGCGCACGATGGGCGATCCCGCGGGAGCCCTGACCTTTCGTGCCGCGCCCGGCGCGGTGTCGCGCTACCGCTTCGGCCTCGGCATCACCGACTACCTGCTCTGCGCCAGGTGCGGAACCTATGTCGGCGCGATCATGGAGGATGAAGGCCGCTCGATCGGCATCGTGAACGTCAACATGCTCGATATTCGCGATACGTTCGATCCTGCGCCGCCGTTGCACGTCTACGACGGCGAAAATGCCGAGAAGCGGCGGGCCCGGCGTCGAAAGTTCTGGATGAAGACGACATTGACCGCGTAACGTCGGGTCATGGCTATTTTGGGTGTCATCGCCGACGACTTCACCGGCGCGACCGATATCGCAGGCATGCTGGTCAAGGGCGGCATGCGCACCATCCAGACGATCGGCGTGCCGCCGAAAGGCGCGATCCCCGACGATGTCGACGCCGTCGTCGTCGCGCTGAAGAGCCGCTCCATTCCGGCCAAGGACGCGATCGCCCAGTCGCTCGATTCGCTGAAGGCGTTGCAGGCCGCAGGCTGCGTCCGCTTCTTCTTCAAATATTGCTCGACGTTCGATTCGACCGATGCCGGCAACATCGGTCCGGTCGGCGATGCGCTGCTCGACGCACTCGACGCCAGGCAGGCGATCTATTGCCCCGCCTTCCCGGAGAACGGCCGCACGATCTTCTTCGGCCATCTCTTCGTCGGCGACATCCTGCTGTCGGACTCGCACATGCGGCACCATCCGCTGACGCCGATGACCGATGCCAGCCTCGTGCGCGTGCTGGGACGGCAGACGAAGCACAAGGTCGGGCTGGTGCCCCTCAAGAAGGTTCAGGCGGGCTCGCCCTCGCTGCGTGCGGCGCTCGATGCCCTGTCCAAGGACGGTGTGCGCCATGTCGTGGTCGATGCCGTGGCCGATCCCGATCTCGGCATCATCGGCGAGGCGGTCGGCGACGACGTGCTGGTGACCGGCGGCTCGGGCGTGGCGCTCGGCCTGCCCGCCGCCTATCGCCGCCGTGGATTGTTGCCGCATCGCTCGGGCGCCGATGCGCTGCCCACGGTCGGCGGATCGGCCGCCGTTCTGGCCGGCTCCTGCTCCGCCGCGACGCTCGGCCAGATCGCGGCGTTCAAGGGCCCGCACTTCAAACTCGACACCGATGCAATCAGCCGCGGCGAGGACGTCGCGGCGAGCGCGCTCGCCTGGGCCAAGGACAAACTCGGCACCGCGCCGATCCTGCTGTCGGCCAGCGACACACCGGAGGCGGTGAAGGCGCTGCAGGCGAAGTACGGCGTCGACAAGTCGAGCCACGCGATCGAGAAGACCATGGCCTCCCTGGCGCGCGGTCTCGTCGGCGCCGGCGTCGGCCGCCTCGTGGTGGCCGGCGGCGAGACTTCCGGCGCCGTCGTCGGTGCCCTCGACGTGACGGCGCTGCGCATTGGCCCCGAGATCGATCCCGGCGTGCCGTGGACGGCGTCGGTCGCCCAGAAGCCTCTGCTGCTCGCCCTGAAGTCCGGCAACTTCGGCGCTCCCGATTTCTTCACCAAGGCCTTCCACCGCACATGAGCACCAAGGAAACCAAGACGCGCGAGGCGATCTGCGCCCTCGGCGCGAAGCTCGCCGCCCGCGGCTTCTGCCCCGGCACCTCGGGCAACATCAGCGCACGCATCGACGACGGCTGGCTGATGACGCCGACCAACTCGTCGCTGGGGGAGCTCGAACCCGGCCAGCTCTCCAAGCTCGACCTCGACGGCAAGCACGTCGCGGGCGACCCGCCGACCAAGGAGGCGCTGCTGCACCGGTTGGTGTACGACGTGCGCCCCAAGGACGGTGCGATCGTCCATCTCCATTGCACGCACGCGGTGGCGATCTCCTGTCTCGATCCGTCGTGCCACCACAACGCACAGTCGACCCTGCCGCCGATCACGCCCTACTTCGTGATGCGCGTCGGCAAGCTGCCGCTGGTGCCGTACTTCAAGCCGGGCGACCCCAAGCTCGCCGACGCGATCCGCGACTACGCCAAGGGCCATCGCGCCGTGCTGCTGGCCAATCACGGGCCCGTCGTCGCGGGCACGTCGCTGTCGGCCGCCTCCGCCTCGATCGAGGAACTGGAAGAGACCGCCAAGCTCCATTTGTTGTTGCAAGGTCTCAAGACGCGCACACTGAGCGACGGCCAGGTGCGCGAGGTCGAAGAGGCCTTCCCTTCCTAAGCCCGAGAGAACGAGACCGATGCCCAAGCTTGCCGCCAACCTGTCGTGGATCTACCAGGAAGTCCCGCTCCTCCAGCGCTTCGGTGCCGCGGCCGCGCACGGCTTCAAGGCGGTCGAGATCCTGTTCCCCTACGAGGCCCCCGCCGCCGACATCGCGGCCGAGCTGAAGAAGCACAAGCTCACGCAGGCGCTGTTCAACCTGCCGCCCGGCGACTGGGCCAAGGGCGAGCGCGGGATCGCGGCCCTGCCCGGCCGCGAGGCCGACTTCGCGGCCGCACTCGACAAGGCGCTCGACTACGCCAAGGTCCTGGAGTGCAGGACGCTGCACGTGATGTCGGGGCTCGTCCCGGCGGGCGGCGACATCAAGGCGATGCACCGGACGTTCATCGGCAATCTCCAGAAAGCCTGCGACCGCACGGCCAAGAGCGGGATCACGCTGGTGATGGAGCCCATCAACCATCGCGACATTCCCGGCTACTTCACCAACACGACCACGCAGGTGAGCGAGATCATCAAGGAGGTCGGCGCGCCCCACCTCAAGCTCCAGCTCGACCTCTATCACATGCAGGTCAGCGAGGGTGACTTGCAGCGCCGCACCGAGCGGCTGTTCCCGATCACCGCACATGTGCAGATCGCGGGCAATCCCGACCGCAACGAGCCCGACGTCGGTGAGGCAAATCACCTCTACATGCTCGATGTGCTGGATCGCCTCGGATACCAGGGTTATGTCGGCCTCGAGTACAAGCCCAGGACGACGACCGGTGCCGGTCTCGGCTGGGCCGCGAAGTACGGCATCAAGGCCTAGCTCATGACCGACAAGAACACGCCCACGGTTGCCTTCATCGGCCTCGGCTCGATGGGCCTCGGCATGGCCAAGAACCTGCTGAAGCACGGCCACAAGGTGATCGGCGTCGATCCCAGCGCGGCCGCGCGCGAAGCTTTCACCAAGGCCGGCGGCACGACCGCCGCCTCTCCCGGCGAAGCGGCCGGCAAGGCCGACGCGGTCGTCGTCGCGGTCGTCAATGCCACACAGGTCGAGACCGTGCTCTATGGCGAGGGCGGCGCGGTCGCGAGCTTGCGCAAGGGCGGGCTGGTGATGCAGTGCGCCACGGTGCCGCCTGCTTTCTCCAAGTCTCTCGGCGAGCGGCTGGGCAAGACCGGGCACGTCCTGCTCGATGCGCCGATGTCGGGCGGCCGCGTGCGCGCGGAGTCGGGCGAACTCACCTTCATGACGTCGGGCGGCGCGCCCGCCTATGCCGCGGCCGAGTCGATCCTCGCCGCCACCTCGGCCAAGGTGTTCCGCCTCGGCGACGCGCCCGGCGTGGGCTCGCTGGTCAAGACCGTGAACCAGCTGCTGGCCGGCGTGCACATCGCCGCCGCGGCCGAGGCGATGGCGCTCGCGGCCAAGGCCGGCGCCGACACGCGCGCCGTCTACGACGTGATCTCGGCCAGCGCCGGCAACAGCTGGATGTTCGGCAACCGCGTGCCGCACATGCTCGACGACGATTTCTCGCCGCTCTCGGCGGTCGAGATCTTCGTGAAGGACCTCGGCCTCGTGCTGAATACCGGCCACGAGAACCGCCTGCCGCTGCCGCTGGCCGCCGCCGCGCACCAGCTCTTCATCGCCGCCGCGGGCGCGGGCTGGGGCAAGCTCGACGACGCCGCCGTGGTCAAGGTCTACGAGCAGGCGGGTGACTTCAAAGTGTCGTCGCCCAAGGGTTAGGCTCACCGCATGCATCGCGAGCGCTTCACCAAGATCGTGGCGACCCTCGGCCCGGCGACGGCCACGCCGGAGCGGTTGCGCGCGCTGTTCGACGCCGGCGCCGACGTCTTTCGCCTCAACTTCAGCCACGGCACGCACGAGGACCACAAGCGCCGCGTCGAGATGCTTCGCGCGCTCGAGAAGCAGTCCAAGCACCCGATCGCAATCCTCATGGACCTTCAGGGGCCGAAGCTCAGGCTCGGCACCTTCGCCGACGGCCCGCTCGAGCTGAAGAAAGGCCAGAAGCTGCGCTTCGACCTCGACAAGGCGCCGGGCTCCGCCAAGCGCGTGCCGCTGCCGCATCCCGAGATCTTCGCCGCCGCCCAGCCGGGCGGCCTGCTGCTGATCGACGACGGCAAGGTGCGCCTGCGCATCGTCGCGCACGACAAGAAGACCATGGACACCGAGGTCGAGGTCGCCGGCACGATCAGCGACCGCAAAGGCGTCAACCTGCCCAACCTCGTGCTGCCGGTGTCGCCGATGACGCCGAAGGACCGCAAGGACCTCGACTACGGCCTGTCGCTCGGCGTCGACTGGGTGGCGCTGTCCTTCGTCCAGCGCGCCCACGACATCGCCGAGCTGAAGAAGCTGGTCGCCGGCCGCGCCGCGGTGATGGCCAAGCTCGAGAAGCCGCAGGCGATCGAGCATCTCGACGAGATCATCGAGCAGAGCGACGGCATCATGGTCGCGCGCGGCGACCTCGGCGTCGAGATGCCGCCGGAAGCCGTGCCGCCGTTGCAGAAGCGCATCCTCGCGGCCTGCCGCGTGCTCGGCCGCCCGGCGATCGTCGCCACGCAGATGCTCGAATCGATGGTCCACTCGCCCACTCCCACTCGCGCCGAGGCTTCCGACGTCGCGACCGCGGTCTATGACGGCGCCGACGCGGTGATGCTGTCGGCGGAGTCCGCGTCGGGCGACTACCCGATCGAGGCGGTCACGATCATGGACCGCATCCTGACCAGCGTTGAGGCCGACCCGCTCTATCGCCGCCTGATGGACGCCGCGCGCCGCGAGCCCGAGGCCACCACCGCCGACGCGATCAGCGCCGCCGCGCGCCAGTGCGCCCACACGCTCTCGGCCGCCGCCATCGTCACCTACACCAACACCGGCTCGACCACGCTGCGCGCCGCGCGCGAGCGGCCCGACGTCCGCATCCTCTGCCTCACCCCCAGTCTCGACACCGCGCGCCGCATGACGCTCACCTGGGGCGTCCATGCGGTGCAGACCGAGGACGCCCACAACTTCGCCGACATGGTCCAGAAGGCCGTCCGCATCGCCCGCAAGGAGGAGATCGCCCAGCAGGGCCAGCGCCTCGTGATCACGGCGGGCGTGCCGTTCGGCACGCCGGGCGCCACGAATATTCTCAGAATCGCCTACGTGTGACCTGAAAAAGATCGGGGATGGGCCGAAAGGTTCCCCCGTAATCATTCTCAGAAGCACAGTGTGAGGCCGTCGTGAACACCCCTCCTTCCCGCGCGAAAGCCGCCGCCTACCGTCCCAAGAAGGCCGCCCTGAACTGGGTCGACTATCTGGTGATCGCCGCCACCGTGGCCACTTTCCTGACCGTCGTGGCGGTCAACAATCCGCACGCCGCGCGCGCCCAGACCCGCTCCACCGTCATCCCCGCCTCCGAGCTGCCGGTGCAGACCGGCCAGGCCTTCGACAGCACCGGCCTGATCAAGGCGAAAATTGGGCTGGCGACCTCGCGTCCCTGGTCGTGATCCTGAAGTCGTGATCCCCCGCCCGTGATCCGTCGTCTCATCGGTCTCAGCCTGACCGACCTGTTCGTCATCGCCGCCGTCAGCCTCACTTTCGCCGCGACCTATTTCTCCCAGACCGGCACGCGCTCCGCCGGCCCCTCGCCCGCCACCCACGCCACGATCGCCCGCGAGCTTGGCGTGACGCCCGAGCAGCTCGAGACCGCCGCCCGCCTCGTCCCGCCGCCACCGCGTGGCAGCCATCCCAGCGACGCCGAGCGCAACAGCACTCGTTACCGGCTCGCCAGCGCCCTCAACGTGCCGGTGCAGAAGCTCGACGCCGTGATGCAGCGGCACCGCCCGCCCCGCGACTAGCCCTTCGGGCGCTTGTCGATCACCCG
>JAFEFH010000022.1 GCA_018240695.1 Pseudomonadota bacterium | reverse complement strand
TGCCGGAAGACACCGTGCAGTCGACGACCTCGGGCGACACGGTGGGCAACCTGTTCACCGGTCACTTCAGCGACACGACCGACCAGGTGACTGGCGGCTCGTCGGCCAACACGTTGGCCGGCATCGCCATCACCGGCAACGCCGAGACCGATCCGACGCACGGCGTTTGGCGCTACTCGACCGACGGCGGCACGACCTGGAACGACATCCCGACCACGGGCCTGTCCGACAGCAGCGCCCTCGTGCTGAACACCAGCGCGCGGGTCGAGTTCGTTCCGGCGCACAACTGGAACGGCACGCCGGGCGCGCTGACGGTGCGCGTGATCGACAATTCTGCCGGTGCGATCACCAACCCGGCCCTGACCACGGACCGCGTCGACGTCTCGACCAATGGCGGCATCACGGCGATCAGCGCCGGCACCGTCCAGCTGAAGAGCAGCGTCACGGCGGTGAACGATTCGCCGATCGTGTCGGGGACGGCGGACCTGCCGCATCCGAACGAGGACACGACGAGTTCGACGGGCACGACGGTGGCGACGCTGATCGCGCAAGGCACGGTGAACTACGACGACGCCACGGCCGACACGATCACCGGCGGCTCGACGGGCACCGGCCGGACGGGCATCGCGATCACGGGCAATGCGGCGGACCCGACGACGCAGGGCAAGTGGCAGTACTATAACGGCGCGACCTGGGTCGACATCCCGACGACGGGCCTCGGCAACAGCAACGCGCTGGTGCTGACCGACACGACGGCGATCCGGTTCAACCCGGTGGCCAACTGGAACGGCACGCCGGGCGCGCTGACGGCGCACATCTCGGACGGCTCGACGGGCGTGACCAATGGGCTGACGGACGTTTCGGCCAACATCGGCACGACCAGCGAATGGTCTTCGGGCACGATCTCGATCGGCACGGTGGTGCCGGCGGTCAACGATGCGCCGATCGCCAGCACGACGACGGTGAACCTCGCCAGCACGCCGGAAGACACGGCCTCGCCGACGGGCGCCACGGTCACCACGTTGTTCGGCGGCAGCTTCAGCGACACGGCGGACGAGGTGCCGGACGGCAACGGCTCGCATGCCAACACGCTGGCCGGCGTCGCCATCGTGGGCGACACGGCCAACGCCTCGACGCAGGGTTCGTGGCAGTACTGGAACGGCACGACCTGGACCTCGATCACGGCGGGCAGCCCGTCGGACGCCAATGCCATCGTTCTGTCGAAGGACGCGATGATCCGCTTCGTGCCGGTGGCCAACTGGAACGGCACGCCGGGCGGCCTCACGGTGCGCCTGATCGACAGCTCGACCGAATCCGTCGCCGGCACCACCGGTGCGGCGCTGTCGGCCGGCGGCGCCGCCGCGATCACCGGTGTCGACGTCTCGACCAATGGCGGCACGACCGCCATCAGCGCGGCGATCACGCCGCTCGCCACCACGGTAACGGCGGTCAACGACGCGCCGGTCCCGACGGGCACCAGCGTGACCCTCGTCACTCAGGGCGATACCGTCACCAACCTGTTCACCAGCCACTTCAGCGATACGACCGACCAGGTGACTGGCGGCTCGTCGGCCAATACGTTCACGGGCATCGCGATCACCGGCAATGCCGCGGATCCGACGACCCAGGGCGTGTGGCAGTACTCGGTCGACGGCGGTGCGCACTATGTCGACATCCCGACGACCCTGTCGGAGACGTCGGGCCTGGTCCTGCCCGACTCGGCCAAGATCCAGTTCGTCGGCGTCCCGGGGTACACCGGCACGCCGGGTGGCCTCACGGTCCATGTGATCGACGGCTCGACCGACGTCTCGATCCCGGGCGTCGGCACGGGCGCCTCGCTGCACAACGGCACGACGGCCTATAGCGGCGTCGACATCTCGGCCAACGATGGCGGTATCACCGCCATCAGCTCGGCCACCCTGCCGTTCAACACCATCGTCGCGGGCTCGGTCGCCGGTTCGTTCGTCGAGCCGAACGACAGCGCCACGGGAACGGCCGCCGAGATCGCGGCCCAGGTGCCGGTCAACAACACCGTCATCCTCAACCAAGCCCCGACCAACATCTACACGCAGGCGACCTTCCAGATCACCGGCGCGTATCAGAACGGCGAGGACGTGCTGGCGTTCACCAACGACGGCACGAACATGGGCGACATCGTCGGCAGCTTCAACGCCGCGACCGGCACCATCACGCTCACCTCGTCGACCGCGACGGGTGCGCAGTGGCAGGCCGCGCTCCGCGCCATCCAGTACTACGACACCAGCGACTCGCCGCACACGGCGGATCGCACCGTGACGATGAGTATCGTCAACAACGGCACGTCCCAGGCGCTCGGCACCGCCACCGTGTCGGTGACGGCGGTCGACGACTCGCCGGTGCTCGACAACACGGTGGCCGAGTCGCTGCCGCACGGCACCGAGGACGCGGTCGGCGCGCCGAGCGGGACGGGGATGGGCTTCCTGGTCTCGACCATCCTGGTGGGCAACGTCACCGATCCCGACGGGGCCAATGCGCACGACGCGGTGGCCGGCGGCACCGACGGCATTGCCGTCGTCGGCGCCGACACGACGCAGGGCAGCTGGTGGTACCAGCTCAACGGCAGCAGCACCTGGGTGCAGTTCGCCTCGAGCAGCATGACGGCGATCTCGGGCAGCAATGCGCTGCACTTGCAGGCCGACGCCAAGATCTACTTCCAGCCGACCACGGCCAACTGGAACGGCACGCTCCCCGCGGCGCTGAGCTACCGCGCCTGGGACCGCTCGGACTCGGCCGCGGACGGCAGCCTCTCGGCCCTGCCGAGCGGACTCGGCAGCGGCGTGAACACCGCGGGTGCCGCCTACTCGTCGGCGATCAAGGTGCTGCCCCTCACGGTCGATCCAGTCAACGATGCGCCGATCGCCACGGGCACGGCCTCGCTGACGCCGGTCACGGCGGGCAATCCGCCGGCTTCGGCGACGGTGAGCGAGCTGTTCACCAGCACGTTCAACGACCAGACCGACCAGGTGACCGGCGGCTCGTCGGCCAACACGCTGGCCGGCATCGCCATCACGGGCAACAGCGCGACGCCGGGTCAGGGCACCTGGAAGTACTCGCTCGACAACGGCACGACCTGGGTCGAGATCGTTCCGGACGACGTGTCGCTCACCACGGCGCTGATCCTGCCGAACACCGCGAAGATCGAGTTCGTCGCCGCCGGCGGCTTCTCGGGCTCGCCGGGCGCGCTGGCGGTGCACCTGATCGACAGCTCGAACGGAGCGGTCACCTTCTCGGCCTCGACCGACGTCTCGACCAATGGCGGCATCACGGCGATCAGCGCCGATCCGGTGCCGCTGCGCACCACGATCAATCCCGTGCCGAACAACCCCAACCCGCCGATCCCGGCCAACGACTACCTGACGTCGATGAGCGCGTACGCCAACTCGATGGGCGGATACTCCGTGTTCACCGGCGGCATCGCCAACGAATGGCTGATGGGCGAGAACGTCTTCCGGGTGATGGAAGTCGGCCTTCCGGGTGTGGCCAACGTTTCGGCCGACGTGTTCTACGGCTCGGTGCCGAAGCAGAACCTGACCTTCGAAGCGGTCAACCTTTCCGGCGGCGCGCTGCCGCCGTGGCTGTTCTTCGACGTCGCGACGCTGCGCTTCACCGGCACGCCGCCGGAAGGCTCGGAAGGCACGATCGACGTCCGCGTCATCGCGCGCGACTTCAAGGGCCATGAGGCGGTGGCCGACGTGCACATCGTCGTCATGCGGGAGCAGACGGAGATTCTCGGCCTGCTCCGCACCAGCGCCAATGACCGGCCGCCGATCACGGTGCCGAAGGCGCCCACGGGCGACCAGGCGCCGAGCCCCGGCAATGGCACGCCGATCATCCTCGACAATGCGCCCACGACCAACGCACCGCCGGCCGACGCACCGCCGCCGCCGGCTGGCGATGGTGGTGCGCCGCAGGGCGGCGCGTCGCCTTCCGGCGACGCTTTGCCGACGAACGGAACACCGTCGGGGATCGACGGCCAGCGCCAGGGCAGCTTCGGCCTGTCGCCGCAGCTGCGCGAGTTTTCACAAGCCGGACGGTTGGCCCGCGCACGCGGCCTGCTGAACGCGCTTTCGGCCGGTCCCACCGCTCTTTAGGACCGTATTGATTGAGGACGGCGGCCGCGGGGCAGCGGCCGTGACAAGGGGAGACGTTATGTTGCTCAAGACTATCAAGCTTGCGCCGGTCGCGGCGGTGGCGATGATCACCCTCGCCGGGTGCGGATCGCTGCGGCCGCAGCCGCTGACGATGGAAGAGACGCAGGCGCGCGCCGCCAGCGATCGCAAGTACATCGACGACCATTACGTGCCGCTCAACGGCCCGCTGAGCCTCGCCGAGGCGATCTCGCGGTCGCTGAAGTACAACTACGACGCCCAGCTCTCGAAGACCGAGGCCAACCTGCAGGAGCGCCAGCTCGACCTCGCCTTCGCGCAGATGCTGCCGCGTCTCGCGGTCGGTGCCGGCTACGACGGCCGCAACAACTACAACGCCTCGCAGAGCATCGACGTAAAGACCCAGAGCCCGAGCCTGCAATACTCGTATTCGCAGCAGCCGCAGTACACCAGCGCCGACCTGACGCTGACCTGGAACGCGCTCGACCTCGGCATCAGCTACTTCGGCGCCAAGCAGCAGGGATTCCGCGCCCTGATCGCCGTCGAGCGCCGCCGCAAGGTGATCGACAACATCTCGCGCACCACCGCCAACGCCTATTGGCGCGCCGCGTCGGCCGCCCAGCTGCTGCCCAAGATCGACCCGATGCTGAAGACCGCGCGCGAGATTCTCAAGGTGTCGCGCCAGGTCAGCAACCAGAACCTCCAGTCGCCGCTGGCGCTGCTCGACTTCCAGCAGAACATGGTCATCGTGCTGAGCGAGCTGGAGCGCATCCACAACGACCTGACGGCCGCGCACATCGAGCTGGCCAGCCTGATCAACATCCCGTCCGACTCGGTCGTGACCTACACCGTGGCGCCGGACACGCTGGAGCCGACGGAGAGCATCGACAACCACAAGCTCGAGATGATCGGCCTCGCGATGCGGCCCGAGCTGCGGATCGAGCAGTATCAGCAGAAGATCGACCAGCAGGACGTCTATAAGGAGATCATCAAGATGCTGCCGGGTGTCGGCATCGTCTCGGGCCTCAACTACAACTCCAACAACCTGCTGTACCAGAGCACCTGGGCCGAGGTCGGCGTCCGCGCGACGTTCAACATCTTCAACCTCGTGCAGGGGCCGCTGGCGATCAAGGTCGCCAAGGGTGCGGTCGAGCTCTCCGAGGAGCGGCGGCTGGCGCTCAGCGTCGCGGTGCTGAGCCAGGTCAACCTGGCGATCCAGGACTACGCGAACTCGCTCAACAGCTACAAGACGGCGCAGGAAGTCGACAAGGTCGGCGAGCAGATCGGCCGCGTCGCCAACGACGTCTCGATGGCCGGCGCACAGTCCGAGGCGGACCGTATCCGCCGCCAGCTCACCGTGTTGACGACCCGCATCCAGCGCGACAAGGCGCAGGTCAAGGTGCTGGGCTCGCTGGCGTCGATCTATTCGGCCACCGGCATGGATCTCGTGCCCGCCGGCGCCGAGATGCACGACCTGCCGACGCTCACCGCGGAGGTCGAGCGGTCGGTCAGCCGCTGGCAGATGGGCCAGCTTCCCGAAATGTCGCAATAGGAAGATGACCACGCGTATCCTGCTTCGTACCGGTTTCGCCGCCGCCTGCGCCCTCGCGGCGACGGCGGCGTCCGCGCAGTCCGACATCTCGCTGCTGCCGATCGGGCCGTCGTCGTCGCCCGCGACCTCGATCGCCGTGCCGAACGGCCCCGACGCGACGCTGCCGGGCGGCGGGCTGCCGACGGCCTCCGCGGCGGTCGCCGCGATGTCGCCCAACGCGCCGATCGGCGTGCAGGTGACGGCGCGCACGACCGCGGTGATCTCGGCGCCGATGTCGGGCCAGTTGATCGAATTCGCCGCCAATGACGGCGACGCCATACAGGAAGGCCAGGTCATCGCGCGCTTCAACTGCGCGCAGCAGGAAGCCACGCAGGGCCGCGCTCGCGCCGAACTGGTGAAGCGCCAGGACATCCTCAACACGCAGAAGTCGCTGAAGGCGCTGAACGCCTATTCCAAGGCCGACTTCGTGACGGCGCAGAACGACGTCGAGGTCGCCAAGGCCGATCTCGCCCTGACCCAGACCGCGGTCGACAGCTGCGAGATCAAGGCGCCGTTCGGCGGCCGGGTCGCCAACGTGCCGGTGCGCAACTTCCAGTTCGTGCAGATCGGCGCGCCGCTGCTCGACCTGGTGAGCGACAAGGACCTCGAGCTCGAGTTCATCGTGCCGTCGGTCTGGCTGTCGTGGCTCAAGATCGGCGCCGACGCGCGCGTGCAGGTGACCGAGACGCAGAAGTCATACGACTCCAAGATCACGCGCATCTCGGGCAAGGTCGATGCCGCCAGCCAGACGATCAAGATCTACGGCCGAATCGCCGGCGGCGACACGTCGAGCCTGCTGCCGGGCATGAGCGGCGTCGCGCAGTTCCCCGAGGCGTCGCACTAGGCGCATCATGTCCGACGGGCTGAATCAGCAGCTTCTGCGCCTGGCCGAGCTGCTCCAGCTCGGCCAACGCGCGCGCGAGGCCAGCCGCGACGAGCTGCCCTTCGTCATCGTGAACGAGTCGCTGCGCGCGGTGCGCTACGACCAGGCCGTGCTGTGGGACGCGCGCTCGGAGAAGGTCGCGGCGCTGTCCGGCGGCAACCGGCCCGAGGGCGGCGCGCCCTACGTGCTGTTCCTGAACCGGCTCTACAAGGCCGTCGCCGGTGGCGCGCACGGGCGCGACGCCCAGCAGATCGTGCCGGCGGAGGTGGTCGCCAAGGCCTCGGTGAACGACGAGAACTGGCTCGCCCCCAATATCCTGTGGTGGCCGCTGCGGGTGCGCGAGCAGACCGTGGCCGTGCTGATGCTCTCCCGCCGCGAGCCGTGGCCCGAGGCCGAATTCCCGGTGATCGAGAACCTGGCCGGCAGCTACGCCCATGCCTGGGAGATGTCGCGGGTCCGCGTGGCGCCGGTCAAGACGGGCGGCGTGCACCGCCTGCGCCGCACGGCGGCGATCGCCGCGGCAATCGCGCTGGTCGGGCTCGGTCTCCTGCCGGTGCGCACCAGCGCCATCGCGCCCGCCGAGGTGGTGGCGCGCACGCCGATGTTCGTGCGCGCGCCGTTCGCCGGCGTGGTCGATGCCATCCAGGTTTCGCCCAATGCGCCGGTCAAGGCGGGCCAGCTGCTGGTGCGGCTGGAGCGGCGCCAGCTCGAAGCCGAGTTCCGCGTCTCGGCGAAGACCTACGAAGTGGCGTCGACCCAGTACCGGCAGATCACGCAGGAAGCGATCGGCGATCCGCGCGCGCGCGAAAAGCTCGCGGAGCTGCGCGGCAAGCTCGACGAGGCGCGGGCGGACTACGACTACCGCCGGTCGCGCCTCGAGCGGTCCGACATCGTGGCGCCGGCCGACGGCATCGCGGTGTTCAACGATCCCGCCGAATGGATCGGCCGTCCGGTCGAAGTGGGCGAGCGCATCATGCAGGTGTCGCCGCCGTCCTCGACCCGCATCGAGATCGAGTTGCCGGTCACCGAAGAGGCGAACTTCGCCGAGGGCGCCGAGGTGTCGTTCTTCAACAACCTCAATCCCGACAGCCCGTCCGACGGCCGCCTGGTCTTCATGAGCTACGCCACGACGATAACGCCGAGCGGCGTGCTGAGCTACATCGCGCGCGCCGATCTCAAGGACGAGCAGGGGCTGCGGCTCGGCCTCAAGGGTACGGCCAAGATCTTCGGCCCGCGCCGGCCACTCGTGCTGTGGCTGCTGCGCCGGCCGATCGCCTTCCTCCGCCAACTGGTCGCATGACCGCCGCCACGGCCGCTTCCGCGTTGCCGCCGCTGCGCGAGGACCTGTCGCTGTCGCGCGGTCCCTTGTCCGACGGCGCCCCGACCTGGTCGGTCTACGACCCGGCACGCCACCGCTTCATCCGCCTGGGCTGGCTCGACTTCGAGATCCTGAGCCGCTGGCGGCTGCGCACCGCCGACGCGATCCTGCGCTCGCTCGGCGAGGAGACGACGTTGAAGGCCAGCAGCGAAGATGTCGCGCGCTTCGCCAAGTTCGCCTACAGCGCCGGTCTCCTGCAACCGAGCGCGGCCGCCGACAGCCAGCGCATGGCGGCCGAACAGGTGGCGCGCCGGCGCTCGCCGGGATCGTGGCTGATCCACAACTACCTCTTCCTGCGGCTGCGGCTGGTCGATCCCGACCGGTTCCTCACAGCCGTCCTGCCGGTCGTCGGCCGCATGTTCAGCCGCGGCGGACTGGCGGTCGTGGGTGTATTGAGCTTGATCGCGCTCTACCTGATCTCGCGCGACTGGGAGACCTACACCCACAGCCTCGTGGCGCAGACGACCATCCCCGGCCTGATCGAGATGGGCATCGCGGTGTCGTTCGCGAAGGTGTTCCACGAGCTGGGGCACGGCTTCGCGGCCAAGCGCTTCGGCTGCCGCGTGCCCTCGATGGGGATCGCCTTCCTGGTCATGTGGCCGGTGCTGTGGACCGACACCACCGATGCCTGGCGCCTCTCGGATCGGCGCCAGCGGCTGGTGATCGACATCGCGGGCATGGCGACCGAGATCCTGATCGCGGCGCTGGCGTCGATCGCCTGGGCGATCCTGCCCGACGGCCCGGCGCGCTCGGCGATGTTCGTGCTGTCGAGCTCGACCTGGCTGCTGACGCTGGTCGTCAACCTCAGCCCGCTGATGCGGTTCGACGGCTACTACATCATGTCGGACCTGCTCGACTTTCCGAACCTGCAGGAGCGCGGCTTCGCCTATACTCGCTGGTTCCTGCGCGAGCTGCTGTTTCGGCCCGGCGCCGAGGCGCCCGAGAAGCTGTCGCCGCACTTCGCGCGCCTCGTCGTGGGCTATTCGATCGCCTGCTGGATCTACCGCTTCTTCCTGTTCACCGGCATCGCGGTGCTGGTCTATCACTTCACCTTCAAGCTGCTCGGCATCTTCCTGATGTTTGTCGAGATCTGGTACTTCGTGACCAAGCCGATCCTGAACGAGCTGATGACCTGGGCGAAGATATCGCGCACGACGCGGCTCAACCGGCACACCGTCGTCACCCTGTCGGTCTTCGCGCTGCTGATCCTGGCGCTGGCCGTGCCGTGGCGCGGCAAGGTCGAGGCGCCGGCGCTGCTGCGCGCCGAGCGGCAGGCGAACCTGCTGTCGTCCGAGCCCGGCCGGCTCAAGGCCATGATCGCCGAGGGCACGCGCGTCGCCGAAGGGCAGGTGATGTTCCAGCTCGAGTCGATGGAGATCGACCATGCGATCCTGGCGGCGCGGGCGCAGCTGATCGCGGCGCAGGCCGACCAGACGGCCGGCATCTACAATCCCGGTCGGCGTGGCGAGCAGCAATCGGCCGGCGCGCGCGTGGCCGAGGCGACGGCCGCCCTGGTGCGGGCGCAGTCGCGGTTGCAGAGCCTTCAAATCGTGGCCCCGTTCGCGGGCGTGGTGCGCGACATCCCGACCGGCCTCCAGGTCGGTGCCGACATCCGCCGGCTCGAGAAGCTCGGCGTGCTGATCACCGGCGGCGCCTCGGTCGTCGAGGCATTCGTGGCCGAAGCCGACCTCGATCGCGTGGCCGTGGGCGCCCGCGCCTCCTTCATTCCCGTCGACGGTCCGACACAGGAAGTGAAGGTCGCCGAGATGGCGCACGTCTCGACGCAGACGCTGGAGGTGCAGGAACTGGCCTCGACGCTCGGCGGGCCGGTCCCGGTGCGCCGCAAGGAGGGCGGGGCGCTGATCCCGGAGGAAGCGATCTATCGCGTGCTGCTGGTCGGCGAGAAGCCGCTGCCGGGCACGCCCAGCCGTGTCGTCGGCCATGTCGTCATCGACGCGCCGGCGCGCAGTGCGCTCGGCATCGTCTATCACCGCGCGGTGGCGGTGCTGATGCGCGAGGCGTCGCCCTAGTTCGCCAGCGCCGCGCGGCCGCCCACGTGACGGGCGACGGCCGGGCGACCGACGGCTGGACGGTCGACCGTGGTGCGGTCGACGGGCCGCTTCGGCACGATGATCGTGGAAGGTTGCGACGGCGCGGGAATCCGGGTCAGCCGCACCGGCTCGAAGTGCGCGAGCTGCTGGAGGCGCTTGATGTCGGCAAAGGAAACGTGGCGGCCGGCCAGCGCGATCATGCCGCTCTCGCGCAGCTCCGCCAGCATGCGGTTGATGTGCGGCACGCTGAGGCCCAGCGCGTCGCTCATGATCTCCTGCGACACCGGCAGGTCGAACTCCGTGGCGGCGGCGCGGCCGACGGCGGCGAGGCGGTCGTGGATCTCGAGCAGGAAGTGCGCCACGCGCTCGAGCGCCGTGCGGCGGCCGATGTCGACGATGTGCTCGGCATAGGTCGTGGCTTCGTGAACGGCGAGCCAGCTGAGCGCGAGGCCGAACTTCGGGCGGCGATGGGCCAGCGCCACGTAGTCGTCGAGCGCGCAGACTTCGAGCTTCATGTCGGTGAGCGCTACGACGGCGAAGGACGTCGTGTCGAGAAAGCTGCCGGGCAGGCCGATCACGTCGCCCGGCACGATGATGTTGACGATCTGGCGCTTGCCGTTGTGCAGCACCTTGTAGCGCGCGGCGACACCGTTCTTCACGAAGCTGAGCCTGGCGTGGCTGCCGCCTTCGACGACGACGTCGCGGCGCTTGCGCACGCTGTGCTCGACCTCGAGCAGGCCGCGCAGGTCGTTGATCTCAGAGGCGCTGAATTCAATGTAGCGGCGCAGGCGGGCGACGAACGCGCCGTCCCAGCGATCGCCCACGATCTTGCGCGTCAGTCCCTGCATTTCCCCACCCTTTGGCGTGTGCCCGTTCTTTTTTGTTAATCTGCATCAATAATTTGGCCTAAGGCGACCCCGACCAAAGGCGGAGACAATGCCGGACGGGGAATAGACCGATTAACGGGAGGAGACTGTAAAATGGCTAAATCTTCTGGAAATTCGACGTCCCGGCGCGACTTCCTGCGCCGCGCCGCCGTCACCGGCGCCGGCCTCGGCGCCTTCTCGACCGGCACCGCGCAGCTCTTCATGCCAGGTCCGGCCTGGGGCCAGGCCAAGGGCGCAATCGGTACTTATCCGGCGGGTTCCAGCGGCTCCTCGGTGTTCGTGGGCCTCACCATGCCGCGCACCGGCACCTACGCGGTGCAGGGCGAGGACGAGCTCAAGGGCGCGCAGCTCGCGATCGAGCACATCAACTCGGGCAACGCGCTGATCAAGGCGATCTCGCCCAAGACCACCAAGGGCGTGCTCGGCAAGGAAGTGAAGTACGGCGTGGCCGACGACGAAGCCAAGCCGAACGCGGGCGTGCAGAACATTTCGCGCTTCATCACCGAGAACAAGGCCGTCCTCATGATGGGCGGCACCTCGAGCGCCGTCGCCGTCGCCCTCAACAAGCTGGCCCAGCGCGAGAAGGTGATCTTCCTCAGCTCCGTGTCCGGCTCGAACGACACGACCGGCAAGGACTGCGTGCGCTACGGCTTCCGTGAGTGCACCTACGGCCAGACCGCCGCCGCCGGCATCGGCCCCGTGCTGCTGAAGGAATTCGGCAAGGGCAAGAAGGCCGCGTACCTGACGCCCGACTACACGTACGGTCACACCGTGCAGAAGTCGATGCAGGAGTTCCTGAACAAGGAAGGCGGCTGGAGCACGGTCACCAACCAGGTCTGCCCGCTGGGCGCGCCGGACTACAGCTCGTTCCTGCTCAACATCGCCAACTCGGGTGCGGACATCTTCCTGAACATCAACTGGGGCCACGACGCGGTCCTGTCGATCCAGCAGGCCAAGCAGTTCGGCGTGCTCGACAAGCAGAAGCTGGTCGTTCCGTACCAGGTTCCGTTCCTGGCCCGCGAAGTCGGCGGCGACCTGATGGGCGGCGTGCTCGCCTCCACCAGCTACTGGTGGGGCATCGAGGACAAGTTCCCGCTCGCCAAGCAGTTCAACGACGAGTTCTCCAAGAAGTTCGGCTACAAGCCGGAGTGGGGCGCGCAGTGCTGCTACCTCCAGATCGCCATGTGGGCCAACATGGTCGAGACGGCCGGCAGCTTCTATCCGCCGGACGTCATCAAGGCTTACGAAGCCGGCAAGGAGATGGACACGATGGTCGGCAAGGTGCACTTCCGCCCCGAAGACCATCAGCTCGTCCGCCCGGTCATCATCGTCCGCGGCAAGAAGACCTCCGCCATGAAGGGCAAGGAGGACTATTGGGACGTCCTCGAGATCCTGCCGGGCGAGCCGCTCATGCAGAAGCCGGACGCGTTCGGCTGCAAGCTCGGCGACTATACCTGATGATGGTGGCGGCCTGACGCCGCCGCTTGGTTCCCGTGCCGGGACGGCCGATGATCGGCCGTCCCGTTGCATGATTGGGATGGGAATAAAGCGTTGATCACCTGGGCAAATCTCGTCTCGCAAATGTTCAACGGGCTGGTGCTCGGCGCCTTGCTCGCGTTGATCAGTTCCGGCCTGACCATCATCTACGGCACGCTCGGCGTGCTGAACCTGGCGCATGGCGCCATGTTCATGATGGGCGGCTACGCCGGCTACTTCGCCTTCCAGGCGACCGGTTCCTACGTCGTGGCGGTCGCCTCGGGGGCGCTGTTCGTCATGATCGTGGGCGTCGTGATGGAGCGGGTGATCATCCGCCACTTCTATTCGCGTCCGAACGAGGACCAGCTGCTGGTCACCTTCGGCCTCTCGATCGTCTTCGTCGAGCTGGTGCGCCTGGCCTTCGGCAGCCTGTCGCGCTCGGTGCCGCCGCCGCCGTGGGCGGTGGGCGTGACGCCGCTCGGCTTCATGCTCTATCCGACCTACCGCCTGGTCGTCGTCGGCATCGTCGCCGTCGCCTTGCTGATCCTCTACATCGTCCTCTACCGCACGCGGCTCGGCATGATCGTGCGCGCCGGCATCGAGGACTCGCTGATGGTCGACTCGCTCGGCATCAACGTCTTCCGCGTGTTCATGATCGTCTTCGGCATCGGCGCCATGGCCGCGGGCTTCGCGGGCATCGTCAACGCGCCCGTCGTGTCGCTGGTGCCCGAGGTCGGCGAGATGATCCTCGTGCAGACCTTCGTCGTCGTGGTGATCGGCGGCGTCGGCTCGTTCCCCGGCGCGATCCTGGGCGGCCTGATCGCCGGCCAGATCCTCAGCATCACGTCGATGATCAACCCGGGCTATGCCTACGTCATGCTGTTCGCGGCGATGACGCTGGTGCTGCTGGTCCGTCCGCGCGGCCTTCTCGGCGCGCATAGCCGCGATTGAGTGTTGCAGTGAAGTCTTCTCCCGCTCCCCGGCGCCGCATTCCCTTCCTGATCGAGGGCCTGACGGCCCTCGGCCTGATCCTGGCGCCGATCGTCCTGCCGCCGCTCGGCTTTGCGCCCAACACGGTCAATCAGATCCTGATCTGGGGCCTGTTCGGCCTGGGCTTCGACCTGTTGTTCGGCTTCACCGGCCTCTTGTCGTTCGGCCAGTCCGCCTTCTTCGGCACCGGCGGCTTCGTCGCCGCCTACCTGCTGACCCAGGACATGGTGACCAGCGTGCCGCTGGCGCTGCTGATCGGCACCCTGATCTCGATGATCGTCGGCGTGCTGGTCGGCGTGCTCGCGCTGCGCCGCACCGGCATCTACTTCGCGATGATCACCGTGGCGATCGCCGAGATGTTCTACTTCCTCGAGAACTCGCCGCTGTCGCACTGGACCGGCGGCGAGAACGGCATCCCGGGCGTGCCGACGCCGAAGCTCGAGCTGCTGGGCTTCAAGTGGAACGTCGGCACCGGCTGGTCGATGTACGACTTCCTGGCCATCTGCTACTTCATCGGCATCGTCGTGGCGCTGCGCATCGTGCGCTCGCCGGTCGGCAAGATCCTGAGCGCGATCCGTGACAACCCGCTGCGCGCCGCCGCGCTCGGCCACTCGGTCTTCGCCTACAAGCTCACGGCCTTCGTGATCGCCGCGGCCTATGCCGGCATCGCCGGCGGCCTGCTGGGCGTCCTCCAGGGCTTCATGCCGCCCGACGCCTTCTCCTTCGACACGTCCGGCCAGCTCGTCATGCAGACGGCCATCGGCGGCGTCGGCACGCTGTTCGGACCGCTGCTCGGCGCCACGGTATGGCTGTTCCTGCGCGACTTCCTGCAAAGCGCCATGGGACTGGGCAGCGCCTGGAAGCTGGTGCTGGGCATCGTCTTCGTGCTGCTGGTCTGCTTCCTGCGCCACGGCCTGATCGGCGGCGTGAAGGACCTCTACGCGCTGATCACCCATCGCAAGGCCGTCGAGGAGGAGGCGCCGGAAGAGGCGCTCGAGCCGATCGTCGTGGCCGACGAGAGCATGCCGGCCCGTCATCGCGAGGGCAACCTGGAGGTCGGCACGATCCTGCAAGCGACGGGCCTGACCAAGCGCTACGGCGGCCTGCTGGCCAACAGCGACATCGACTTCACCGTCAAGGTGGGCGAGCTGCGCGGCATCATCGGTCCCAACGGCGCGGGCAAGAGCACCTTCTTCAAGATGCTGACCTGCGAGGTCCCGCCGACCTCGGGCACCATCATGTTCGAGGGCAAGGACATCACCGGCCGCGGCGTGACCGACGTCTGCCAGCTCGGCCTGACCAAGAGCTATCAGGTGAACCAGCTCTTCACGCGCCTGACGGTGCGGGAGAACCTGACGATCGCGGCGCTTGCCGAGCTGCGCGGCAAGTTCCGCCTCGACCTGTTCCGCAATCCGGCGAAGATCCCGGGCCTCACCGAGCAGGTCGACCGCACGCTCGAGCTGATCAGCCTGACGGCGCGCGCCGACACCACGGTCTCGGCGCTGGCCTACGGCGAGAAGCGTCGCCTCGAGATCGGCCTGGCGCTCGCCACGTCGCCCAGCCTGCTGCTGCTCGACGAGCCGCTGGCCGGCATGAGCCCGAGCGAGCGCGTGGCGACGGTCAAGCTGCTGAAGTCGATCGCCAAGGGCCGCACCATGATCGTGATCGACCACGACATGGACTCGCTGTTCGAGCTGGTGGAGTGGATCACGGTGTTGCAGGAAGGCCGCGTACTGACCGAAGGCACGCCCGACCAGATCAAGAACGATCCGGTCGTGAAGGAAGCCTATCTCGGAGGGCTGCACGAATGAGCCTGCTCGAGGTCGAGGGCCTGAATTCCTATTACGGCGATTCGCACATCCTGTTCGACGTCGGCCTGAAGGTCGAGCGCAACGAGGTCGTGGCGTTGCTGGGCCGCAACGGCGCCGGCAAGAGCACGACCATGAAGAGCCTGATGGGCGTGGTGACGCCGCGCACTGGCAAGGTGATGTTCGACGGCAAGAACGTCGCGGGCCAGAAGAGCCACGTCATCGCCCAGGCCGGCATGCAGCTGGTCCACGAGGACCGGCGCATCTTCGGCGCGCTCAACGTCGAGGAAAACCTGATCCTGGCCGGCCTGACCGCGCCGAACCGCTGGCCGCTCGACCGCATCTACGAGATGTTCCCGCGCCTCAAGGAGCGCCGCGGCAGCCGCGGCACCGATCTGTCGGGCGGCGAGCAGCAGATGCTGGCGATCGGGCGCGCGCTGATCCGCGATCCCAAGCTCATCCTGCTCGACGAGCCGTTCGAGGGCCTGGCGCCCGTCATCGTGCAGGACCTGCTGGCGACCTGCCGCCGCCTGGCCGAAGCCGGCCAGACGATCGTCGTGGTCGAGCAGAACATCCAGGCTGCGCTGACGCTCGCGGACCGGGTCTACATCATCAACAACGGGCACATCGTCGAGTCGCTCACCAAGCAGGCGGTGCGCGACCAGCCCGAGATCCTCCACCGCTACCTGGGCGTCTGATCAGGACGTCTGTTGCGTGATCCGCGCCGCCGCGGGCCGCGGGACGACGCGCCGGTAGAGATGCCACGTGGCGTGGCCCAGCACCGGGATCACGATGGCGTAACCTAGCATCAGCGGGATCGCGCCGACCACGAGACCCGCCGCCACGATCAGGCCCCAGGCGGCCATCGGCCCGGGATTGGTCCTCACCGCGCGCACCGACGTCACGACCGCCGTCGACAGGCCGACATGCCGGTCGAGCAGCAGCGGGAACGACACCACGCTGATGGCGAGCACGACCGCGGCGAAGACGAAGCCGACGCCGCAGCCCACGACGATCATCGTCCAGCCCGGCACCGTGGTCAGCACATCGTGCGCGAAGGACTCGAGTGACGCCGGCATCTGCGGGCCGAAGGTCACGTTGTAGACGGCGAAGGCCGCGACCTGCCACAGCGCGAAGATCGCCAGCAGCAGGAGACCAAGGAGCAGCATCGCGCCGAACGCCGGCGACCGCATGACGCCGAAGGCCTGGCGCCAGTCGGCGTCCTGTCCGTTCTCGCGTTCCCGGCTCATCTCGTAGAGGCCGAGCGCGACGGCCGGCCCGAGCAGCGCGAAGCCCGAGGCGAGCGGGAAGATCAGCGGCAGCATGCCGTGCCCGAACGCGACGCGCGACAGCACGAGGCCGACGATCGGATAGAGCAGGCAGAGGAAGATCACGTCGCTGCGGAAGACGCCGAAATCGGCGAGGCCCTTCGCGAGCGCATCGCGCAGGTCGGCGAAGCCGATGCGCTCGACCGTCGGCGCCGCCTCGCGGTCGTCGAGCGCTTCGTCGAGCGCGTGCGCCGCCGAGCCGACGGCGTGTCCCGACAGCTTGAGCTGATCCCAGCTCCATTCGATCGGATTGCGGATGTGGGTACCCATGGCCATGGTCGTCTCCTCCTGAACAACGTTCGAAGGGCTGCGGACCTGCGGGACCGGGTAGAGCGAACGAGAGCCGGCCACGACACGCCGCGAACCGCCACCAGTGGCCGAAGCCTACGCCTGTCCGTGGTGTTGTAAAGCAGCGCCATTTTGCCGAGGAAATGCAAACAAGCACTGCGGAATTCCGCGCCGGGGCCGCCGAGGCGTGACACCCGGCGCGGCCGGGCGCAAGGTGCCGCCCTCTATTGGGGAAGTGGGGACATCATGCGCAAGACAATGCTGTTCGTGGGCGTCGTGGCGGCGTTCGCCGGCCTTGCAAGTGCGGCCATGGCGGCCGACCTGGCCGAGATCAAGAAGCGCGGCAAGCTGCTGGGCGCCACCAGCGGCAACCTGCTGCCGGTCTCGTACGTCAACGAGAAGAACGAGCTGGTGGGCTACGACATCGACGTCGCGCACTACATGGAGAAGAAGATCGGCGTGCCGTTCGACATCGCGCGCCTCGACTTCAAGGGCATCATGCCGGGCCTTCAGACCGGCCGCTTCGACGCCGTGTTCTCCAACGTGAACATCACCGAGGAGCGCAAGAAGATCTTCGACTACTCGATCCCGTACTCGCGCTCGGCGATCGTGGCCGTGGTCCGCACCGGCGTGAACGACGTGAAGAGCTACAAGGACCTCAAGGGCAAGAACGTGGGCGGCATCTCGGGCGGCGCGGACGGCGAACTGCCGGCGCGCGAGATCGAGAAGCAGTACGGCGCCTTCAAGTCGTTCAAGGGCTATCCCGGCAACACCGAGCTGTTCTCCGACCTCGCGGCGGGCCGCATCGACGTGGCGATCTCGCCGGACACCGCGGCGGCGGCGTTCCTGAAGACGCATGCGGGGGTGGCCAAGATCACCGGCGAGCCGTTCGTGGTGCGCTATGTCGGCGTGCCGATGCAGAAGGGCTCGAAGGAGCTCAAGGCCGCCTTCGACCAGGCGATCCGCGACATGAAGAAGGAAGGCCTGCTCGACAAGTGGGGCAAGCAATATTTCGGCATCGACGGCTACAGCGCCCAGCTGGTCGACCGCGACCCCTGATCGTGAAGCCCGGGACCCGCGCGAGAGCGGCATGAATATCGACTTCAGCATGGTCATCCCCTACCTGCCGATCCTGTTCCAGGCGGCGGGGGTGACCATCGTGATCACTCTGCTGAGCCAGGGCATCGGCACGGTGCTGGGCTTCTTCCTGGCGCTCGGCCGGATGTCGCGCTTTCCGGTGCTGCGCGGCATCGTCTGGACCTACGTGCTGATCTTCCGTGGCACGCCGATGCTGCTGCATCTCTTCTTCGTCTACTATGCCGCGCCCGCCTTCGGCGTCACGCTCGAGCCGTTCCCGGCCGCGATCGTCGCGATGTCGCTCAGCACGACCGCCTACAATTGCGAGATCCTGCGCGCGGGCCTGCAATCGGTCCATCCCGGCCAGATCGAGGCGGCCCAGGCGGTCGGCATGTCGTGGCCGCGCATCCTGCGCCGGGTCGTGATCCCGCAGGCGTTGCGGGTCGCGATCGTGCCGTACATGACCAACTTCATCTCGCACACCAAGGGATCGTCGCTGGCCTCGGTGATCACCGTGCCGGAGCTGATGCTGACCGCGCAGATGATCTACTCCAGCACCTATCGCGCCATCGAGATCCTGACGGCGGCGGGGGTGATCTACCTGCTGCTGACCAGCGCCCTCACGGTGCTCCAGCTCTGGCTCGAGAAGCGCCTGCGCTACGACGAGCGCGGCCTCAGCCGCCGGCGCCGGCGGCAACTCCTCCTGGCGGCGGGCGGCAATGGCTGACGCGCCGATGATCGAGGTGACCGGCCTTGCCAAGACCTACGGCGAGTCCGTGAAGGCGCTGAACGGCGTCGACCTCACGGTGCAGCCAGGCGAAGTCGTCTGCCTGATCGGGCCGAGCGGTTCAGGCAAGAGCACGCTGCTGCGCAGCCTCAACTTCCTCGAAGAGCCGACCGGGGGCGTGGTCAAGGTGGCCGGCCGGCGGGTCGGTTTCAGCGACAAAGGCGGTCAGGCGCGCCGCCTGGGCGGCCGCGAGCTCGCGGCCCAGCGCGCCGAGATCGGCATGGTGTTCCAGCTCTTCCATCTCTGGCCGCATCTCAGCGCCCTCGAGAACGTGATCCTGGGCCTGGTCGAGGTGCGCGGCCTGTCGACGGCCGACGCCGCCAGGGTCGGCCACGAGCTGATGCGCAAGGTCGACCTCGCGCACAAGATGGATGCCTTCCCCGAGCATCTCTCGGGCGGCCAGCGCCAGCGCGTCGCGATCGCCCGCGCGCTCGCGATGAACCCCAAGGTGATGCTGTTCGACGAGCCGACCTCGGCGCTCGATCCCGAGTTGGTCGGTGAAGTGCTGGCGGTGATGGAGCAGGTGGCGGCCGAGGGCATGACGATGGTCGTGGCCACGCACGAGATGGGCTTTGCCCGCCGCGTCGCCGACCGGGTCGTGTTCATGGACCAGGGCAAGGTAGTCGAGCAGGGCACGCCCGACGAGATCTTCGGTACACCCAAGTCCGATCGCCTCAAGCGTTTCCTCGAGCGGGTGGTCGCGTGAGCGGCAAGCTGGCCGGCCGGACGGCGCTGATCACCGGCGCCGCCTCGGGCATCGGCGCGGGGATCGCGCGCCTGTTCGCGGCGGAGGGCGCCAGGGTCGCGCTCGTCGATCGCGACAAGGTGCCGGAACCGCCGTCGGGCGCGCTCTGCTTCGAGGGCGATGTCGCCGATGCGGCCTTGGCGGAAAAGGTCGTGGGCGAGATGACGAAGGCCTGGGGGCGGGTCGACTGCGTGGTCACCGCCGCCGGCATGTCGATCGGCAAGAAGCTGCTCGACACGACCGAGGAGGAATGGGAGCGGGTCTTCGCGGTCAATGCGCGCGGCACTTTCCTGTGGGTCAAGGCCGCGCTCGGGCCGATGATCGCGGGCGGCGGCGGTTCGGTCGTCACCATCGCCTCGCAGATCCCCTTGAGCGGCGGCCGCGGCAGCGCGAGCTACGCCTCGTCCAAGGGGGCGGTGATCGCCATGACCCGCTCGGTGGCGCTCGACTATGCCGCCGACAAGGTGCGCGCCAACGCCATCGCCCCGGGGGCGATCGACACGCCGTTCCTGCACCGCTCCTTCACGCGCGCCCCCGATCCGGACGCCGCGCGGCAGCGCTCGCTCGACCGCCATCCGCTCGGCCGCTTCGGCCGGGTCGAGGAAGTGGCCAAAGCCGCGCTCTTCCTGGCGAGCGACGATTCGTCGTTTACGACCGGATCCGTCCTGATGGTCGAGGGCGGCTGGAACGCCGCCTGACGGTCTGTGCTAGCGTGTCCTGCGAAAGCGAGGATCCCCCATGACCGTCACCGTCACGAAATCGCCGCGCAAGCTGGGCGGCAGCAGCCTCAGCGCCTTTCCGATCGGACTCGGCTTGATGTCGCTCTCGGGCGCCTACGGCAAGAGCGACGATGCAGAGGGCATCAAGGTCATTCACCACGCCCTGGATCGCGGCGTGACGATGCTCGACAGCTCCGACATGTACGGCTGGGGCCACAACGAGACGCTGCTCGGCAAGGCGCTGGCCGGCGGCAAGCGCGACAAGGCGCTGGTCGTGACCAAGTTCGGCCAGACCCAGCAGCCGGGCGGCGCCAACGGCGTCGACGGCAGCGCCGCCTACGTGAAGGCCGCCTGCGAGGCCAGCCTGCAGCGGCTGGGCGTCGACGTGATCGATCTCTACTACCAGCACCGCGTCGATCCCAAGGTGCCGATCGAGGAGACGGTGGGCGCCATGGGCGAGCTGGTGAAGGCCGGCAAGGTGCGGGCGCTCGGCCTCAGCGAGGCCAGGCCGGAAACCATCCGCCGGGCGCACGAGACCCATCCCATCGCCGCGGTGCAGAGCGAATACTCGCTGCTCTATCGCAAGGACGCCGAGGAGACCCTGGCGACGACACGCGCGCTCGGCATCTCCTTCGTGGCCTACTCGCCGCTCGGCCGCAGCATGCTGACCGGATCGGTCAAGCAGGCCTCCGATATTCCCGAAGGCGACGGCCGCGGCCGCCATCCACGCTTCGCGGCCGACAATCTGGCGCGCAACCTCGCGCTGGTCGCGGCCATTGAAGCGATGGCGACGGCCAAGGGCTGCACGCCGGGCCAGGTGGCGCTGGCGTGGCTGCTGGCACAGGGCACGGACATCGTGCCGATCCCCGGCACGAAGCGTGCCGAGCGCGTCGACGAGAACCTCAAGGCGCTCGACGTGTCGCTCTCGGCCGACGAAGCGGCCCGTCTCGCGCAGGCGATGCCGCCGGGCGCGGCGGCCGGCGGCCGCTATGCCGACGCGCAGATGAAGGCGGTGTACCTGTAGGAGGAGAAGCCATGAGCGACGAGTCCACGAGCGACGACATTGTCTTCTACTGGAATCCCCGCTCGCGCGCGGCGATGGCGCACTGGATGCAGGAGGAGACGGCCGCGCCGTACCGCAAGGTCCTGATCGACTTCGAGAAGAACGAGCAGAAGGCGCCGGACTTCCTGAAGATCAATCCCATGGGCAAGCTGCCGACGATCGTGCATCGCGGTACGGTGGTGACCGAGACGGCCGCGATCATCGCCTATCTGGCGGACGCCTTCCCGCAGGCCGGGCTGGCGCCCGCGCCGGGCGACGCGCAACGCGGCGCCTACTATCGCTGGCTGTTCTTCGGCGCCGGCTGCTTCGAGCCTGCGCTGCTCGACACGATGATGAAGCGGCCGCCGGTCGAGCGTAAAATGGCGGTCGGATGGGGCAGCTACGAGGACGTCCTCTCGACCCTGAAGACCGCGCTCACGACAGGTCCTTACCTGCTGGGCGACAAGTTCACGGCGGCCGACGTCTACATCGGCTCGGAGCTGGGCTGGGCCATGATGTTCGGCGCACCGAACCTCAAGGGCGAGAAGGTGTTCGACGACTATGTCGCGCGGGTGCAGGCGCGACCGGCCTATAAACGCGCATCGACAGGCTAGGACGAGGCCTCGCGGCTGAAGTCGAGCATTCGGTCGGCGATCTCGCGTTCGCCGGAGATCACACGGGTGGCGCCGAGATTCTGGAGATGCTCGACCGCGGCGTCGGAATGGGCGCGCGCCACGATATCGAGCGTGGGATTGGCGGTGCGCGCCTGTTGCACGACCTGGCCCGCCTCGAATGCCTCGGGAATGGTGACGAACAGCCGGCGTGCCTGCGCGAGGTTGGCTGCTTTCAGGATCTCCGGATCGGCGGCGTTGCCGGTGAAGATCTCCGCGCCGTCGCGCCGCGCCCGCTCGAGGCTGTCGTCGCTGGTTTCGATCACCACCATGCCGCCGCCGTCGCGCGCGAGCGTGGCCCCGACCAGCGAGCCAACGCGTCCATAGCCCACCAGCACGTTGTGGCCGGTCAGCGTCGTCGGCTGAAGCGTCTGCGCCGGCTCCTCGGACGAGCCGGGGACCGCAGTTTCCGGATGGTGGCGGCGCGCCAGCAGGGCGAAGAGCAGGGGATTGAGCACGATCGAGATGATCGCGCCGCCCAGGATGAGGTCGCGCGCCAGCGGCGGGATGATCTCGATCTCGATGCCGAGCCCGATCAGGATGAAGGAGAATTCGCCGATCTGCGCGCGGCCCGCGGCGACCGCGAGGGCGGTGCTGTTCGACTGCCTGAAGGCCCGCAGGATGGCCCAGGAAAGGACCGCCTTGCCGGCCACGATGATCGCCACCGTGGCCGCGAGCGCGAGCGGCGCCTCGACGAAGACATGCGGGTTGAACAGCATGCCGACCGAGACGAAGAACAGCACCGCGAAGGCGTCGCGCAACGGCAGCGCTTCCTCGGTGGCCTGCTGGCTGAGGTTGCTCTCGCCCATCACCATGCCGGCGAAAAAGGCGCCCAGAGCGAAGGATACGTCGAACGTGCGGGCCGCGCCGAAGGCGACGCCGATGGCGATGGCGTAGACGGCCAGCCGGAACAGCTCGCGCGAGCCGGTGTGCGCGGTGTAGTGCATCAGCCACGGGATGACGCGGCGGCCGACCACCAGCATGACCGCGACGAAGATGCTGACCTTCACCAGCGTGACGAGGAGCTGGAAGACCATGCGGCTGAGCGGCACGGCGTCGTTCTGCGCGATCATCGCCGCGGTGGGCAGCAGCACCAGCGCCAGGACCATGATCAGGTCCTCGACGACCAGCCAGCCGACCGCGAGTCGCCCGCGCTCGGTGTCGATCATGCGGCGGTCCTGGAAGGCGCGGATCATGACGACGGTACTGGCGACCGAGAGAGCGAGGCCGAAGACGAAGCCGGCATCCCAGTTCCAGCCCAGCAGGCGGGCGAGACCGGCGCCCATCAGCGTGGCGACCACGATCTGGAGGATCGCGCCGGGCACGGCGATGTGCGCCACCGACATCAGGTCCTTCAGCGAAAAGTGCAGGCCGACGCCGAACATGAGCAGGATGACGCCGATCTCGGCGAGCTCGGTCGCCATGCTGGCGTCGGCGATGAAGCCCGGGGTGAACGGGCCGACGGCCACGCCGGCAACGAGATAACCTACCAGGGGCTGGATCCGAAGGCGGTGGGCCAGCAGGCCGAAGATGTAGGCCAGCATCAAGCCGGCGGCGATCATGGCAATCAGCGGTGTCTGATGTTCGGGCACGCCCGTTTTTCCCCGCGGTCCGTTGTTTTGCGTTTCGATGTGATCCGGAAGAGCCCGATTTCAACCGTTGACGCCGTTTTCAGGTGCCATCGATACTCCGGTAAAGGGGGGGAGGAAGCAAATGGGAATGCAAAGACGGGGATTCGTAGGAGGCAGTCTGGCCCTGCTGGGGGCGGCCGCCGGATCGCGGGACGCCTTCGCCCAGACCTTTCCCGACAAGCCGGTCCGCTGGGTCATTCCCTTCGCCGCCGCGGGTAATTACGACGTGACGTCCCGCATCGTGGGCGAAGCGGCGGGGCGGCACCTCAATCAGACCTTCGTGATGGACAACAAGCCGGGCGCCGGCGGCATCGTCGGCGTCGAGGCCGCGATCAACGCCCCGGCGGACGGTTATACCGTCGTGATGGCGAGCTTCAGCGTGCTGTTCATCGCGCCGCTGATGGCCGGCAAGCCGTCGCTGGTGTCGGCTGTGACGCCGGTCACGATGCTCAGCACCGTGCCGATGGTCATCGTGGCGCGGCCGAACGGCCGCTTCGCCGACATGCGCGCGGTGCTGGCGGAAGCCAAGGCCAAGCCCGGCACGGTCAGCATCGGCCACGCCGGCAACGGCACCTCGAACCATGTCGACATCCTGCGCCTTCAGGTGAGCGAGAAGGTCCAGTTCAACATCATCCCCTACAAGGGATCGGGCCCCGGCCTCGCCGACCTGATGGGCGGCAGCATCGACCTCTACACCGACCAGCTCTCGACCTCACTGCCACACATCAAGTCCGGCAAGCTGAAGGCGCTGCTGGCGATCAATCCCGAGCGCCTGCCCGCCCTTCCGGACGTGCCGTCGCTCACGGACGTCGGCGCCACGCCGTTCGACGGCGGCACGACGGCCGGGTTGTTCGTGAAGGCCGGCACGCCGGCGCCGCTGATCGCGAAATTGAACGAGGGCGTCACCTTTGCCCTGAAGGACGCGGCGGTGCGCAAACGTTTGGGTGAGCTGGGTGCGGTAACCCGTCCCTCGACTCCCGCGCAATATGCCGATTACCTCAAGGGCGATGAGGCGAACGTCACGCCTCTGGTGAAATCCGGCCTGTTGAAGCCGGAATAGGGGGCAGACGACCATGATCATCCAACGACGCAGTTTTCTCGCCGGCAGCGCGCTGGCGCTGGCGGCGCCCAGCTTCGCGCGCGCCGACACGTTTCCCTCCAAGCAGATCCGCTGGGTCATCCCGTTCGCGCCGGGCGGCAACTATGACGTCACCTCGCGCATCGTGGCCGATCCGATGGGCCGCGACCTCGGCCAGACCGTGCTGATCGACAACAAGCCCGGGGCCGGCGGCGTCGTGGGCCTCGAGAACGCCGTGGCCGCGCCGGCCGACGGCTACACCATCGTGATGTCGAGCTTCACCGTGGGCTACGTCGCGCCGATCTTCGCGGGCAAGGAGCAGATGCTGAAGGTGCTGGCGCCGGTCAGCATGCTGACCACCGCGCCGACGCTGATCGTGGTGCGCGCCGACAGCCGCTTCAAGGACATCAAGACCTTCCTCGCCGAGACCAAGGCCAAGCCCGCCACCGTTACCATGGGCCATTCGGGCAACGGCACGACCAACCACGTCGCCATCCTGCGCCTCCAGCTCAACGAGCAGGTGAAGTTCAACATCATCCCGTACCGGGGCTCGGGTCCCGGCATCAACGACCTGCTGGGCGGCACGATCGACTCCTTCTCCGACCAGCTCACCAGTTCCATGCCGCACATCAAGTCGGGCAAGCTGCGGCCGCTGATGGTGTTCGGCACCGAGCGCATTCCCGATCTGCCCGACGTGCCGACGCTCAAGGAGGCGGGGTGCAAGCCGTTCGAGGGCGGCACGACGGCGGGCGTTTTCGTGCGCGCCGACACGCCGCAGCCGCTGGTCGACCGCCTGAACAAGGCGGTCGTCGCCGGCCTCAAGGACGAGACGGCGAACAAGCGCCTGCGCGAGCTCGGGGCCATCGTGCGCCCCTCGACCCCCGCCGAGTTCACCGCGGTGCTGAAGTCCGACGAAGCCAACGTCGCGGAGCTGCTCCAGAAGGGCCTGCTCAAGCCGGACTGATTGATGGGACGCCGGCCAGCCTCTAAATAGGAAGCATGGCCGGCCCCGCTTCGATCCACCGTATCCCGCTCTACTCGATTGTCCTGCCCGTGCTCGGCCTTTTGGCCTGGCTCGGCATCGGCAAGACGGACTCGGCGCTGCTCGCGGTGCCGCTGGCCGCCATCCTGCTGGGCAATGTCATCGCCGCGGTCCATCACGCGGAGGTCATCGCGCTCAGGATCGGCGAGCCTTACGGCACGCTCGTCCTGGCGCTGGCCGTCACGGTGATCGAGGTCGGCATGATCGTCGTGCTGATGGTGGGCGGCGAGCCCAATCCGGCGCTGATGCGCGATTCCATCCATGCCGTGGTGATGCTGGTGCTGCACGGGTTGGCCGGCCTCTGCATCGTGGTCTGCGCGGTTTACCATCGCGAGCCCGAGTTCCAGGTCGCGGGCGCCAACGCTTTCCTCGCGGTTCTGATCCCGATGGCGATCCTGGTGCTGGTGATGCCGAACTACGTGCTGTCGGCGCCGGGCGCGGAATATTCCGAACTCCAGCTGGTCTTCGTCTCGGTCGTCTGCCTCGTGCTGTACGCCGCCTTCCTGTTCATCCAGACCGGCTGGCATCGCGCCTATTTCCTGCCGATCGGCGAGGATGACGACGACCAGACACCTCAAGAGCGTCCCAGCCCGCGGATCGCATTCGCCTCGTTCGGCCTTCTGCTGGTGACGCTGCTCTCCGTCGTGGTGCTGGCGAAAGGCCTGACCCCGGCCCTGGAGGGCGCGCTGGGCGCCGTGCATGCCCCGGTCGGCGTGATCGGCATCGTGATCGCCGCGATCGTGCTGATGCCCGAGGCGGTCGCCGCGCTGCGGGCGGCGGCGCGCAACCGCCTCCAGTCCAGCCTCAACCTCGCGCTGGGCAGCGGCGTCGCCAGCATCGGCCTCACGGTGCCGACGGTCGCCCTGGTGTCGGTGGTCATCGACCAGCCGCTCGAATTGGGCATCTCGACCAGCAACAGTGTCCTGATGGCCCTCGGCGTGCTGGTGGCCGTCATCACCTATGGCACGGGCCGGACCAATGTCCTGTCCGGCCTCGTGCACCTCGTCCTGCTGGCAGCTTATTTGTTCCTGACGTTCGTGCCCTGACGCGCTTCAGGCTCTGTGCGTCGTTCACGACTTCTTGCGTGCAGCGAGAATAGTATTGTCAGCCTGCGACGGTTTGGACAGACTTCAACCGGGGGTAGATATGGCGCAAAGAGGTTGCGCCGTCGCTTGCTCTGAACTCGGGGGAGTTCTCGATGCGTCTGGGAGGAATTCGCGTCCGCCTGCGTGCGGGCGCTTGCGGAGCCGTGTGCGCGGGGTTGGTTTTGAGCTTGTCCGCCTGCGACACATTCAGAAATTTGGCACTGTACCCGTCTCCGCCGCCTCTACCGGCGGACGTTGCGGGTGAACTGCGCGACTTCGACGATGCATGGGCGAAAATTAAGAAAGTCGAAGGCACGGACGCAGCGACCGCCGTGGCTTATGTATCAATGGGCTATGTGGTGGCGGATCGGGCATGCAACGCCTTTTTCACCAACTTGAGGAAGCTGCGTAACGACACCAGCATGGCCAAGGATGTGACACGCGATCTTGCGGCGTCCGCGGGTATCATCACTTCTCTGGCGAGTGCGCCGACGGCTGTTTTGACGGGCATATTCGGTGCGACCGGCGTATTCCCGGGGATCGTCGACGACTTTCAGAAGACATTCCTGTTCGCCGATGCCGGTGACAGCCTGTACCCACTCATTTCCTCGATGATGGCGAGCTACCGCGTGAACTTTCCCGCGATTGCTGCTGACCTGGATGCGCGAGAGCCCAGTACAGTTCCCATTCTCGACAAGGAAAAGAAGCAGATTCAGTTCAAGAAGGCCACGCGTTTCAACGCCACTCAGCGCGTGCGCCAGCACGCTGCGCTCTGCTCGATTCCCTATCTGACCTACGTTCTGAAAACGGGCGTCCTTGAGCTCACCAAGCCGACGGTCGCCGGCAAGGCCGATGCCACTGCCGCGGGCGCGAAGGCCGGTGAGGCAGCGGCCGCGGCGGAGGGTGGTTCATCCGACGTCGGAAAGACGGCGGGAGCCGCTGCCGCCGCCGCTGCTGCCGCTGGAGCGACGCCCGCCGCGGCAACGGCGGCCGGAACGCAAGCGGTCGCCGCCACGGGGGTGACGCCTGGCACCGCAGCGGTCAAGGCAGCCGCGGCGGGTGCGGCCGCGGGAGCGGCAGCGGCTGCCAATCCGGCGCCAGCGCCGCTGGCGAGCGGCGGCGCCACGAACTCGAACCAGATCAAGATCAACGGTCAGGGTGTGGGGGCACGATGATGTTCACCGCAAACATCGCCGCTCGTGGCGGCATCCTACTCGCGCTTCTCGTTGGGCTCACCGCGTGCAGCAACGGTTCGCTGTCGGGCCTGACATCGGTGAAGCCACCTGTGCACGCGGATATCGTGACCGAGTACAATGCGTTCACGGACCAGTACAAGCCTTTCGCCGCCCTGTATCAGAATGCCGAGCCGGGCGCGGCGCAGGAATATGTCGCGCGCGGCTACGACCTCGCGGATCGAGCCTGCATCCTGTATTTCGCGAAGCTCAAGCAGCTCCGGAATGAAACGACATTCGCTTCCGACACGCTTTCCGCCGTGTTCGCGGCGGGCGGCGTCATTGCGGGGTTGTCCGGCGCGGCAGCGCCGGTCCTGGTGGGCATTTTCGCAGGTTCCGGGCTGGTTCCGAACACGGTCAAGAACTTCAACAGCATCTACCTGCTGGCTGAAGTCGGTGACGACCTCTATCCGGCGATCACCCTCACAATGGCGAACTTCCGGTTGGCCCACCCGGCCGATCGTGAGCTAACGCCCACCGTCAATCCGGACAACAGGCTCGACAGCACTTTGCAGGTCGGAAAATGGACGGCGCAGCAACTCGTCCAGCAATATGCGTCGCTGTGCTCATTGCCTTCGATGACGGCGGCGGTCGTGAGCGGGGTCAGCAGTCTCAAGTGGGACCTCAACCCGAACGGTACCGTCAACGTCTATAAGGCGCCGGCCACACCTGATCCGAAGACAGACAAGCCAAAGCCGACGCAGTAATCAAGAGGACCTTCAGGACGCCACGTCCTTCATCACCGCCCACAGGTCGGCCTTGCGCTCGAAGCCGATGCCGGGGGCGTCGGGCAGGGCGACGCGGCCGTCGACCACGGGGCAGTCGTCGGCGAAGCCGCCGAACGGCGCGAAGACCTGCGGATAGGATTCGTTGCCGCCGCATTGCAGGCCGACGGCGATGTTGAGCGCGAACTGGTGGCCGCCGTGCGGCACGCAGCGGCGTGGCGACCAGCCGTTGGCCTTCAGCATCTCGACGGTGCGCAGGTACTCGACCAGGCCGTAGGAGAGGGCGGGGTCGAACTGGAGGATATCGCGATCGGGCCGCAGCCCGCCGTGGCGGATCAGGTTGCGCGCGTCCTGCATCGAGAACAGGTTCTCGCCGGTCGCCAGCGGCTGGCCGTACTCGGTCGCCAGCGCGGCGTGCGCGAGATAGTCGAGCGGGTCGAGCGGCTCCTCGTACCAGCGCAGGCCGTAGCCCTGGATCGCCTTGCCGAATTCGATGGCGGTAGTGAGGTCGAACTTGCCGTTGACGTCGACTGCCAGGCGCTCGCCCTTGCCCACGATCTTCAGCACCGCCTCGATGCGCTTCAGGTCCTCGGCCAGCGGCACGCCGCCCACCTTCATCTTCACGCAGGAATAGCCCAGGCCGAGATAGTGCTTCATCTCGTCCTGGAGGCCCTCGAGGTCCTTGCCGGGATAGTAGTATCCGCCGGCGGCGTAGACCCACGCCTTGTCGTCGTACTGGCCGCCATTGTAGCGGTCGGCCAGCAGCTTCCACAGCGGCACGCGCTTGGCCTTGGCGACGGCGTCCCAGATCGCCATGTCGATCACGCCGACGGCGACCGAGCGCTCGCCATGGCCGCCCGGCTTCTCGTTGGCCATCATCGCCTTCCAGCACTTGGCCGGGTCGAGCAGCCCCTCGCCGTCGAGCAGGCTGTCGGGCTTGGCCTCGGCGACTCGCTTGATGAAGCGCTCGTTCAGTAGGCCATGCTGGGCATAGCGGCCATTGGAGTTGAAGCCGTAGCCGACCACCGGCTTGCCATCGACCTCGACGTCGGTGACCACTGCCACGACCGAGGCGGTCATCTGGCTGAAGTCGATATAGGCGTTGGCGATGTTGGAGCGGATCGGCGAGACGATGTCGCGGACAGCGACGATGCGCATGGGAAAGCCTGTCTGTAGCGGGTCGGACGGACCCTTCTTCTACAGGTGCTGGCGCGCGATCTCCAGCAGGCGGGGCGGAGCCACCGGCTTGCGCAGGAACGGGGCGGTCGCGAGGCTGTCGGGCACCTTGGCCGGATCGCTCGCCGAAACGAAGACGAAGGGAACGCCACGCTCCTGGAGCCGGGCGGCCAGCGGGAAGATCTCGCCGTCGGCCACCTTCACGTCGAGGAAGCTGAAGGCGCAGCCCTGCTCGGCGATCTCGAAGGCGCCCGCCGAAGTCGACATGACGACCGGCACGCAGCCCAGCTGGTCGCGCACGAGCGAGGCCAGGTGGTCGGCCACCACCTCGTCGTCTTCGACTATGAGAACTTGCTTGCCCATGAGAACGTGATCCCGCGACCGTACCAACGCGCCGAATGTCGAATCGTTGCCGACAAATAAACCGCTTCGGCGGGCAGTGAACAATATGCCACTTTCGACCGTATATGCTCGATATGCCAGCCTCTCAGACAATACGTGCGGGCCAGGAGATTTCCGTCCGCCACGCCTTACGCACCGCGACCGCCGATCTGCACTCCCGCGTCGATGCAGCGTTTTCAGGGCCTTTCGACCGGGACACCGAAGCCTATGCAGACTTTTTGCAGTCAATGGCCCGCTCGGTGCTGCCGCTCGAGCGCGCACTCGACGCTGCCGAGGTCGAGAAGGTCCTGCCAGACTGGCCGGCGCGCTGCCGTTCCGCTGCCCTCAAGACCGATCTTGCGGTGTTCGGGCGACTGTTGCCGGCCGAAGCTCCAGTGGGGAGGGTAGGAGGCGAAGCCTGGCAGTTGGGCGCCCTCTATGTTCTCGAAGGCTCGCGGCTTGGCGCCAAGCTGCTGCTGCGCCGCGTGCTCGCCAATCCCGATCCCGTAGCGCACCGCGCGACCACTTACCTGCGTCATGGCGAGGAAGAAAAGCTGTGGCCGTCGTTCCTGGCGCGCCTGGAAGCCTCGCCCGCCGTCGCCGCCGCGCCTGCTGAAGCAGTAGCGGGCGCACGGGCGGCCTTTGCGGCGTTCGGAGCGTGACATGACAACGCCGAACACGCTCGCGACCGTCGACCTCACGAACTGCGACCGCGAACCCATCCATCTTCTGGGCGCGGTCCAGCCGTTCGGCTTCCTGATTGCCGTCGCCAGCGCGGACTGGACGGTGCAGCGCGTGTCGAGCAACGTCTACGACTGGATCGACGTCGAGCGCGGCGCGCTGTTCGGCCGGCCGCTCGACCAGTTCTTCACGCACGACGCCATCCACACGATCCGCGGCCACCTCCAGACCGCCGTGTTCACCAACACCGCGGCGCGGGCCTTTGCGGTGCCGATCCTCGTTGCCGGCCCGCGCTTCGATCTCGCCGTCCACGTGGTGGACGATCTCGTGATCATCGAGTGCGAGCCCTGCATCGACGAGCAGAGCGTCAATTCCGGTGCGCTGGTGCGCGCCATGGTGGCCCGCCTCCAGCAGACCCAGGATCTGCGCACCTTCTATCGCGTGGCGGCGCGGGAGATGCGCGGGCTTACCGGCTTCGACCGCGTGATGATCTACCGCTTCGACCATGACGGTTCGGGCGAGGTGATCGCGGAGGCCGCACGCGCCGGACTCGAATCCTATCTCGGCCTGCACTATCCGGCGTCCGACATTCCCAAGCAGGCGCGCGTCCTCTACGAACGCAACTGGCTGCGCATCATTCCCGATATCGGCGCGCGTCCGGCACCGGTCGAGCCCGCGCTCGACGGCGAGGGCCGGCCGATCGACCTGTCGATGAGCGTGCTGCGCTCGGTGTCGCCGATCCATATCGAGTATCTGCAGAACATGGGCGTCGGCGCCTCGATGTCGGTGTCGATCCTGCGCGAAGGCAGGCTGTGGGGCCTGTTCGCCTGCCATCATTACGGCACCCATATCGTGCCGTTCGAGCGGCGCACCGCGGCCGAGCTGTTCGGCCAGATGTTCTCGCTGCTGATGGAGAGCCGCGAACGCGACAACGAGGCGCACTACGAGGCCCGCGCGCGCAAGCTGCACAATCAGCTCGTCACCGTGATGGCCGCCGAGGCGACGCGCTTCGAGAGCATCGTGGCGCATCTCGACGAGATCGCCGACCTGCTGGCCTGCGACGGCATCGGCGTGTCGATCGGGGGACGGGCCGTCCTGCATGGCGTCGCCCCTGCATCGGCACAGTTTGCCGGCTTGATCGATCATCTGACGTCGCGCGGCATCACCGACGTCCACGCCAGCCACGAGATCGGCGCCGAGTACGAGCCCGCGCGCGACTTCGCCGACAAGGCGTCGGGCATGATGGTGGTGCCGCTGTCGCGGCCGGCGCGCGACTATCTCGTGTTCTTCCGCAAGGAAGTGACGCGCACCGTCAACTGGGCCGGCGATCCCAACAAGCCGATGAACGTCGGTCCGCTGGGCGCGCGCCTGACGCCGCGCAAGAGCTTCGAGCTCTGGAACGAGACGGTGAAGGGCCAGTCGATCCCCTGGCAGCCGGTCGACCTGCGCATCGCCGAGAGCCTGCGGGTCAGCCTCCTCGAGGTGATCCTGAGGCTGAGCGACATCACCGAGGTCGAGCGCCGGCGCGCCCAGGAGCGGCAGGAAATCCTGATCGCCGAGCTGAACCACCGGGTGCGTAACATCCTGGGCCTGATCCGCGGCATCATCTCGCAGAGCCGTGATCCGTCGCTCACCATCGAGAGCTTCACCGAGGTGGTGGGCGGCCGCATCCAGGCGCTGGCGCGCGCGCACGACCAGATCACCGCCGACAACTGGCAGCCCGCCTCGTTCCGCGGGCTGGTCAATGCCGAGGCCGGCGCCTATCTCGGCGGCAAGGCCAACCGCGTGCGGCTGGCCGGACCGGAGGTGCTGCTGGAACCGCAGGGCTTCACGACCGTCGCGCTGGTGATCCACGAGCTGATGACCAATTCGGCCAAGTACGGCGCGCTCAGCGACAGCCGCGGCCGCATCGACATCGAGACCTCGCTCGACCCGCAGAAGCAGCTGCTGATCCATTGGGTGGAGAGCGGCGGGCCGACGGTCAAGAAGCCGACGCGGCGGGGCTTCGGCACGACGGTGGTCGAGCGTTCCATACCGTACGACCTGAAGGGCGAAGCTGTGATGGAATATGCGCCGGAGGGGGTGCGGGCCAGGTTCGTGATTCCCGCCGCCTTCGTCCGCGCCGCCCCGGGAACCCCGATGACCCCCAGCGAACCGACCCTTGCCCGGCCGAAACCCGAGGACCTGCCGCGGGACGTGCTGATGGTCGAGGACAACATGATCATCGCGCTGGATGCCGAGGACATGCTGCGCCGCATGGGCGTGAAGTCGGTGCGCGCCGCCGGCAGCGTGGCGCAGGCGATGACCGAGATCGACAAACAGGTGCCTGACTTCGCGCTGCTCGACATCAATCTCGGCACTGAAACCAGCTTCGCGATCGCCGAACGGCTGGCGTCGATGGGTGTGCGCTTCGCCTTCACCACCGGCTACGGCGAGGATATCGCCTTCCCGCCGAAGCTGCTGGGCGTCGCGCGGGTGCGCAAGCCCTACACCGCCGACACGCTGGCGGCGGTGCTGCGGCCTAGGTAGCGAACACCATCCGGCGATTCTGCCGGAACAGCAGGAACCAGACGACCGCGCCGTTCAGCGCGTTCCACAGCAGGCCGTTGATGAAGGCCGCGCGGTAGGAGCCCGTCATGTCGAACAGCTCGCCGCCCATGTACCCGCCCAGCGCCATGCCGATGATGGTGGCCGACACCGCGATGCCCATGCGCGTGCCGGCTTCCCTGGGCGGGAAGTATTCGCGCACGATGATGCCATAGCTCGGCACGATGCCGCCCTGGAACAGGCCGAACAGCGCCGACACGAGATAGAGCGAGACCAGCGTGTCGGAGACCAGGTAGCCGAACAGCGCGATCGCCTGGAGGGTCGAGCCCAGCAGCAGTGTCTTGATGCCGCCGACCCGGTCGGCGATCCAGCCCGAGACGACGCGGCTCACGATGCCGAACGCCGTCATCAGCGACAGCATCTCCGCGCCGCGCGTGGTGCCGTAGCCGAGGTCGACGCAGTAGGCCACGATATGGACCTGCGGCATCGACATGGCGACGCAGCAGCCGACGCCGGCGACCGCCAGCCAGATCTGCAACGTGTTGGGCGAGAGGCCGAGCGAGCGCGCCGAGTGCGCGGCGGCGCCGGCGGTGCCGGTGCCGTGCGACGGCGAGGGCGCGCGGAGTGCCAGGCACAGCGGCAGCATCACGCCGACGCAGACCGCGGCGGTGACGAGATAGGCGGTGCGCCAGTCGTAGCCGTGGATCAGCACGTCGAGTATCTTGGGCCACAGCGCGCCGCCCAGGTAATTGCCCGAGGCGCAGATCGCCATGGCGAGCGCGCGCCGCTTCAGGAACCAGTGCGAGGTGTCGGCGACCAAGGGCATGAAGCAGGCGGCCGAGCCGAAGCCGATCAGCACGCCTTGCGCGGCGGCGAACAGCCAGAGGGTGGGCGCCATCGCCGCCGCGGCATAGCCTGCCGCCAGCAGCAGCGTTGACATCACCATGGTGAAGAACGCGCCGCGCGCGTCGAGCACGCGGCCGAGCACGATCGAGCCGGCGCCGAAGCCCAGCATGGTGGTAGTGTAGGAGACCGAGACGGCGGCGCGCGAGGCGCCGAACTCCGCCTGCACGGCGGGGAACGCCACGACGACGCCCCACATGCCGACGGCGCCCACCGTGCCCAGCGCGACGCTGGCCACCAGGCGCGCCCAGGCGTAGCGCGAATCGATCCCGTGCATCGTCAGCCGCCGATCGCGCCCTGTGTGTTGACGTAGAGCGCGTACAGCGAGTGGCTGGCGGCCATGAACAGCCGGTTGCGGTAGCGGCCGCCGAAGCAGACGTTGGCGCAGCGCTCGGGCAGATCGATATGGCCGATCGGCTTGCCGTCGGCGTTGAACACGCGCACGCCGTCGAGCTCG
>JAFEFH010000229.1 GCA_018240695.1 Pseudomonadota bacterium | reverse complement strand
ACGACACGCTCGAGTAACGCCGAGGTCGTAAGCAATCGGGCTCTATCTCGAAAACTCAATCGGACGGCTGTTGTAAAATTCCACCCACATCCGCACCTCCCCCAGCGGTTCGACGTAGTGCGTCTGCTCCGGAAGAACGAGACCTGGGCGATCCGGCGTCAGGACCATGGCGTCATTCCCGTCAGCCAAAAAAAGCCTCACCTCTCCCTTCGAGACGCGAATCACGCCCCATACGCCCGCCTTTGTCCGATGTTCGCGCCTCAATGCGGCCGGCAGCGTGTTCTCATCGAATACTTCGGTCGTTTTATAGGGCGTGAGCATGACCAATCCCATTTGAAGAGCCGTTGCGGCGGCACGGACCGAAAAGCCGATCACCCATGACTTCCAACCATCGCACCCGCGATCGTCACGACGCTCAACAGCAGCAATAGACGGTGCGCACGGGTAAACCAGGTGAACGCGATCTCCGGATGCACGCTCGCCCATCGGTCGAAACGACGATGCAGAAATAGGGGTTCGGCGACGAACAGGATGAAGGTGAAAAGCACCCACAAGCAGACCATGGCATGCATCCACCAGAACTCGGTGGCGGCAAACCGCTGCCAAAGGTCAAGCCGCCACACCATGTAGGCTCCGCTCATCCCGGTCAGCAGGACGGCGGCGCGGGCTTGGCGGACGAAGCGGCGCTCGATGGTCCGGAACGCCTGCAGGCGATTGGCCCCGAGGTCGCCGCGACGGATGGCGGGAAGCACAACGGTCGCGACCATGGACACCCCGCCAATCCAGATGACGACCGCCAATACGTGCAGCAGGCGAGCGAGTGTGATGTCGTTCATCGGGAGCCCTTTCGATACAATCGCCAATTTGCGTCAAGTTTCTCTTCAAAACGTTGCTTTGGCGCAAATTTGCGGCGCGTCGCAGGCTGCTATCCAGAGGGAGAGAGTCCTATGCCCACTGAACTGTCCGCTTCACCCCAGAGTCTTTCTTCCGCAGATTTGTTTGCCGGGGCATCGGCAAGCACCCTGAAGATCGCGGCGGCATCGGCGCGCTGGCGCCGGGTGCCCAACGGCAAGCGGATTTTCCGCCAGGGCGACGAGGACGCCCGCGCTCATGTCGTCGTCGCCGGCGGCGTACGGATTTCCCAAACCGGCAGCGATGGCGCCCAGGTCGTCATGCGCTTCATCTGCGCCGGCGAAATGTTCGGAACGGTTGCTCTTTTCACCGACAGGAAATATCCGGCCGATGCCACCGCCATCGTGGACACGATCGAGGCGAGCTGGCGCGAGGCGGACTTGCTCGACCTGATGACGCGCTTTCCACAGATCGCGATCAATGCCATCCGCATCGTCGGCTGGCGCCTCCAGGAAATGCAGAACCGCGCGCGCGAACTGGCCACCCGGTCCGCGGAGCAGCGCATCGCTCAGGCCCTGATCCGGCTTGGCCAGCAATCGGGGCGCAGCACGCCAGCAGGAACGACAATTCTCCTGCCTCTTCGCAGGAAGGACATCGCCGATATTTCCGGCACGACGCTGTTTACCGCGAGCCGCATCCTCACCGGCTGGGCCCGCGCCGGACTGGTGACCGATCAACGCCGCCGCCTGACCATCGCCGATCACGCCGGCTTGCAGCAAGTTGCGGAGCAGAGCTGAATGTCCACGGATCTCATGGGTGCGGCGAGGGCACGAGTCCGACGCATTTGCGCCAGAGCAACAATGCCGCTGCGGATGCCTGTTACACATCCCGGCATTGGCTGAGTCACCGAGTGGGACTACGCGACCATTGCGACCGACAAGGGATTTGATTTCAGCGTTGAACGCGGCTTCATATGCATCAGCTGTCGCGACGGGTTCATTCGCGGATACGTCGGTCAGCGAAGCGCGCGCCCGGTTCCTCACGATTGATGGAGTTCGGCGTCGCCGAACGGGGATAGAGAGATGGTCGCAGCACTGACACTTGTCGAACGCCAGTTCGCGCTCGTTATCCTGTTCGCGATCACGCTCTGCGGACTCGCCCTCGTGGTGCCGAGCGCGGGAACGGAAGACCCGATCTGCTTCCACGGGCTGCTGATCATGGCGGCGGGCATCGCGCTGAGCTTCGTGGTGATCAACGGATATTTCGAACCCGAGCCGTCGCCGGAAAGGCTCACGGAGTATTTCGACGATCCGACGAAGATTGGCATCATCCTCGCCATCGCCTGGGCGGTCGTCGGGATGTTCGTCGGTGTCTGGGTCGCGGCCCTGCTCGCGTGGCCGGACCTGACGATCGACGCGGCGTGGGCGAGCTTCGGACGGCTGCGGCCCGTCCACACCTCCGGCGTCATCTTCGGCTTCGGCGGCAATGCCCTGATCGCCACCTCGTTCCATGTCCTCCAGCGGACATCGCGCGCGCGGCTCTGCGATCAGCTCAGCCCCTGGTTCGTTCTCCTGGGATACAATCTCTTCTGCGTCATCGCCGCGAGCGGCTACCTGATCGGCGTCACGCAATCCAAGGAGTACGCCGAACCCGAGTGGTACGCCGACATCTGGCTCGTCGTGGTGTGGGTCGTCTACTTCCTGATCTACATCCGCACGCTGCAGCGCCGGCAGGAGCCGCATATCTATGTGGCGAACTGGTACTACATGGCCTTCATCCTGGTCGTCGCGGTGCTCCACATCGTCAACAACCTCGCCGTGCCGGTCTCCCTCGGCAGCGCAAAAAGCTACTCGCTCTTCTCCGGCGTCCAGGATGCGATGACCCAGTGGTGGTATGGCCACAACGCCGTCGCCTTCTTCCTGACCTCCGGCTTCCTCGGCATGATGTACTACTACATGCCGAAGCGCGCGGGCCGGCCGATCTTCTCCTACCGGCTCTCGATCATCAGCTTCTGGGGCATCACCTTCATGTACATGTGGGCGGGCTCCCATCACCTGCACTACACGGCGCTGCCGCAATGGGTTCAGACGCTGGGCATGACATTTTCGCTGATGCTGCTGGTCCCGTCGTGGGCGTCGGCGGGCAATGCGCTCGCGACGCTGAACGGCGCCTGGCATAAGGTTCGCGACGACGCAACGTTGCGCTTCATGATGGTCGCCGCGGTGTTCTACGGCCTGTCGACGTTCGAGGGATCGTTCATGGCGATCCGCGCCGTGAATTCGTTGTCGCACTACACCGACTGGACCATCGGGCACGTCCACGCCGGCGCTCTCGGCTGGGTGGCGATGATCACCTTCGGCTCGCTCTACGCGCTGGTGCCCTGGATGTGGAAACGCGACCGAATGTATTCGGCGGCGGCGGTGGAAGTACACTTCTGGCTCGCCCTCTCCGGCACCGTCATCTACGTCATCGCGATGTGGAACTCGGGCATCATCCAGGGCCTGATGTGGCGCACCTACAACGACAGCGGCACTCTCGCCTACTCGTTCATCGATAGCGTGGTCGCGATGCACCCCTATTACATCGCCCGCGCCTTCGGCGGGCTGATGTTCCTTCTGGGAGCGTTGGTCTGCGCCTGGAACGTCTGGATGACGATCAGGTCGGCCCGCGCCCACCGAGAGGTCGCGCGCGACACGGCCGACAGTCCGATCCTGGTCCCGTCCGGCGCCACCGTCATGGCCAAGGAGTAAGCCGTCATGGCCGAGTTCTTCCATCGCAAGGTCGAACGCACCGCGATTGGCTTCGTGCTGGCCATCGTCGCCGTGTCGAGCATCGGCGGCCTGATCGAGATCGCGCCCCTCTTCACCATCAAGGAGACGGTCGAGGCGGCCCCCGACATGCGCGTCTACACGCCCCTCGAACTGGCGGGGCGCAACATCTACATCCGTGAGGGCTGCTACGCCTGCCACAGCCAGATGATCCGGACCCTGCGGGACGAGGTCGAGCGCTATGGACCGTACTCGCTCGCGGTCGAATCCAAGTACGACCATCCCATGCTGTGGGGCTCGAAGCGCACGGGCCCCGACCTGGCGCGCGTCGGCGGCAAGTATTCCGATGTCTGGCACGTCGCCCATCTCATCAATCCGCGCGACGTCGTGCCGGAGTCCGTCATGCCGAAATACGCGTGGCTCCAGCGCAACCGCCTGAGAACCGACGACATCGGCCTGCATCTTTCGGCCCAGCGCGCCGTGGGCGTGCCCTATACCGACGAAATGGTGGCCAACGCCGGTCGCGATCTCCGCGGCCAGGCCTCTCCCGACAGCGACGATGCGACCGGCGTGCGCACGCGCTACGGCGACGCCACCAACGTCCGCGCCTTCGACGGCGACCCGCAGATCCTCACCGAGATGGACGCGCTCGTGGCCTATCTTCAGGTGCTGGGACGGTTGACGGAGGCCGCCCATCCCACGCGTGCCGCCGCGGCAAAGTAGTGCGATGGATCACGACACTTTCGTCGCCTTCGCCAAGAGCTGGGGCCTGTTCTACCTGATGGCGATGGCGATCGGCGTGCTGCTCTACGTGTTCTGGCCTTCGAATCGAAGGCGTTTCGATCGGGCGAAGAACAGTATTCTCGACGGAGAAGACAGGCCGGGGAGCAAGGGCAATGGCAACCGAGAAGCTTGATCCCACCACAGGCCGCACGACGACCGGCCATGAGTGGAACGGCATTGAGGAACTCAATACGCCAGTCCCTCGCATCGTGTTTTTCTTCCTGGCCGTCATGGCGCTGTTCGCCGTGGGCTACTGGATCCTGATGCCGGCTTGGCCGACAGGCGTGAGCTTCACCAAGGGGATGCTCGGCATCGACCAGCGCGCCGTGGTCACGCAGCAGGTCCGCGACGCCGCCGCCGAGCGCGCGGCCTGGACCGACCGCATCGGCCGGACGAGCCTGGAAGCCACGGCGCGGGATCCCGAGCTGATGCGCTACGTCCGCGAGACCGGCCGGACCCTCTTCCTCGACAACTGCTCGGCCTGCCATGGAACCAAGGGAACGGGCGGACCCGGCTTTCCCAATCTCGCGGCGCGTGCCTGGCTGTGGGGTGGCACGCCCGAGACGATCGTCGAGACGATCACCAAGGGCATCAACTCCACCAACGACGACACCCGGGTGTCCCAGATGCTGGCCTTCGGACGGGACGGCGTCCTCACGGGCGAGCAGATCCGCAGCGTTGCCGCTTTCGTCCGTTCGCTGTCGGGCCAGGCACTGGATGACGGCGAAAAGGCGATGCTTCCCGCCGGCCGCAAGCTCTTCGCCGACAACTGCGCGAGCTGCCATGGCGATACCGGCCGCGGCAAGCACGAGATGGGTGCGCCCGACCTCGCCGACTCCGTCTGGATCTATGGCGGCGACCGGCAATCGGTGTTCGATACGATCTATGCAGGGCGGCAAGGGCACATGCCGCATTGGTCGGACCGGTTGTCGCCCACGGACATCAGAATTCTGGCGTTGTATGTGGGCACGCTGGGGGCCGCCAAATGACAGCGCGGGTCCCGAGTCCGGCCCGCAGACGCGCGATCGCGCTGGTGGTGGGCGGGTTGGCGCTCCTGGTCCTGGCCAACGTGCATCTCGTCTATGCCGCGCTCAACTCGCATCCGGGCTGCGTGCCGCACGCCCGCGACAAGGGTGGCGACCAGACCTACCGCGCCGCTCAATCGGCCTGTTGAGGAGACCGACAATGGCCGCAAACAACGCTTCCACCCTCGTCGTGCCGGCGTCCGCCATGCGGCGGCGCGGACTGCCCGCCCGCGCGGCATTCGGATGGCTGGCGATGGGATGGCGGGACCTGCTGACACATCCGATGCCCAGCCTGGTCTACGGCCTGGGCGTCTTTGCCCTCTCGATCGCCATCGTCTGGAGTCTTTTCCGGCTGGAGCTCGACTATGTGCTCTTTCCGGCCCTGGCGGGCTTCATGGTGGTGGGACCTTTCATCGCCATCGGCCTCTACGAAAAGAGCCGGACGATCGAGCGCAAGGAACCGGTTTCCCTCGGCCGTATGCTGTTCGTCCCGGCCGCCTCGGGAGCACAGGTGTGGTTCACGGGCGCCATCCTCTGCCTGCTGATGCTCGGCTGGATGCGGGCGGCCACCATCATCTACGCACTGTTCTTCGGCCTGCGCCCCTTCCCGGGCCTCGACCACATCGCGCCGATGCTGTTCACCACGTCCTACGGCTGGGCGATGCTCGCCGTCGGCTCCGCCGTCGGGGCGCTGTTCGCCGCCTTTTCTTTCGCGGTCAGCGTATTCGCCGTTCCGCGCCTGCT
>JAFEFH010000228.1 GCA_018240695.1 Pseudomonadota bacterium | reverse complement strand
GCGCCGCGAGTTCGTGACCGTGATCCTCGAGGCGCCGGCCGACCGCGTGTTCGCGACCGCGCTCGAGACCGCGCGCGCCAACCGGGCGCTGCACATCCTGATGACCGATCCGGCGCAACGCCGCCTCCAGGTCGCCGAGGGTGACCGCATCGGCACGATCAACGTGGCGGAGCTCGGCAACGACGTCTCGCAGCTCATGATCGCGGGCACGTCGCCGGCCAACGAGCCGCCGGCCTCGTCGCGCGTCATCGCGACCGTGATGCGGCTCTGCGAGCAGCTCAAGAAGCAGTGCACCGTCGAATAGGTTGAGCGGCTGGGCTAGAGTGGGGCATGACTCGCCCCATCCGCATCGCCGTCCTGAACTTCGCCCACGAGACCGTGACGTTCCTGCCGAACGACACGACGCTCGACGACTTCATCTACGAAGGCTCGCCCGCCAAGGGCGAGGCGCTGCTGTCGTGGGAGCCGCGCTCCTACATGGGCGGCTTCGTGAAGGTGGCGCGCGAGTATGACGGCGTCGAGCTGGTCGGCATCGAATCGCCGCTGTGGCCCAGGACCGGCACCGGCTCGGGCTGGATCACCACCGAGGCCTACGAGCATTTCCTCGGCCGCCAGATCGCCGAGCTGAAGGCGGGCGGCCCGTGGGACGGCGTCTATCTCGCATTGCACGGCGCCATGGGCGTGCGCGGCGTGGCCCGGCCCGAGGCCGACATCGCGCGGCGGGTGCGCGAGGTGGTGGGGCGCAAGGCCTTCATCGCCGGCACCTTCGATCCGCATGGCAACGAGGACGAGGAGTTCCTGAAGCAGGCCGACATGGCCTTCTGCGTGAAGTACTTCCCGCACTACGACGCGCACCTGCAAGGCCAGCGCGCCGCGCGCATGCTGGTCCGCGCCATCCGCGGCGACTACAAGCCCGCGACCGTGACGGTGAAGGTGCCGATCCTGACGGCGACGGTGTTGCAATGGACCGGCGCCTCGCCGTGGATGGACCTCGTGCAGCGCGCGCTGGTCTGGGAAGCGCGCGAGCCCGATCTCTACATGAACGTCTTCTTCAGTTTTCCTTTCGCCGACGTGCCCGATGTCGGCATGACCATCGAGGCGATGAGCAACGGCAATCCCGAACTGGCGCGCAAGGCGGCGGACGACGTGGCGGCGTGGGCGTGGCGCCGCCGCAAGGACCTGTTGAACACCGCGAAGGTCCATCCCATTCCCGAGGGCGTGACGCTCGCCAAGCAGGCGGCGGCCAAGGGCGAGTGGCCGGTCGTGCTCGCCGACCATTCCGACCGTTCGGGGTCGGCGACCTGGATCCTCGACCAGGTGATCCGGCAGGGTCTGTCCGACGTGATGATCGCCACCATCGCCGACCGCAAGGCCGTCCAGGAGGTGAAGGCGAAGGGCCTCAAGGCCGGCGATGCCTTCGACATGGAGGTGGGCGGCCGGGCCGACGAGTCGGCGGGCGCGCCCGTGCGCGTGACAGGCACGATCGCGCTGGTCGTCCATGCCATGGGCAAGGACTGGGTCACGGTCGCCTTCGGCAACAACAACCTCGTGGTGCTGAGCGAGTACCTGACGCAGGTCATGTATCCGTCCGATCTCGCGGGCTTCGGCGCGGACAAATACAAGGTCTTCGCCATCAAGAGCCGCGTCCATTTCCGCCGCGGCTTCGACGATTCGGGCTTCGCCAGGACCATCCTGCTGGTCGAGCCGGTCGATCCGTTCCTCGGCACGGTGCGGCTCGACGCGCTGCCCTACAAGAATGTCGACGTGAAGAAGTTCTATCCCTACGCTGACGTCAAATTCCCGTAGAGGACCGAGGAGGAAGCGATGGCCATCGAGATCATGGAGATCCATCACACCGGCGTGCGCATCGACACCGGCGCCGAGAAGCTGGAAGCGACCAAGGGTTTCTACAACGACGTGCTCGGCCTGCCGCACGACACCAAGCGGCCGACCATCCCGGGCATTCCCGGCGCCTGGATCAACGTCGGCGACGTGGGCCAGATCCATCTGATCGGCGGGGCGCAGCCCTCGCCGGTGGCCAAGGGGCCGGGCGAGGATCCGACGCGGCCGCACATCGCCTTCGCGGTGCGCGACATCGTGGCGACGCGTAAGGAACTCGATCGCATGGGTCAGAAATATTGGGTGATCGAAGGGCTCACGAGCCCCGACTCGACGCAGGTCTTCATGAACGATCCGTGTGGCAACATGGTCGAGCTGCACCAGTTCGACAAATGCCGCTGCCGCGCCAGCAATAGGGCGTAGCCGCCACAGTCCCGAAACCAACGAAACAGCTTCGCTGCGCCGCAACATCGCCACGACACCGGTAGTCCTTATCAGGGAGACCGTCCGTGGAGAGTGAAATGGTTCAGCTGTTTGGTGGTCTCGTCTTCGGCCTCGTGTCGGGCTGGTTCGTCTACAAGGGCGACCCGATCGTCGGCTTCTTCTTTGCGACCTGCGCGATCGCCTGGATGGCGACGACGTCGGAATTCCTTCCGGCGCGCCGCGCGCCCAAGCCCGAGGGCCATACCGGCTTCTTCTGGCGCAGCTAGCGCCGCAAGAGCGTCAGTCATCCGCCGCCGCGCTCGCCGCGGCGCGCGGCGGCCATGCCGGCTTGTGATGGCCGAGCGGCACCGAGGGCCGTGCCCAGAATCCCGGCGTGCGTGAGAGCTGCGCGACGGGCGCCAGATGTTTCAACAGGCCGGACGGAGTCTGGCTGGTCGTCGACCAGCGTGCGATCTCGTCCGGCGTGAAATCGGCGGGAACGTCCTTGAGCGCCGCCGCCGGCACCTCGCCGAGATCGACGATCCATTTGCCGACCTGCGCCAGCGAGATGCGCACCAGCCAGCTGCCGCCCTGCTCGGCGCGGCGGGCCAGCGCGACCATGGCGCCGAACGCCATCAGGTAGCCGGTGCAATAGTCGATCGCCGACAGCGGATAGAATTGCGGGCCGGGCTCCTTGCCCGGAAACACCTCAGCCTGGCGCAAGGTCATGCCGCTCACCGTCTGCACGACGGTGTCGAAGCCGCGCCGTCCCGCCCACGGGCCTTCGTGGCCGAACGCCGAGAGAGACACGCAGACGATGCCGGGCCGCAGCTTCGCGAGTTCTTCGGGGGAGAGGCCGCGCGCACCGAGGCTGCCCGGCCGATAGCCCTGCGAGAAGACATCGGCGTCGCGGACCAGGCCGCGCAACGTTTCCAGCTGGGCGGGATCGCGCATGTCGATATGCGCGTTCAGCTTGCCGTGCCCGGTGTCCCATTCCTGGTAGCCGAGATTGGGCAGGTGCGCGGCGCTGATCTTCATCACGTCGGCGCCGTGCTCGGCCAGGGTGCGTGCGCAGGTCGGGCCGGCCAGCACGCGCGTGATGTCGACGACGCGGATGCCCGACAGAGGGCGGTCGCCGGCGGGCAGGGGCTCGGGCGCGCTGTCGCCGATCTTCACGATCTCCATCAGCGGCAGGCCGGCGACGGCGATGCCCTGCGGGTGGCGCTTCCATTCCTCGGCCGTGCGCACCATGCCGCCCGCACCCTTGTTGGCGATGATCGCTTCCTCGAGATCGGCCGCCGTCCAGCCGGTGACGGCCTTGGCCACGGCGGCGCGATCCTCAGTCGGCACGCCCACCACCTTCAGCGCCACGGCGCGGTGGTTGGCGAAGTTGCAATGGAGATAGCTCCAGCGTCCGTCCTTGGTCGGATAGAAGCCCATGATGCCGTTGCGCGCCGCCGAGAGCGCACCGTCGCCCAGCTTCATGTAGTGGCCGCTGCGCATCGCGGCGCCGGCATGGCGCAGGTCGATGCCGACGCGCTGCTTCTCGCCGCCGCGCACTTCCCAGAGATGCGCCGCGGCGAGGCCCGAGGCCGCGATGGTCGCCGCACCCGCCGTGCCGACCTCGTACGGCGTGCGCATCATGGGATCTCCCGTGCCGGTGAAGTCGACCTCGTCCGAGACGTCGCGCGACCAGCCCGCGGCCGGCAGGATCGAACGCAGGGCATCGCGCGGCGTGGTCATTGTCTTCTCCTCAGTGAACGGCGAGCAGACGCCCGAAGCCCGCCACCTTGTCGGGAATGCCGGCCAGCCGCAGCGCATGCCACAGCGTCGCCTGGGTCGAGGTGACGACCGGCTTGCCGAGCGCCTGCTCCAGCCGGTCGATCACGGTGTGCGAGCGCGTGTTGAGGCAGGTCATGATCAGCGCCTCGGCACGGCCATCGCAGCCGCGCTTGCCGAGGTCGAACAGCGTGTCGGCGTCGGGCTCGGCTAGCGCGAAGCCGTCCGAGATGCCGAGGCAGGCGCCGCCCACGACCTTCAGGCCTGCTTTCTCGAAGTAGCGGTGCTCGGCTTCGTCGACGTCCTTCGTATAGGGCGACACGATCGAGACGGTGTGCGCGCCCAGCGTCGCCACCGCGGTGACGATGGCGTGCGCGGCCGTGGTCGACGGCACCTTGTAGTCGTCGCTGATCTCGGCGCGCAGGTGTGCGTCGTAGTCGAGGCCCTGCACGATCGAGGACGCCGTGCAGCCATAGGCGATCACGTCGGGCAGCACGCTCGAGAGCTGGCGGATCGCCGTCTTGCCCTCGTTGCGGTCCATCTCGATGAAGGCCTCGGGCGTGGTCGCGGGCGGGATGAACATGCGCGCGGCCAGGACGCTCACGCCGTCCGGCACGGTGCGCTGCGCCCACGGCTCCATCACCGTGTTGACGCTGGGGATGACGATGCCGAGGCGGGCGCGGCGTCCGTCGCCGTCGAGGAAGCGTCTGGTCACGGTGGACGCCATCAGAACCGCGAGAACAGCTGGGTGAAGCCGTAGAGCTTGTCGTCGAGGCCGTTCATCCGGCAGGCGTGCCAGTAGGTGGCGACGTTGACGCTGATCACCGGCTTGTCGAGCCAGCGCTCGGCCTCGTCGGCGATCCTGGCCATCGGCAGGTTGGCGCCGAACTGCACGATCGCCTCGATGTCGTCGCCGTCGATCGACTTGATCGCCTGGATCATGTCGCGCGCGGTCAGCACCGAATAGGAGGTCGGGTTCTTGCCGCGCATGTGGTTGAAGCGGACGATCTCGTAGCCGTGCGGGCCCAGGACACCGCGCAGACGATGCTCGATCGGCGGATAGTAGGGCTCCATCACCGCGATCTTCTTCTTCACGCCATGCCGCTTCAGCGCCTCGACGACGGCGTCGCAGGCCAGCGACACGGGGATGTCGGACTTGGCGACGGCGCGGATGCGCTTCTTCAGGTCCTCGCCCCATTGCGGCGTGCCGCCCCAGACGGAGAGGGCCGAGATGCCGAGGATGAAGGCGTTGGGCTTGGCGTCCATGGCGCGGGCGACGGCGTCTTCCAGCGAGCCGTCGATCAGGCGCAGCAGCTCCTCGAAGTCGGCATCGTTGCGCACGGGCATGTCGGCGATCGTCATGCGCGCGAGATGGTTGGTGACGCCCGGCGGGCGCATGTCGTCGTATTCGGGCTGGACCACCGTGTTGGTCGAGGGCGTCGTCACGCCGAAGGCCAGACGCCACGCCAGATAGTCACGCATCGTTCTCTCCCGATATCCGTCCGTCAGCCGATCGCCGCCTTCATCACCGCGATCGCCTCGGGCTTGTCCCAGTCGGCCTCGCCCAGCATGCGGCCGATCTCGCGGCCGTCCTTGTCGATCAGGATCGAGGTCGGCAGCACGGAGACGTCGAGCGCCTGCTGCACCTTGCGGCCCTTGTCGAAGTAGATGCCGAGGTTGGCGAGGTTCTTGTCCTTGTAGAAGGGCGCGACCTTGGGCTTGGACGGGCCGTCGAGCGACAGCGGCACGACGACGAACTTGTCCTTGCCGGCTTCTTTGTCCATGGCGGCCTGCAGCCGGTCGAGGCTCGGCATCTCCTTCACGCAGGGCGCGCACCACGTCGCCCAGAAGTTCAGCAGCACCGCCTTGCCCTTGTAGCCGGCGAGCGAGAGCGCCTTGTCGTCGGCGTCGGTGAAGCCGATCGCGGGCAGCGGCTTGGGTGCCGGGGCCAGTTCGAACTTCGCCAGCGTGCCCTTGAGAAGGTCGGGGCCGACATTAGCCAGAGCAGGGCTGGCGAGAACGGAAAGAGCCCCCGCGAAGAGGCTGCGACGGGAGAGGAAATATCGGGCGGGATGTGTCATAAGCCCACGTTCCTGAAGGATCATTGGCGTTTATTCATGGCACGAAAGAACACGACTGCGCGAGCCCC
>JAFEFH010000227.1 GCA_018240695.1 Pseudomonadota bacterium | reverse complement strand
CAGCCACTGCGCTCGTTTGCCCATGATCAAGACTCCTTCCAGAAACCTTGAATCACCAATAGCGACCATGCGCTAGACGCTATTGAGTACGGGCCCTAGCCCTTCTTCGCGCCCGGCAGGAAGTCGTCGAGCGGCACGCCGAAGCTGTTGAGCGCCCACGACACGAGATTGTACTGGCCGACGGTGAACACCGCGTCCATCAGCTGCTCGGTCGAATAGGTCGTCGACAGCACCGCCCAGGTCGCGTCCGACACCACCGAATTCTCGAACAGGTCGTCGGCGGTCTGCATCAGCGCCGCCTCGTGCGCGCTCCAGCCCTTGGCCTTGGGGCCCTCCTTGATATTGGCGATGTCGGCGTCGCTGAGGCCGCCCTTCCTGGCGATCAGCTCGTGCTGGGCGAACTCGTACTCGGCCTGGTTCAGCCAGCCGATGCGCAGGATCAGCATCTCGCGATCGCGGAACGGCAGCGTCTGCTTCTGCAGGATGTGGCCGGCGAACGGCGCCCAGCGCTTCACCAGCTTGGGGTGGTGCGCCAGGACCTTGAAGATGTTGAAGATCCGCCCGTTCATGGCGTTCTTCTCGACGCCCTCGCGGTCCTCGGCGGCCATGGTCGACAGGTCGCGCATGGGAATGCGCTGCTTGCGCTGGATCATTCGTGTTTCCTCCTGCCGGGCAGCGTAACATGGCGCCCCATGTCGTCCTCGATCGAAAGACGCCGCCTTTTGCTGGGCGGTGCTGCGCTCAGCGCGGCGCTCGCCGCCGCTCCCGTTGCCGCCCAGACAGGACCCGCCATGCACAAGCGCAAGATTCCCGCGACCGGCGAGATGCTGGGCGTCATCGGCTGCGGCACCTGGCAGACCTTCGACGTCGGTTCCTCACCTGCCGAGCGCGCGCCGCTCGCCGAGGTGCTCAAGGTCCTGTTCGAAGGCGGCGGCTCGGTGATCGACAGCTCGCCGATGTACGGCCGCTCGGAGGGCGTGGCGGGCGACCTGCTGGCCGCGGCCGGGACGCGCGACAAGGCCTTCATCGCCACCAAAGTGTGGACGAGCGGCCGCGACGCCGGCATCGCGCAGATGGAGCAGTCGCTGAAGCGCTTCCACACCGACCGCATCGACCTGATGCAGATCCACAATCTACTCGACTGGCAGACGCACCTGCCGATCCTGCGGGCCTGGAAGAAGGAAGGCCGCATCCGGCTCATCGGCGTCACGCACTACACCGAGAGCGGCCATGACGCGCTCGAGGCGACGCTTCGGACCGGCGGCTTCGATTTCGTGCAGATCAACTACGCGATCGACGATCGCGGCGCGGAGCGCAGCCTGCTGAAGACCGCGGCCGACAAGGGCGTGGCGGTTCTGATCAACCGGCCGTTCGGCGGCGGCGGGCTGCTGCGCAAGCTCTCGTCGCGGCCGCTGCCGGGCTGGGCGGCGGAGATCGGCTGCATGAGCTGGGCGCAGGTGCTGCTGAAATTCGTGCTCGCCCATCCCGCCGTCACCTGCGCCATCCCGGGGACCAGCAAGCCCGAGCACATGCGCCAAAACATTCAGGCCGGCACCGGGTTTTTGCCCGATGCCGGCCTGTTGCAGAGGATGATCGCCGAAACCGGCGGCTGAAGCGCTTCCTACTGGAAGAGCTTCATCGCGTTCGACAGGGTCTGGAGCACGCCCCAGACCAGGGGAATGCCGACGAAGCCCCACGCCAGGACCAGCTTCAGGGTCGTGGTGCCGCCTTGATTGTCGTTGCTCATGCTGTTCTCCCTAGGCCTTGGCGGTGGCGGCGACACCGCGCGTGTCGCTCGCCTTCATGTGATGACGCTCGTGCACTGGCCGGATCAGGGCGTTGCAGATGAAGCCGACGACCAGCAAGCCCGCCATGATGTACATGGTGACGTTGTAGCCCTGGGCCTTCGGCACGCCGTGCGCGATCTGGTACTCGCGGATGTAGTTGATCAGCACCGGTCCCAGGATCCCCGCCGCCGACCAGGCGGTGAGGAGCATGCCGTGGATGGCGCCGACATAGCGGGTGCCGAACATGTCCTTGAGATACGCAGGCACGGTGGAGAAGCCGCCGCCGTACATGCTGATGATGATCACGAAGCACATGACGAAGAGCGCCACGCTGCCCGTCGCGCCGGTGTGCGGCACGAGGATGTAGAGCACCGTTCCGATCGTGAAGAAGCAGAAGTAGGTGTTCTTGCGGCCGATCCAGTCCGAGGTCGAGGCCCAGAAGAAGCGGCCCAGCATGTTGAACAGGCTGATGAGACCGACGAAGCCCGCCGCGGCGACCACGGTGACCTTGCCGGGGAACATCTCCTGGCTCATGGCGGAAGCCTGGCCGAGCACGCCGATGCCGGCGGTCACGTTCAGGCAGAGCACCCACCAGATCAGCCAGAACTGGGGCGTCTTCAGCGCGTCGTAGACGTAGACGTCGTTCCTGGTGATCAGCTTCTGCGCCTGGACCGGCGGGGTATATCCCTCGGGCAGCCAGTTGGCCGGCGGGACACGCACGATGGTGGCGCCGATCCAGGTGAAGCACAGGTAGATGGCGCCGAGCGTCAGGAAGGTCTCGGCAACACCGACATGCGTCGGGGTCGAGAACTTCGCCATCAGCCATACCGACAGCGGCGAGGCGATGAAGGCGCCGCCGCCGAAGCCCATGATGGCCATGCCGGTCGCCATGCCCGGGCGGTCGGGGAACCACTTGATCAGCGTCGAGACCGGCGAGATGTAGCCGATGCCGAGGCCGATGCCGCCCAGCACGCCGTAGCCCACGTAGATCAGCCAGAGCTGGTGGGTGTAGACGCCGATCGCCGACAGCACGAAGCCGGAGGTCCAGCACAGACCCGCGGTGAACATCGCCTTGCGCGGACCGCCTTCCTCGACCCAGCGGCCGAAGAGCGCGGCTGAGGCGCCGAGGAACAACATAGCGATCGAGAAGATCCAGCCGAGCTCGGTCAGCTTCCAGTCACCGGGGGCGGACTGGCTGATGCCGAGAAGCTTGGTCATGGGCAGGTTGAACACACTGAACGCGTAGGCCTGGCCGATACACAAATGCATACAAAGCGCCGCCGGCGGCACCATCCATCGGCTGAAGCCGGGCTTGGCCACAGTCCGTTCTCTGTCCAGAAAGCTCATGGTTTTTCTCCCGTTGCCATGTTTTCTTCTTCTTCACACCCCGCCACTTCCAGCCGGCGGACAGGCTGGCGGTCGGGGTCTTGATGCCCCTGCCCGCGTACGCAGAAACTCCTACAGCGTGCCCTCCGTGCGAGAGTGCTGTCCGGCGGGCCCCACGCGCGCCGCGCAATACTTGAACTCCGGAATCTTGCCGAACGGATCCAGCATGGGATTGGTCAGCGCATTGGCCGGGCTCTCGTTGAAGCAGAACGGCATGAACACCATGCCGTCGGCGACCTCGCGGTCGGCGCGCAGGATCGCCTCGACGCTGCCGCGCCGCGTCTCGACCTGGATCATGTCGCCGATCGACAGGCCGCGCCGCTGGATCTCGTAGGGGTTCATCGCCGCGATGCCCTGCGGCTCGATCGCGTCGAGCACGCCGGCCCGCCGCGTCATGGCCCCGGTGTGCCAATGCTCGAGGATGCGGCCGGTGGTCAGCACGAGCGGATACTCCTCGTCCGGCACCTCGTCCGGCGGCAGCAGGTCGGCCGGCACGATGCGCGCGCGGCCGTCGGTCGTCGGGAAGCCCGACCTGAAGATGATCTCGTTGCCCGGCACGTCCGGACCGTCGGCCGGATAGATCACCGAGTCCTCGCGCTCGACCCTTTCCCAGGGGATGTGCTTAAGCGACGGCATCACCTGCATCATCTCGGCGTAGACGTCGGACACTTGCTTGTAGGTCCAGTCGAGGCCGATGCGCCTGGCCATCTCGACGATCAGCTCCCAGTCCTGGCGCGCCTCGCCCGGCAGGTCGAGCGCGGCGCGGCCCATCTGCACCTGCCGGTTGGTGTTGGAATAGGTGCCGACCTTCTCCGCATGGGCCGAGGCCGGCAGCACGACGTCGGCATGCCACGCGGTCTCGGTCAGGAAGATGTCCTGCACGACGAGATGCTCCAGCATGGCGAGCGCGCCGCGCGCGTGATGCTGGTCGGGGTCGGACATCGCGGGGTTCTCGCCCATGATGTACATGCCCTTGATGCCGCCGGCGTGGATGTCGTCGACGATCTCGACGACGGTGAGACCGCGCTTGGGATCGAGCGTCTGACCCCAGAAGTTCTCGTACTGGGATCGGATGTCGACATTCTCGACCGACTTGTAGTCGGGAAAGAACATCGGGATCAGGCCGACGTCCGATGCGCCCTGCACGTTGTTCTGGCCGCGCAGCGGATGCAGGCCGGTGCCCGGCCGGCCGACATGACCGGTGATCAGCGCCAGCGCGATCAGGCAGCGCGAGTTGTCGGTGCCGTGCGTGTGCTGCGACACGCCCATGCCCCAGAAGATCATCGACGCCTCGGCCTTGGCGTAGGTACGCGCCACGTCACGCAGCGTCGGCGCATCGATGCCGCAGACCTCCGCCATCGCCTCGGGCGAGAAGGCCTTCACCTTGGCCTTCAGCGCCTCGAAGCCGGTGACGTTGGCCTGGATGTACTGCTCGTCGTAGAGCTTCTCCTCGATGATCGTGTGCAGCAGCGCGTTCAGCATCGCCACGTCGCTGCCCGGCTTGAAGCGCAGCGAATAGGTCGCGTGGCGCATCAGGTCCTGGCCGCGCGGATCCATCACGATCAGCTTGGTGCCGCGCTTGGCGGCCTGCTTGAAATAGGTCGCGGCGACCGGATGGTTGGTCGCGGGCCGCGCGCCGATGATGATGACGCACTCGGCCTTCATCGCGTCGGTGAACGGCGCGGAGACGGCGCCCGAGCCGACGCCTTCCAGCAGCGCCGCCACCGACGACGCGTGACAGAGCCGCGTGCAATGGTCGACATTGTTGGTCTCGAAGCCGGTGCGCACCAGCTTCTGGAACAGATAGGCCTCCTCGTTGGAGCCCTTGGCCGAGCCGAAACCGGCCAGCGCCTTGCCGCCATGTTCGGTGCGGATCTTCACCAAGCCCGAGGCGGCGCGCTCCAGCGCCTCCTCCCAGGTAGCCTCGCGGAAGATGGTGAGCGGGTCGACGCCGCGCAGGTCGATGCCGGCCGACTTCGGCGCATCGTCGCGGCGGATCAGCGGCTTGGTCAGGCGCTCGGGCGACATGGCGTAGTCGAAGCCGAAGCGGCCCTTCACGCAGAGACGGTTCTCGTTGGCGTAGCCGTTGCGGCCGTCGACCTGGACGATCCTGTTGTCCTTGACCGCGACGCTGGTCTGGCAGCCGACGCCGCAGAACGGGCAGAGCGTGTCGACGACCTTGTCGAATTCCTGCACGAGGCGGGTCTTGGCCGCCTTGTCCATCAGCGACTTCTCGTAGAGCGCGCCGGTCGGGCAGGCCTGCACGCACTCGCCGCAGGTGACGCAGGTCGAGAGCCCCATCGGATCGTGCATGTCGAAGACCGGCACGGTGTGGCCGCCGCGGTCGGCCATGCCGATCACGTCGTTGACCTGGACCTCGCGGCAGGCGCGCACGCAGGCGCCGCAAGCGATGCAGGCATCGAGGTTGACCGCGATCGCGGGATTGGAGATGTCGAACGCGGCGGGCTCGTGCGCGTCGAACTTGCTGGCGAAGCGGTCGGAGCCCTTGATGCCCATCTCGCCCGCCCACTGCCAGAACACCGACTTGTTGTCGGGCCCTTCCGCAGCGGGACGCATATTGCTGGCCAGCAGCTCGAACACCATCTCGCGCGACTTCCGCGCGCGCTCGGTGTCGGTCTTCACCTTCATGCCGGGCGTCGGCTTGCGGATGCAGGAGGCGGCCAGCACGCGCTCGCCTTCGACCTCGACCATGCAGGCGCGGCAGTTGCCGTCGGTGCGGTAGCCCGGCAGGTCGACGTGGCAGAGGTGCGGGATCCTGGTGCCCTCGCGCTTGGCCACGTCCCAGATGCTCTCGCCCGGTGCGGCGGCGACGGTCTTGCCGTCGAGCGTGAACTCGATTTTGGCGTTCCCGTCGGAGGCCATCTCAGAGATCCTCACGGAAGTGCAGCAACAGATGATTGAGCGGATTGGGCGCGGCCTGCCCCAGGCCGCAGATCGAGGAGTCGCGCATCACCAGCTCGAGGTCGCGCAGCGCCTTCTCGTCGAGGGCGCCTTCCTT
>JAFEFH010000226.1 GCA_018240695.1 Pseudomonadota bacterium | reverse complement strand
CGACAGGATCTGCTCCTCGCGGCCCAGGCGATGCTCGATATAGGCGTTCACGAACGGCAGCGGCTCGCGGATCTCCGCGCCGTGCGTCGGGATGTAGAGGGACTCCTGGCGCGGCAGCAGCTTGCGCAAGCTCGCGAAGTAATCCGCCATGTTGCCGTCGGGCGGCGAGATCACCGCCGTCGACCAGCCCATCACGTGGTCGCCCGACAGCAGCGCGTTGTCTTCCTTCACCGCGAAGCAGAGATGGTTGGAGATGTGGCCAGGCGTGTAGACCGCCTCGACGTTCCAGCCGTCGCCCTGGATCACGTCGCCGTCGGCGAGCTTGATGTCGGGCGCGAAGTCGAGGACGCCTTCCTGCTCGGTCGTCACGCCTTCCGGCGGCTTGGGATGCGGGCCGTAGCTCAGGACCTTGGCGCCGGTCGCCTTGGCGAGCGCGGGCGTCGCCGGCACATGGTCGATATGGGTGTGCGTGACCAGGATGTGCGTCACCGTCTCGCCGCGCACGGCGCGCAGCACGGCATCGATATGGTCCTGCTGGTCGGGGCCGGGATCGACCACCGCCACCTTGCCGTGGCCGACGATGTAGGTGCCGGTGCCCTTGAAGGTGAAAGGGCTGGGATTGTGCGCCACGACACGCCGGATGTGCGGCGTCACCTCCATCGCCGTGCCGTAGTCGAACTTGAAGTCCCTGATGAACGGAATGCCGGGCATGGGACCTCTAGGGCGCGGGCGGCGTGAGCTTGTAGAGCGCGTTGCGGCGGTCGGAGCTGACATAGATCGCGCCCGACTTGGCGACCGCGACGCCGGTCGGCACCAGGGCCGGCGGGCCGCCGGCGAACGGCTCGAGACCGATGTCGAGGTTCGACGCGATCACCGTCTTGGCGCCCGATGCCGGATCGATCATCAGGACGCGCTTCTGGCCGACCTCGGCCACGTAGAGCTTGCCGTCGGGACCGACGTCGATGCCCTCGGGCCCGGCCAAGCCGTCGGCGACGACCTTGCGCGCGCCGGAGCCGACGTCGATCTGGCTGACGGCGCCCGCCGCGATCTCGGTGACGTAGACGAGGTTGCCCGTGCCCTGGGCCAGCGCCACCGGCCCGCGCAGCTCCTTGGCGATCACGCTGCGCTGCTTGCCGTCGGCGCTCACCTTCACGAGGTTGCCGCTCGCCAGTTCGGCGACATAGAGCGTGCCGTCGGCCGCCTCGAGCGCATCGACCGGCGCGCCGAAGTCGCCGAGCGTGGCCGTCAGCTTGCCGGTCTTGCGATCGACCTTCTCGACGGTGTTGGAGAACCAGCTCGACAGCAGGACGTTCTTCGGCCCAACCGAGATGCCGATCGGATAGGAATGGGTGTCGCCGTGCACGCGCAGCACGTCGCTCACCGCGCCGCTCTGGCCGTCGACCGTGCGATAGCTGAACACGTCGGCGACATGCACCGTCTCCTTGCCGTTGTCGGAGACGACGGCAAGGTCGGACGGGATCGCGAGCTTGCCCTCGACCACGGTCTTGGTCGCGCCGGTCTGCTTGTCGACGAGGTAGATGCCGTTGTCGGTCATCGACGTCACGAACAGCCGGCCGCGCGAGTCGAACGCGAGGTTGTCGAGACCGGGCTTCAGCGACGCCACCAGCTTCTTCGCCTTGCTGGTGAGGCTGACGCTCCACACGCCGCCGGTGCCGGTATCGACGACGTAGAGGTTGTCGGGATTCTGCGGATCGAAGTTCACCGCGGCCGGCGTCTTGAAGCCCGAGGCCACGACCTCGACCGCGCCGGTCTCGATGTTGACCTTCACCGCCTGGCCCTTGAACCACAGCGGGCCGTAGAGGAAGCCGTCGGTGCGATGGATCTTGAAGCCGTTGAGGCCGCCCAGCTTCTCGGCCACGCGGCGCAGGTCGCCGCGCGCCACCGACTTGAACTCGGGCTTGTCGACGTTCTTGAGATCGACCTCGTAGAGCGCATCGCCGAGGAAGACTTCCGACACGAACAGGCGGCCGTCCTTGGTGAAGGCCAGTGAATTCGGCCCGGCGAGACCGTTGGCGACCTCGATGGTCTTGCCGTTCGGCTTGCGGATGTAGACCTTGCCCAGCAGGAATGCCGTCCACGCCATCGTGCCGTCGTCGGCGAAGGCGATGTCGTCGGCCATGCCGGTGGGGGGACCGATCACCGTGTCGACCTCGCCCGAATCGATCTGCACTCGGTAGATCGTCTGGCCCATCACCGAGCCGGCGAAGAGCTGGTCGTCCTTGTTGAAGGCGATGCCGTGGATGCCGTGGAACCACGAGCCCGACACCAGGAACTGCTGATTGTACTCCCTGGCGGCAGGCGTCGCCGCCGCCGGCGGAGCGGCGGCGGGAGCAGCCGGCGGGGACGCGGGCGCGGGACGCGCGGCCGGCTGCTGCGCGAGCGCGCTGCCGGCCGTCGTGAGCACAACGGCTGCAAACGAGAACAACCGGCCCAATCGCATGCACTTCCTCCGACCCGTCATCTTGGCGCGCGGACTTTAGACCGGCACCGGCGGATCGGCTACCATCATGGCCCATGCGCCCGATCGCCCTCCTGCTTCTGTTGCTGACGGCAGGCCTGGCCGCGCCGGCGGCCGCGCAGGAGGCCGTCCACTTCCCCTCGCTCGACGGCAAGGACGGCGCCCCGCCGACCCAGCTCGACGGCTACCTGTTCCGTCCGACGAAGCGCGCCGCCGGTCCCGCACCCGCGGTGGTGTTCATGCACGGCTGCGGCGGGTTGATCTCCGGCATCACGCACCGGATCGTCTCGCGCGAGGTCGAATGGGCCCGCACCCTCAATGCGCAGGGCTATGTCGTGCTGATGGTCGACAGCCTGACGCCGCGCGGCTCGGGCGAGATCTGCTCGCGAAGCGGCTTCAAGATGTGGCTCTACCTGAAGCGTCCCGCCGACGCCTATGGCGCGCTCACCTATCTCCAGACCCTGCCCGAGGTGGCGCGCGACCGCATCGGCATGATCGGCTGGTCGAACGGCGGCGGCGCGGTGCTGTTCTCGGTCGCCAAGCGCAGCCGCGGCAAGCCGGCCGACTTCGCCGCGCCCGATTTCCGCGCCGCGGTCGCGTTCTACCCCGGCTCGTGCAACGCGCAGTTCGTCGGCCGCGACTGGACCACGGCGGTCCCGCTCCTGATCCTGCAAGGCGAGAAGGACGTCTGGACCCCGGCCGGCCCGTGCAAGGCGCTGGCCGACCAGGCGGTCGCCCTGGGCGGCCCGGTCGAGTTCCACCTCTATCCCGGCGCCTATCACGACTTCGACTGGCCGAACCTCAAGCGCAAGGAACTGACCGCCTTCACCACGTCCAAGGGCGTGGTGCCGATCACCGGTGAGGATCCGGCTGCGCATGCCGACGCGGTCGAGCGGGTGAAGGCCTTCCTCGCCCGCCATCTCTAGCTATAGAGTCGTCCATCGGGCGATTTTGAATTTCGCAGGAGGAAAGTCATGCCGGGTCCGCTGTCGGGTCTCACGATCGTCGAACTGGCCGGCATCGGTCCGGGACCGATGTGCTCCATGATGCTGGGCGACATGGGCGCCGACGTGATCCGCGTCGACCGCACCAAGAGCCACGTCATGGATCGCCTCGCCGATCCGAAGTTCGCCGTGCACAACCGCAGCCGCCGCTCGGTCTCGGTCGATCTCCAGAAGCCGGAAGGCGTCGAGGTCGTGCTGCGCCTGATCGCCAAGGCCGACGGCATGACCGAGCCGTTCCGCCCCGGCGTCGCCGAGCGCCTCGGCGTCGGCCCCGACGTCTGCCTCAAGCGCAACCCGAAGCTGGTCTACGGCCGCATGACCGGCTGGGGCCAGGAAGGCCCGCTCGCCAAGGCGGCCGGCCACGATATCAACTACATCGCGCTCACCGGCGCGCTGCACGCGATCGGCGGCAAGGACAAGCCGGTGCCGCCGCTCAACCTCGTCGGCGACTTCGGCGGCGGCGGCATGCTGCTGGCCTTCGGCATGGTGTGCGGCCTGCTCGAGGCGCAGAAGTCGGGCAAGGGCCAGGTCGTCGACGCCGCGATGGTCGACGGCGCCGCGCTGCTGCTGGGCGGCATCTACGGCATGGCGGGTGCGGGCCTGTGGAACGACAACGACCGCGAGAGCAACATGCTCGACGGCGGCGCGCACTTCTACGGCACCTACGAGACGAAGGACGGCAAGCACGTGTCGATCGGCTCGATCGAGCCGCAGTTCTACGACCTGCTGCTCGAGAAGACCGGCCTGAAGGGCGAGTCGCTGCCGCCGCAGATGGACCGCAAGTCGTGGGAGCAGTTCAAGAGCCGCCTCGCCCACGTCTTCCGCACAAAGACCCGCGACGAGTGGTGCGCGATCATGGAAGGCACCGACATCTGCTTCGCGCCGGTCCTCACCATGAAGGAGGCCTCGCAGCATCCGCACGCCAAGGCGCGCAACGCCTATGTCGACGTGCAGGGCTTCCCGCAGCCTGCCGCCGCGCCGCGCTTCTCGCGCACCAAGGAAGGCGTCAAGGGTCCGGCCGCCAAGCGCGGCCAGCATACCGACGAGGTGCTCGAGCAGAGCGGCTTCTCGACCCAGGAGATCGGCGCGCTGAGGGCCGCCGGCATCGTCGGCGCTCAGTGACGGCGCTCTCTTGATCCGCGCCTTCGAACTGGCTTTCGGCCAGCTCGCCGACCGCCGGCTGCGCGGCGTGCTGTGGCAGTCGCTGCTGCTGTCGCTCGTCCTCCAGGTCGCGCTGATCGCGCTGGCGTGGTGGGGGCTGGCGTCGTTCGCGACCTTCAAGTGGCAGTGGGTCAACGAGACCATCCGCTGGCTGGGCGGCGGCGCGGTGATCGTGCTGGCCCTGATGCTGTTCCCGGCGAGCTTCGGCATCGTGATCTCGATCTTCCTCGAGAAGATCGCCGACATCGTCGAGGCGAAACACTATCCGCAGCTCGGACCCGCGCGCGGCATCCCGATCTGGACCGGCATCTGGACCGGCGTCGCGTTCCTGGTGGCGCTGATCGCGCTCAACCTGGTGATGCTGCCGTTCTACATCGTGGCCCTGTTCGTGGCCGGGGCGGGCGCGGTGCTGTTCTACGCGGTCAACGGCTGGCTAACAGGCCGCATGTATTACGAGCTGGTGGCCCTGCGCCGCCACGCTCCGGCGGACGTGAAGGCCTGGCGCCGGGCCAATCCCGGCATGCTCTGGATGACCGGCATCGCCATCGTCTTCCTGGGCACCATTCCGGTGCTGAACCTGCTGGTCCCCGTCGTGGGCACGGCCGCCATGGTGCATGTGGCACAAACGCTCAAGGCGCCGCCGGCGCCCGGCCAGCCCTTTCATCCCCCGGCGGGGCAGCGCTAAGCTCCCGGCCATGAACCGGCCCCTCCTTGCCGTCGCCAGCGTCGCCCTGCTGCTGGCCGGCTGCGTCTCCACCTCGACGCCGCAATATTCGCTGACCGGCAACGAGACCGGGGTCTTCCGCACCGCCAATGCCGGCCGGCCGATCTCTCTCAGCGACATCAAGGCGATGGACGAGCGCCAGCTCACCGCGACCTTCGGCGCCCCCCGCCTCGACCGCAAGGACGCCACCAGCCGCGTGCTGCGCTACCAGTCCGACGGCTGCACGCTGTTCGTCTACATGTCGGGCAATCGTCCGCAGTATGTCGATGCCTACGATCCGCAGCTGCGGCCGTTGATCAATGTCGATGCCTGCGCCGGCTCCGTCGCCGCCCAACGCCGCACGGTCTGACCAGATCAGGCGGCGCTACTTGCCGCCGCGATCCTCGCGCCACAGGTCGAGCTTCTCGTGGATCGGACGATCCGAGAAGGAGAACAGCACCGCATCGGTCTTCGGCTTGTGAACGACCTTGGCCCAGCTCGGCACGACGAAGTGGTCGCGCTTCTTCCACGCAAAAGTCTTGTCGCCGATGACGCTCTCGCCTTCGCCCTCGACGACCGAGAACACCGTGCCGTCGGTCGAGCGGTAGGGCGCGGTCTCGAAGCCCTTGGGCAGCAGCTGCATAAACGTGCCCATGGTGGCGATCGGCGCGCCGCCGCTGGCGGGATTGACGTAGCGCAGCTTGTAGCCATGGCAGGCGTCGGGCGCGCCGGCCTTCTGCAAGCCGGCCAGCGCCTCGCGGGTGCGGGCATAGGGATAGTTGAAGATCGGCGACGTCTGCTTGGCGGGCTTCCAGTCGACCGGCAGCAGGCCCGACGCGAACTTCGCG
>JAFEFH010000225.1 GCA_018240695.1 Pseudomonadota bacterium | reverse complement strand
GGCAAGATGGTCGGCTCGGAGTTCAAGCCGGGCGATGACCGCACCATCTTCATGGACACCTACGCCATGCAGGCCAAGTGGCACATGTGGAAGTACGGCACGACGCAGGAGCAGATCGCCATCGGCTCGGCCAAGAACCACAATTACGGCGCGCTCAACGAGAAGGCGCAGTACCGCTTCCAGATGACGCCGCAGTCGGTGATGGAAGACCGGCCGGTGTCCTATCCGCTGACGCGCGCGATGTGTGCGCCGATCGGCGATGGCGCGGCGGCCTCTCTGCTCTGCTCGAAGGAATATCTCGAGAAGCTGCCCAAGGAGGTCCAGGCGCGCGCGGTGAAGATCGCGGGCGTGGGCTTCTCCGGCGGCATGTACCGCGAGCTCGACAAGCCCGGCCTGTCGCGCGCGGCGGCGGACAAGGCCTACAAGATGGCCGGCTTGGGCCCGCAGGACATCGACGTCGCCGAAGTGCACGACGCGACGTCGTTCTGCGAGGTCTACCAGTGCGAGATGATGCGCTTCTGCGCCGAGGGCGAGGGCGGCAAGTTCATCGAATCGGGCGCCACCGGTCCCGGCGGCAAGCTGCCGGTGAACACGTCGGGCGGTCTCGTGTCGAAGGGCCATCCGGTCGGCGCGACCGGCCTGTCGATGCTGGCCGAGCTCGCCACGCAGCTGCGCGGCGAAGCCGGCGCACGCCAGGTGAAAGATGCAGAGATCGCGCTGGCGGAAAACGGCGGCGGCGTGATCGGCATGGAGGAAGCCGTCGCGTCGGTGATCATCCTGCAGAAGCAGGGTTGAATTCGGCGCGCCGCGCCCAACATGGTGTCTCCCGCGCCGGAGACGATGCTGTAAACTCTCCCGGAATTTAAGGTCTTTAGGGAGAGACAGATGACCGTCCGCTTCGACAATCGCGTCGCCATCGTGACCGGCGCCGGCAACGGCCTCGGTCGTGCGCATGCGCTGCTGCTGGCCAGCCGCGGTGCCAAGGTGGTGGTGAACGATCCGGGTGGCGCGGTCGACGGCAAAGGCGGCGGCCATGCCGCGGCCGACAAGGTGGTCGACGAGATCAAGGCGGCGGGCGGCCAGGCGGTCGCCAACTACGACTCCGTCGCCGAGGCCGCGAGCGCGGCCAACATCGTCAAGACCGCCCTCGACTCCTTCGGCACCGTGGACATCGTGGTCAACAATGCGGGCGTCCTGCGCGACAAGACCTTCCACAACATGACGGTTGAGGATTTCGAGTTCGTCGTGAAGGTGCACTTCCTCGGCACCGCCTACGTCACCCACGCGGCCTGGCCGATCCTGCGCGCCAAGGCCTATGGCCGCGTCGTCGTGACCTCGTCCAACTCGGCGATCTACGGCACGTTCGGCCAGTCGAACTATGGCGGTGCCAAGCTCGCGGTCGTGGGCTTCATGAACGCGCTGCGCCTCGAAGGCCAGAAGTACAACATCATGATGAACGCGCTGGCGCCGATCGCGGCCACGCGCATGACCGGCAACGTGATGACGCCGGAAGTGCTGGAGAAGCTCGATCCGGCCTTCGTGTCGCCGATGGTGGCCTATCTGTGCAGCGAGCAGTGCCAGCGCACCGGCGACATCTGGAGCGCCGGCGGCGGCACGTTCTCGCGCATCGAGTACCGCCAGGCCGAGGGCATCCGCATCAAGGGACGCGCGCCCACGGTCGAGGACGTGCTGGAGAACATCGACAAGATCGCCGACGTCTCGGCGAGCCGCGTCTTCCGTACCTCGACGGAGGAGGTGGCGGCGGTGGTGAGTGGCTGAGCAACCGTCCATCGCGTGTAGCGCCCGCCTGCGGCCAGTCCTCGACTGGGTGCTGCATGACGGCCGGCTGGAGCAGAACATCGCCCGCTTCATCGACGGGCTGATGACGCGCGCGAGCGCGGCCGGCCTGCCGCTGTGGCGGTTCTATATCGGCCTCCAGCTGGTCCATCCCCAGATGGTGGCGACCGGCGTGCTGTGGAAGCGCGGCGGCGTGTCGGAAGAGACGCCGCGCGCCCACGGCATCCTGAACAGCCCCGCCTATATCGGCAGTCCGATGCAGGCGGTCCGCCAGAGCAACGACGCGGTGCGCCACGGGCTCGAGGACGAGCTCGCGGAAGACGCGCACATGGTGCTGCGCGAACTGAAGGAGGGCGGCGGGACGGATTACTTTGCGCTGCCGGTGCGCCTCGGCCGGCCGGGCTCGGTGCCGGTGGCCTCGTTCGCGACCGATCAACCCGGCGGCTTCAGCGACGAGGACGTGACCGACATAAGGCACATCGTCGACATGCTGGGCTCCGTGGCCGAGATCTTCATCTATCGCAGCATCGCCGAGACGGTGACCGACACCTATCTCGGCCACGTCGTGGGCGAGCAGATCCTGGGCGGGCTGATCCAGCGCGGCGACGGCCGCGAGATCAACGCCGTGCTGTGGTTCTCCGACCTGCGCGACTTCACCGGCCTCAACGAGCGCATGGACGCGTCGGAGCTGCTCGACCTGCTGAACAATTATCTCCAGCTCGTGGGCGATGCCCTGAAGGCGCATGGCGGCGAGATCCTGAAGTTCATCGGCGACGGCGTGATGGGCTACTTCCCCGCCGAGGACGCGCTCTTCCTGCCGGTGGTGACGAACAACGCCATCGCCGCGGCCCGCCGGCTGATCGGCGACATCGAGGCCGCCAACGAGGCGCGCGCAGCGGGCGGCGCCGATCCGCTGCGCTTCGGCGTCGGCCTGCATGTCGGCCCCGTGACCTTCGGCAATATCGGCACGGAGGAGCGGCTCGACTTCACGGTCATCGGCCCCGCCGTCAACCGCGCCTCGCGCCTGGAGGGACTGACCAAGCAGCTCGGCGTGCCGGTGCTGGCGTCGGCGGAGTTCAATGCGGTGAGCACGGTGGCGATGAAGTCGCTCGGCCACCACGCACTGCGCGGCGTCGCCGAGCCGGTCGAGGTCTTCACGCTGCCGGATTGAGTTCTTAGACCAGCGCCTTCCAGCTCTCGACCCAGGTGAGCGCTTCCTCGTCGGGCAGCGGTTGCGAGGAGGCATCGACCTCCAGCCGCGCGCCGACCTTCTTCGCGCCGCACAGCTCCAGCACCTTGTCGACCTTCTTGCCGCCGCCGCAGAACGTGTCCTGGTAGGTCATGTCGCCGAGCGCGATGACGCCGTAGCGATGCGCCGACAGGTCGGGCCGCTCGCGCTCCAGGGTTTCGGCCAGCGGCAGGATGTTGGTCGGGATGTCGCCCGAGCCGTGCGTGGCGCAGACCACCAGCAGCATTTCGTGCGCCTCGAGATCGGCCTTGGTCGCGGCCTTGTCGGTGACGTCGACGGCGTGGCCCGCGCCTTCGAGCACCGGCTTCAGGGCGTCGGCCACCATCTGGGCGTTGCCCGACTCAGTCCCGACTAGGATTAGAATGCTTGCCATGCCAGTCTCTTTGCCATGGAAGAAACGCCTGTTCTAGCCGCCGTCGAGAGCGGCGTGCTGACGCTGACCCTCAACCGCCCGGCGCGGCTGAACGCCATGAGCCAGCCGCTGATCGCCGCGCTGCGCGCCGAGATTGCCCGGGCCGCCGGCGACGCCGCGATCCGCGCCGTGCTGCTGACCGGCACCGGTCGCGGCTTCTGCGCCGGCGCCGACCTCGCGGGCAGCGGCACCGGCGCGATCGGGCCGGACGGCAAGCCCGACCTCGGCGCGGTGATGGAGAGCCACTACAATCCGCTGATCCGCGCGATCCGCGACCTGCCCAAGCCGGTAATCGGCGCGGTCAACGGCGTGGCGGCGGGCGGCGGCGCCAACCTGGCGCTCGCCTGCGACATCGTGCTGGCCGCGCGCTCGGCGCGCTTCGACCAGGCGTTCGTGCGCATCTCGCTGCTGCCCGATCTCGGCGGCACCTGGTTCCTGCCGCATACGGTGGGCGATGCCCGCGCCCGCGCGCTCGCCATGCTGGGCTCGTCCGTGCCGGCGGAAGAGGCCGCGCGCATGGGCATGGTCTGGCAGGTGTTCGACGACGCCGAACTGATGGGCGAGGCCAAGAAGCTCGCCGCGAAGATGGCCGCCGGTCCCACGCTCTCCTACGCCGCGATCAAGCAGGCGATGAACCGCGCCGGCACCAACTCGCTCGACCAGCAGCTCGACCTCGAGCGCGACAGCCAGCGGGCGCTCGGCCAAAGCGCCGACTTCAAGGAAGGTGTCGCCGCCTTCCTCGCCAAGCGCGCCGCCAACTTCACGGGAAGATAGACGACATGGCCTACGAGAAGATCCTGCTGGCGCGCGACAACGGTCTCGCCACCATCACGCTCAACGCGCCCGACCGGCTGAACGCCGTGTCGCGCAAGATGATCGCCGAGATCAAGCAGTGCTGGGAGGAGCTGGCGGCGGATACGTCCGTGCGCTGCGTGCTGCTGACCGGCGCGGGCCGCGGCTTCTGCGCCGGCGCCGACCTCGCCGATCCCGACCGCGAGGCCAGCGCCACGGCGGACTCGGGCGCCGCGCTCGACAAGTTCTTCAATCCCGTGATCCGCGCCATGCGCGCCATCCCCAAGCCCGTCGTCTCGGCGGTCAACGGCGTGGCGGCGGGCGTCGGCATGAGCTTCGCGCTCGCGTCCGACATCGCGATCGCGGGCAAGTCGGCCTCGTTCCTCCAGGCCTTCGCGCGCATCGGCCTGCTGCCCGACGGTGGCAGCACCTGGTTCCTGCCGCGCCTGGTGGGCGACCAGCGCGCCCGCGCGCTCGCCATGCTGGCGCCGCAGATCACCGCCGAGCAGGCCAAGCAGTGGGGCCTGATCTGGGACGTGGTCGACGATGCGGCCCTGATGCCGACGGCGACCGAGATCGCGCGCAAGCTCGCCGAAGGCCCGACCTTGGCGCTCGCGCGCATCAAGGAGGCGCTCAACCAGTCGACCGGCAACGACCTGTCGGCGCAGCTCGACGTCGAGCGCGACAGCCAGCGCGTGCTCGGCAGGTCGGACGACTTCAAGGAAGGCGTTGCGGCCTTCCTCGCCAAGCGCAAGGCCGAGTTCAAAGGCAAGTAGGGGAAACGACCATGACCGCCATGACGCCGCACAAGGAGATCACCTCGGGCCTCCGTTTTCCCGAAGGTCCGATCGCGATGCCCGACGGCTCGGTGATCCTGGTCGAGATCGCGCGCGAGACGCTGACCCGCGTCACGCCCGACGGCAGGCAGCACATCGTCGCCAGGCTCGGCGGCGGCCCCAACGGCGCGGCGGTCGGACCGGACGGCAAGATCTATGTCTGCAACAATGGCGGCTTCAACTGGATCGAGCGGCCGGACGGCCGCCTGTTCCCCGGAACGCAGCCGGCCTCGTACAAGACCGGCTCGATCCAGGTGGTCGATCCGGAGACCGGCAAGTTCGAGACGCTGTACGAGTCGTGCGACGGCCGGAGGCTGAACGGCCCCAACGACCTCGTCTTCGACAATGCCGGTGGCTTCTGGTTCACCGACCTCGGCAAGACGCGCGAGCACGACAACGATCGCGGCGCCGTCTACTACGCCAAGGCCGACGGCTCGAAGATCGAGCAGAAAGTGTTCCCGCTCGAGCGGCCCAACGGCTGCGGCCTGTCGCCGGACGAAAAGACGCTCTACGTCGTCGAGACGCCGACCGCGCGCTGCTGGGCCTTCGAACTCTCGGCGCCCGGTGTCATCAAGGACGCCAACGGCCCCTATCGCGGCGAGAAGGGCCGCGTGATCGCGGGCCTCGGCGGCTACCAGATGTTCGACTCGCTGGCCGTCGATGCGGCCGGCCATATCTGCGTCGCCACCCTGATCACCGGCGCCGTGTCCGACATCTCGCCCGACGGCAAGGACGTGACGCAGTACAAGCTGCCCGACCCGATGGTGACCAACGTCTGCTTCGGCGGCAAGGACCTGCGGACGGCCTACGCCACGCTCTCGATGACCGGCAAGCTGGTCAGCTTCGAGTGGCCGCGCCCGGGCCTCAAGCTGAACTACCTGAACAAGTAGCTTGGGAGGAGGTCTTCGCTGGGACCGCGCCACTCCAGTGGCGCTCATCGAGGAAGAGCGCCACTGGAGTGGCGCGGTCCCGGCTTCAGCCCTTGGCGTCGCTGCGGACTTCGCGGCTGGCGACGACCTTGCCGGTGGCGTAGGCCTCGTGGTTGGCGTCGACGTCGGAGAGCTTGTAGCGGTAGTTCACCATCATGCCGTAGGCCTGCTTGAGGCCGTTGGCGCTGGTGTCGCCCAGCCAGTTCAGCCGCTCGACGATGGCGC
>JAFEFH010000224.1 GCA_018240695.1 Pseudomonadota bacterium | reverse complement strand
CTCGACGCGCTCGAGGCGATCGGCCCGTCGCTGATCTACAGCGCCCTGACGCGTCAGACGCAGGCGCTCTATACCGCGACCGTCCATATGGTGATCGGCCTCCAATCCGCGATCGTGCTCGCGTTCGGCGTGCTCTACCTCGCCATGGTGAATGTCGCCGCGCTCGTCGTGGCCGCCCTCGTGCTGGGCGGCGGTGTCGCCCTTTATCTCGCGCGCCTGAAGCGCGCCCATGTCGAGCTCACCCAGGTCGGCCGCAAGGAGAACGAGCTCTTCAGCTCGCTCACCGACCTCGTCCAGGGTTTCAAGGAAACGCGCCTCAACCAGCGCCGCAGCGCGGACCTGTCGGTCTTCATCTCGGCGATCTCGCTCGAGGTCTGCGACCGCAAGAGCACCGTCAACGTCAAGCTGATGGAACTGTATCTGCTGGCGCAGCTCACGTTCTACGTGGCGTGCGCCGCCCTGGTTTTCCTGCTGCCGATGTTCGGCCTGATGGCGCCGGCGGACCTCCTGAAGACGGTCGTGGTCGTGCTCTTCCTGCTGGGACCGGTGACGGGCATCGCGGGCGGCGTACCCGCCATGGCCAACGCCCGCGTGGCCTGCGACGAGCTGAACGCGCTGGAGCGCAAGCTCGAGGCCGCGGCGCGCGACGCGCGGCCGCCGGCCGAGCAGCTCGACGGCTTCTCGGAGATCGCGCTGCGCGGCGTCACTTATAGGCACGGTGCAGGACAGGAAAACGGCGGCTTCGAGGTCGGTCCGATCGATCTCACCCTGCGCCGGGGCGAGATGGTCTTCATCTCGGGCGCCAACGGCTCGGGCAAGTCGACACTGCTGCGTCTCATCACCTCGCTCTATGCCCCGCACATGGGTGCCCTGGAGCTCGACGGCCGGCCGGTCGATGCCGCGCGGCGCGGCGCCTACCAGAACCTCTTCTCGACGGTGTTCAGCGACTTCCATCTCTTCGAGCGCACGTTCGGCCTTGGCGACGTGCCGCCGGAGAAGGTCGCGGAATGGCTCGAGATCATGGGCCTCGCGGGCAAGACCAGCCTGAAGGACGGCCGCTTCGAGACGATCCGGCTGTCGACCGGTCAGCGCAAGCGCCTGGCGCTGGTCGTCGCCGCGCTCGAGGACAGGCCGATCTACGTGTTCGACGAATTCGCGGCCGACCAGGACGTCGAGTTCCGCGGCAAGTTCTACGACGAAATCCTGCCCACCCTCCTGAAGCGCGGCAAGACCGTGATCGCGGTGACGCACGACGAGCGCTACTTCGATCGTGCGCAGCGGCATCTGCGGATGGAGGATGGACGGCTGAGGCAAGGGGGACGAAGCGATGGTTAAGGACACCTTGAACCGGGTCGGCCGGTGGGCCGACGGCCACTTCATCGGCGCGACGCTGACGGGCCTCGTCGTCCTCTTTCTCTTCGTCTTCTATTTCGGGCACATCTTCGTGACGGTGCCGCCCGGCCACGGCGCCGTGCTGTGGTGGCGCTTCTTCGGCGGCACCGACATCAACTCGCAATTCGGCGAAGGCACCAAGGTGATCTTCCCCTGGGACAGGCTCTACATCTACGACCTGCGCCTGCAGCAATCGACCGAGAACCTCGATGTGCTGACCAAAGAGGGCTTGCAGATCACGGTGAGCGCCACGCTGCGCTTCCGGGTCAATCCCAAGGCGATCGGCGTGATCAACGCCAAGGCCGGTCCGAACTATGTCGATGTGCTGGTCGTGCCGTCGGTCGGCGCGGCGGTGCGGATGGAGGCGGCCAAGTACACGCTGGAGGAAATCTACTCGAGCGCGCGCAACCAGATCGAACGCGACGTGCAGACGCGCGTGACCAAGGTGATCGACGACCTGATCCAGGGCCAGCCGCAGGCCGAGCCCGAGATCTTCATCGAGGACTTCTGGTTCCGCAGCATCAAGCTGCCGAAGGCGCTGGAGGACTCGATCGAGCACAAGCTGACGCAGCGCCAGATCGCCGAGCAGTATGTCTACGTGCTCCAGCGCGAGGAGCAGGAGAAGAAGCGCAAGGAACTGGAAGCTCAGGGCATCAAGGCCTTCCAGGACATCGTGTCGAGCGGGATTTCCGAGAACTACCTGCGCTGGAAGGGCATCGACGCCACGCTCAAGCTGGCGGAGTCGCACAACGCCAAGGTTGTCGTGATCGGCAGCAGCAAGGAAGGCCTCCCCCTGATCCTGGGCCCGCTGGAGAATGGTACGCCGGGCGTGCCGCCGATGCGGCTCACGCCACCGTCGACTTCAACCTTGCCGGCAGCTCCGGGCTTGCCGCCGGCCCCGCCCGCGACACGCTGAGGTCATGGGCAAAGAAAAAGGCGGACGCGCCAGCGCATCCGCCTTGGTTCTCGGTCTTGACGCGGTTGGCTCAGTCGCCGAAGCCGCTGCCAGCGCGGAGCATGGTGTCGACCATGCGATCGCCGCGGGCGGCCGTGGCCGGCACACCGTCGGCCAGCACCGGTGTCGTCCGTTCGGGCGCCACCGCGATGGTGCAGGTGTTGGCCGTGAAGCGGGCCGACTTCGGCCGGTCGAGGATCTCATCCTCCGGCGAAATGCCCATGGTGCAGCAGATCGTGTAGAAACCGTCGGCCTGCCATGGCCGGTCGAGGACTTCGTCTTCGATCTCGGTCAGGGCCGTCGTGTCCTCACCTTCGTCGGAAACGCTCTCGCAGCAGGAGAAGGTCCAGCCGTCCGCCAGGACCGGCCGGTCGAGAATCTCGTGCTCGATTGTGGGGGGAGTGTCGCGGTACGCCATGTCAGTCTCCTCTGCCGCTGGGTCAAAGTGTGCAGGCCACCGGGGGCACGATCAAGGCGAATTGGCGCCTTTCTTCTTCATCGCTCCTGCAACAATGGCGTGTATCGGGGCGCTCGGTACGCGGGGAGGGGCGCGGCATGACGGCCGCCCGCGACGATGCCTGGCTCGACGCCCATCTGGCCTACGCCCCGCATTTTTCGCTCTATGCCCAGGGAGCGGACCGCCTGCTCCTGCTGTCGGAGGAGCGCAGCTTTCGCCTCAACGGCGCGATCTACCAGACGATGATCCCGTTGCTCGACGGCACGCTGCGCGGCCGCGAGGTCGTCGAGCGGCTGGCCGGCGTCGAGCCGCCCGAACAGCTGCGCGGCCGCATCGTTCGCCTCTTGAAGAGCGGCTACGCCACGCTCGTGGTGCCGGGCGTCGACTTGAAGCGACAGGCCTACTGGTCGGCGCTGGGGGAGGTGCCGGCCGAGGTGCTGGCGGCGCTCCGCCGCACGCGGCTTGATGTCGTGGGCCTGGGCGAGACCCAGGTGAGCGACGCCCGCGCGGCCCAGTCGCTGGGGGCGGGCTTCGCCGATCTTGGACTCACGCTCGTGCCGGAAGTCGAGGCCGACATCGTGCTGGCGCTGGTCGACGACTATCTGCAACCCGCCGCGCGCGATTTCGCGCAGCGCCAGGCGCGGGACAATCGGCGCTGGCTGCCGTTCAAGCCCGGCGGCAACACGAGCTGGCTGGGTCCGGCGATCGGCGGCGCCGGCGGCGCGTGCTTCACCTGCTTCGCGCGGCGTTTGCTGGAGCATCGCTCGAGCGACCTTATCGTGGCGACGCCGGGCGGCAGCGTGCGGCCGGCGCGGAGCTGGCTGCCGCACACGCTGTCGGCGGCGGTGGGCTTCGCCGGGATCGAGCTCGCGCGCTTGGCGCGCGGCGCCGACAGTCGCCTGATGCGCGGCCTGTTGTCGTGGGATCCCGAGCAGGGCCAATCGACACTGCATGTCACGCCGCGTTTCGACGATTGCCCGTCCTGCGGCGCCCCGCGCGGCGCGGTCGAGCCAAGGCCCATCCGCCTCGCCGAGGCCTTGGCGACGCGCGCGGCGGGGACGGCGTGGCGCAGCCTGTCGACGCGCGAGGCGCTGGCGCGGCTCGATCCCTGCGTCAGCCCGATCACGGGCATCGTCGACGGCACCGAGGCGATCGAGATCGCGCCCGGCCTCCATATCTGCAACGCGCGGCAGGCGTTCCGGGTGGTGATCGATCCCCGCGCCAATCGGCACTTCGGCCGGCCCGAGGGCGCGTCGGGCAAGGGCGTCACCGCCGAGCAGGCGCGCGCCAGTTGTCTCGCCGAGTCGGTCGAACGCTATGCCTGCGCGTGGACGTCGACCGAGCCGCGCCGCGCGGCGCGCCTTGCCGATCTCGGGGAGCAGGCGCTGCATCCGCACGCGCTGCTGGGCTTCAGCGACTTCCAGTACGACAACCGCGAAACGCTGAACAAGGACGCCTACCATATCGATCGCATCCCGCAGCGCTTCGATGCCGCCGAGACGATCGACTGGAGTCCCGCGTGGTCGTTGCGCGACGATGCCCCGCGCTGGCTGCCGTCGCGCTACGTCTATTTCAACTATGACGGGCCGGGTGGGCGCTTCTGCTACGCCGACTCCAACGGCACGGCGAGCGGCGCCACGCTCGAGGAAGCGATGTTCCACGGGCTGCTCGAGCTGATCGAGCGCGATGGCGTCGCCATGTGGTGGTACAATCGCCTGCGGATGCCCGAGATCGCGCTGGACGGGATCGACGAAAACCTGGTCGGCGCGATGCGCGCGCACTATGGATCGCTCGGCCGCGACCTGCGGCTGATCGATCTCACCAACGATGTCGGTGTTCCCGTCATCGCCGCCCTCAGCGTCAATCGCCAGGGCGCACGGCCGATCCTCGGCCTCGGCGCCCATCTCGATCCGCGCATCGCCGCCGTCCGGGCGCTGAGCGAACTCAACCAGATGCTGATGTTCGAGGGCGTTCCGGAAGGCGAGCACGTCGAGCCGCACAGCATGGCGAGTGCCGCAGTGAACTTCATCACCACCGGCGCGGTCGATCGCCAGCCCTACTTGCTGCCGGCGGCGGATAGCGTGCGCACGATCGAGGCACTGCCGCAGTCGTTCCGCGGCAACTCGGTGGTCGATGGGCTGCGCCATATCGTCGATCGGCTGGCGGCGATGGGCCACGACACGATCGCCTTCGACTATGGCCGCAGCGACCTGCCGCTGGCGTGCACGCGGGTCGTCGTGCCCGGCCTGCGTCATTTCTGGAGCCGGCGCGGGCCGGGCCGCCTGTTCGACGTGCCGGTGCGTATGGGCTGGCTGGCCAAGCCGCTCGCCGAAGCCGATCTCAATCCCATCGGTTTCTTCATCTGAGGGCGCACGATGGCCGGTGGTCTTTCCCTCGTCGTCCGTCTCGAACCCGCGGTGCGCGAGGTCGCCATGGTGGGCCGCGCGATGCGCATCGCCATGCGCTCATGGCCCGAGCCGCGCGACATCCCGTTCGACTTTCCGGCCGCGGCGCCGGTCCTGGCGTGGATCGGCGGGCCGGGCATGGACCTCGCCGCGCTGCGCGGCAAGGCAGCGGCGCTCGCCGGCGGCTGGTCCTCTGTCGCCGACGTTCTCGCCAGTCTGGCGCGGCGCCGCCTGCTGGCCTGGGCCTATGGCGACCCGGCGATGCCGGCGTTGACTGTCGAGGCGCTGGGCGGCCGGTTCGCGCCCGACTATGACGCAGCACCTGCCGAGGGCCGACGCCTGTCGCGCTTCGCCTATCTGCATCGCGACGGGACGCGCCTGGTGCTCGAATGTCCCGAAGTCGACGCGCGAATCGTCGTCCATGCCGGAGGCCAGGCGCTGGTGCCCGCGCTGCTGTCGGCCGGCACGGAGGGAAGCGATCCGGCGCTCGACCGGCTGCTGGCGGCCTGCGGCTTCCTGGAGCCGGCGGGCGCGGAACCTGAAAGCCGGCGTACCTGGGCGTTTCACGACCGGCTGTTCCACGAGGAGACGCGCGCCAACGTGAGCGGCCGCGTCCAGGGCGGCACCTATCGCTTCAAGAACGCGTTTCCCAGCCCGCCCGCGGTGAAGCCGCCGATGTCGGCCGAGCGCATCGCGCTGCCTCAATTCGACAAGGCCAATACCAGCGGCTCGCTCTGGTCGGTGATGGAAGCGCGCGTGTCGCGGCGTGGGCCGGGGCGCCGCCCGCTGCATCGCGACGAGCTCGCGCATCTGCTGTGGCGCGTGGCGCGGGTGCGCAAGGTGATCCGCACCGAGCCGCAGGACCTGCCCAGCCGGCCAATGCCGGCCGGCGGCAGCCTCAACGAGCTGGAGTTCTACCTCGTCGTCCATCGCTGCGACGGCTTGACGCCCGGACTCTATCACTACGCCGGTGCCGAGCACGTGCTGGAGAAGCTGCCGGCATCGCCCGCCGTGCTGGCGTCGCTGCTCGACA
>JAFEFH010000223.1 GCA_018240695.1 Pseudomonadota bacterium | reverse complement strand
TGCTTCTCGGTGATCGCCGAGACCGCCGCCTTCATGCGCTTCACGTAGCCGCCGTGGTCGGCGCCCCAGATGTCGATCATGTCGGCGAAGCCGCGCCGGTACTTGTCGTGGTGGTAGGCGATGTCGTTGGCGAAGTAGGTCCAGCCGCCATCCGACTTCTTGAGCGGCCGGTCGACCTCGTCGCCGAACTGCGTCGCCTTGAACAGGGTCTGCTCGCGATCCTCCCAGTCGTCGGGCGCCTTGCCCTTGGGCGGCTCGAGCCGGCCCTGGTAGATCAGCCCCTGCCGCGTCAACTCCTGGAAGGCGCGATCGACCGCGCCCGAATCGACCAGCGCGCGCTCCGACGAATAGACGTCGATGTGCACGCCCAGCGTCTCGAGGTCCTGCTTGATCTCGGCCATCAGGAAGGCGATGGCGAAGGCGCGCATCTCGGGCAGCCAGTCGACCTCGGGCTTGTCGATCCAGCGCGCGCCGTCGCGCTTGGCGATCGCGGCGCCGACCTCCTTCAGGTACTCGCCGGGATAGAGGCCCTCAGGGATCGAATCGATCTTCTCGCCCAGCGCCTCGCAGTAGCGCAGGTAGGTCGACTGGCCGAGCTTGTCGACCTGCGCGCCCGCGTCGTTGATGTAGTATTCCTTGGTGACGTCGTAGCCCGCTTTCGCCAGCAGGTTGGCGAGCGCATCGCCCACCACCGCGCCGCGCGCGTGCGCCACGTGCAGCGGCCCGGTCGGGTTGGCCGAGACATACTCGACATTGACCTTCTTGCCCTGTCCCATCCGCGAATCGCCATAGGCGATGCCTTCGTTCAGGCAATCGCCAAGCCGCGCGCGCCAGAAGCCGTCGGAGAGCTTGAGGTTGATGAAGCCCGGCCCGGCCACCGCACCGCCGACCACGTCGGGAATCTTGCGCAGGTGGACCAGCAGCGCATCGGCGATCTCGCGCGGCTTCTTGCCCGCGGCCTTGGACAGCACCATCGCGGCGTTGGTGGCGATGTCGCCGTGCGCGGCGTCGCGCGGCGGCTCGGCGGTCAGCCCCGCAAAAGAGAGGCCGCCCGGCAGCTCGCCCGCCGCCTGCATGGCCTGGAGCGCTTTTTCGATCTCAGCGATGAAATGACGATAGGGATTCATGGCCGGGGGTATTGCCTATGCCGGAAGATTTGTCATGCCCCTCGCGGCGCCCGTTTAATAAACGGAAATTAAACGGGACACCGCCCGCCGCGCAGCCGGAGGGCGCACCCACCATAAGCGCGATCCGCCGAATCGCCTATCTTGGTCACGTAAGGCGATAAAATGCACGCCGGCTTGGGTTTTTCGAGATGGAAGAAGCGCCTGTCATCCTGAGCGCAGCGAAGGATCTGGCGGCTGGAAGGGAGTACTCCCTGGCGGACGTCAGGTCCTTCGCTGCGCTCAGGACGACGACCTTACGTCCAGAGGTCGAACAGGCGCTTGTGTTCGTCGAGCGCGTAGCGGTCGGTCATGCCGGCGATGTAGTCGGCAACCAGCCGGGCGCGCGCGGGACGCTCGGCGGCCTCGGCGCGCTCGCGCCACGGCGGCGGCAGGCAATTGGGCTCGGCGAACAAGAGGCCGAACAGGTCCATGACCACGCGGCGCGCCTTGGAGTGCGAGCGGTTGAGCAGCCAGTGCTCGTACATGCGCGCATAGAGGAACTTCTTGATCGTGCGGTCGGTCGCGGCCATCGCCTCGGAGAAAGCGACCACCGGCCGGCCGAGGGCGCGGATGTCGGCCACGCTCTTGGGGTTCGCGTCGGCCAGGCGCTTGCGCGTCTCGGCCAGCACGTCCTCGACCATGGCGTTGATCACGCGGCGCACCGCCTCGTGGATCAGCCGCGATTGGGAGATGCCCGGATACTTCTTCTCCACGAGCTGGAACATCTCGCCGACCAGCGGCAGGTCGAGCAGGTCCTTCACCTCGAAGAGACCGGCGCGCAGCCCGTCGTCGATGTCGTGGTTGTTGTAGGCGATGTCGTCCGACAGCGCGGCGACCTGGGCCTCGGGACCGGCATGGCCGCCGAGCTCGAGATCGTGGTCGCGGCAATACTCGACGATCGCGGCGGGAAGGTCGGCCAGCACGCGGCCGTCCTTGAGCAGCGGGCCGTTGTGCTTCACCGCGCCCTCGAGCGTCTCCCAGGTGAGGTTCAGCCCGTTGAACTCGGCGTAGCGCTCCTCGAGCTTGGTGAGGATGCGCAGCGTCTGGGCGTTGTGGTCGAAGCCGCCGAACGGCTTCATCGCCTCGTGCAGCGCCTCTTCGCCGGCATGGCCGAACGGCGTGTGGCCCAAATCATGCGCCAGCGCCACGGCCTCGCCGAGATCCTCGTCGAGCCGGAAGGTGCGGCAGATGGTGCGCGCGATCTGCGCCACTTCCAGCGAGTGGGTGAGACGCGTCCGGTAGTGATCGCCCTCGTGATAGACGAACACCTGGGTCTTGTGCTTCAGGCGCCGGAACGCGGTCGAGTGGATGATGCGGTCGCGGTCGCGCTGGAACGGGCTGCGGGTCGGCGCCTCGGCCTCACGATGCAGCCTGCCGCGGCTCGCCCACGGCAGGGTCGCATAGGGCGCAAGCGCCTGGTGTCGCCACAACTCGGGAGCCGTGGAATCGGGAGCCATCGAGGCTGTTTAGACCTTCGCGGTGGCCGCAACAACCTCGTGGGTTCCGGCCCAGATCATGCTGCCGGCGACGTAGAGAATGATCGCAAAGCCGACCCAGGCGATCCAATGGTAGCGGTCGAGGATGCGCGCGATGGCGTTGGACGCCACGGCCATCAGCACGATCGACAGCGCGAGGCCGATCCACAGAACGGCCTTGTGGTCGCGCGCCGCACCCGCGACCGCGAGCACGTTGTCGAGCGACATCGAGATGTCGGCGACGATGATCTGCATCATCGCCTGGCCGGGCGTCTTGGCCTTGGCGGGGGTCGCCGCCTCGGCATGCGCCGCCTCGCTGTGGCCCTTGGCGCGCAGCTCGCGGAACATGCGGTAGGCCACCCAGGCCAGCAGCAGGCCGCCGGCCAGGGTGAGGCCGATGATCTGCAACAGCTCGGTGGTGAGCGCGGCGAAGACGATGCGCAGGACCGTGGCGCCGGCCACGCCCCAGACGATGATCCTGGTGCGGTTCTCCTTGGGAAGCCCCGCGACCGCCATGCCGATGATGATGGCGTTGTCGCCCGACATCACCAGGTCGATCAGGATGACCTGGACCAGCGCGGACATCGCGTCCGCGCCGAAGTGGAAGCCCATAAGATCCACGGCCTGGCGCCCCGGTCCGCCGGTCAGGCCTGGTGGCTGCCGAAGTGCCGTCCGCGGCGCGTGAAGTAGAGGCCGAGGATCACGACAAGGCCCGCGCCGAACGCGGCGAGCGAATGCTCGGCGTGCGGCAGGATCGAGTCGAGCCACGCCGCCACCGAGTCCGGGCGCACGAAGTGGACCAGGTTGCCGGAGGCATCGGCCTGCTCGAAGCGGCCGTCGCCCGCGATCACCTCGCCCGCGATCCAGCCGATCAGGCCGGCGCCGACCAGCGAGATCCACGGCCAGCGGTCGAGCAGCTTGGAGATCAGGGTCGCGCCCAGCACGATGATCGGGATCGAGATCACGAGGCCGATCAGGATCATCGGGAAGTTGCCGTGCGCCGCCGCCGCGATGGCGATGGCGTTGTCGAGGCTCATCACCGCATCGGCGATGACGATCGTGGAGATCGCCGCCCACAGGGTGCCGTGCGCCTTGATGTCGGACGATTCGTCTTCCTGCGAGACCAGCTTGATGCCGATCCACAGCAGCAGCAGGCCGCCCACGAGTTTCAGGTAGGGCACGCCCAGCAGCAGTCCCACGAGCGCACAGAAGATCACGCGCAGCACGATGGCGCCGAGACTGCCCAGGAAGATCGCCTTGGTCCGGTGTCGTTCAGGCAGGTTGCGGCAGGCCATCGCGATCACGACGGCGTTGTCGCCGGACAGCACGATGTTGGCGAGCATGATCTTGCCGATCGCCAGCCAGAACGCGCCGGAGGTCACGTCGATCAGCGCGAAATCCGACACGACCATCTCGAACAGGGGAATGAGATCGGAAAGCTCGTCGACTTCGGAAAGGGTCATCGGTCGTTCCTCGTGATGTTCCGGGAGGAGTCAGGAGTGCGTTCAGTTCTTCTCGGCGCGCGCCTTGTTGCGGCGGGCGATCGACAGGCCGATCGCCATCACCAGCACCGCGCCCAGGATCGAGCAGACCGTCTCGGCCTGCGGAATCATCTTGTCGAGCCACGCCGCCGTCGTGCCCGGCTCGACCTTCTCGATGACATGGCCGGCGCCGTCGGAGATCTCGGTGCGGCCGTCGTCGGCGATCACGCCGCCGGCGATCCAGCCGATCAGCGCGGCGCCCACCATGGCGACCCAGGGAAAGCGGTCGAGCACGGAGGCGATCACCGACGCCCCCAGCATGATGACCGGCACGCTCAGCACCAGGCCGATCGCGATCATGGTCATGTCGCCGTGCGCGGCGGCCGCCATGGCGATCGCGTTGTCGAGGCTCATCACCGTGTTGGCCACGGTGATCGTGCCGACCGCGGCCAGCAGCGTGCCGTGCGCCTTGATCTTGCCTTCGCCCTCTTCCTCCTCCTCGGTCAGCAGCTTCACGCCGATCCAGATGAGGAGCACGCCGCCGACCAGCTTGAGGTAGGGGACGGTGAGCAGGAAATTGACGATGCCGCAGAAGATCACGAGCATCACGATGGCGCCGAGGCTGCCGAGCAGGATGGCGGGACGCTTGTATTTTTCCTCGAGGTTGTGCGCGGCCATCGCGATCACGACGGCATTGTCACCCGACAGGATCACGTTCGCCACGATGATCTTCCAGAGCGCCGCCCAGAAGACCGCGGACGTGAACACCGGGATTGAAAAATGCACGAGCCCCTCCACACTTCCCCAGCCCTTCATTGCCGGGCAACATATCGGAAACGCTCCGCCTGTAAACGACGATTCTGACGTGGATTTCCGCCAATGACGGGCAATTCGGCCTACAGCAAAATGTTCCCCGTCTCGTGGACGGAACTTCATAGAGACGCGCGTGCGCTGGCCTGGCGGCTGGCCGATCTCGGCCCCTTCAAGGGATTGGTGGCGATCACCCGCGGCGGACTGGTGCCGGCCGCCATCGTGGCGCGCGAGCTGAACATCCGGCTGATCGACACGGTGTGCTGCTCGACCTATGACCGTATGGAGCGAGGGGGCAAGGTCGAGCTGCTGAAAGGCACGCTCGCGGAACAGGACAAGGGCGCGGGCTGGCTGATCGTCGACGATCTGGTCGACACCGGAATCACTGCACGGGCCGTGCGGGCGCTGCTGCCGCAGTCGCATTTCGCCACCGTCTATGCCAAACCCGCCGGCCGGCCGACGGTCGACAGCTACATCACCGAGGTGAGCCAGGACACGTGGATCCTGTTCCCCTGGGACCAGGAGGCCGTCATGGCCAAGACAATTGCCGAACTGAAGGGCGGGCAGTGACGTGAAGAGCTACATCATCCCCACACCGAAGGGCATCGACTCCCTCACCCTGGTCGAGCGGCCCGATCCGACGCCCGGCCCGCGCCAGGTGCTGGTGCGCGTGCGCGCCACGTCGCTCAACTACCGCGACCTGCTGACCATCGAGGCGCAGTACGCCCGCGCCGCGCCCAAGCCCGATCTCGTGCCGCTGTCCGACGGCGCGGGCGAGGTGGTGGCCGTCGGCCCCGGCGTCGCGCGGCTCAAGGTCGGCGACCGGGTGGCCGGCTGCTTCATGCAGAAGTGGATCGGCGGCACGATCGACGCGGCGGCGATGGCCTCGGCCATGGGCGGCGCGATCGACGGCATGCTGACCGAGCTCGCCGTGCTGGAAGAAGACGGCGCCGTCGTGCTGCCCCAGGGCATGAGCTTCGAGGAAGGCGCGACGCTGCCGTGCGCGGCGCTGACCGCGTGGAACGCGCTGGTCGAGATCGGCCAGATCAAGGCCGGCGACATCGTGCTGGTGCAGGGTTCCGGCGGCGTGTCGATCTTCGCCTTGCAGATGGCCCGCCTGTTCGGCGCGCGCGTGATCGCGACCTCGAGTTCGCCCGCCAAGGCCGAGCGCCTGCGCGCGATGGGAGCCGAGGCGGTGATCGACTACAGGAAGACGCCGGACTGGGACCAGGAAGCGCTGAAGCTCACCGGCGGCCAGGGCGCCGACATCGTGGTCGAGGTCGGCGGCGCGGGCACCCTGCCCCGCTCCTTCCAGGCGGCGCGGCTGGGCGGCCGCATCGTCGTGATCGGGCTTCTGTCCGGCAT
>JAFEFH010000222.1 GCA_018240695.1 Pseudomonadota bacterium | reverse complement strand
GTTCCCTTCAGCGGCGCCGGGCGAGGCGTCCGGAAATGATAAGGGCCGCCGCCGCGATGCACACGACAATTGTGGCCAGCACGTTGATCTGCGGATCGACGCCGAGGCGCACGCTGGAATAGACCAGCATGGGCAGGGTCTGCGACTGCGCGCCGGCCACGAACTGGGTCATGATCAGGTCGTCGAGCGAGAGCGTGAAGGCCAGCAGCCAGCCCGAGGCGATGGCCGGCGCGATGATCGGCAGGGTCACCGTCAGGAAGCACGTCCACGGTGTGGCGCCCAAGTCCATCGCGGCCTCTTCCAGCGAGCGGTCGAAGTCGCTGAGCCGCGCCTGGACGACGATCGCCACGAAGGCGAGCGAGAAGGTCGTGTGGGCGATCACGATGGTGACGAAGCCGAACGGCGGCGCCCCGAGGAGCTGGTTGCTGCCGACGAACAGCAGCAGGGTCGAGATGCCCATCACCACTTCGGGCATCACCATCGGCGCCACGATCAGGCTGCCGAACAGGGTGCGGCCGCGGAACTTGGGCGCGCGCGCCAGCGCGTATCCCGCCGCGAGGCCGAGCAGCGTGGCGAGCGTGGCGCTGGTGAGCGCGATGCGCAGCGACAGCCACGCGGCGGCCAGCATGTTCTCGTTGGCGAAGAGGGCGCCCCACCATTTGAAGGAGAAGCCCGCCCACACCGTGACCAGCCGCGAGTCGTTGAACGAATAGGCGATCACCAGCGCGATCGGCAGGTAGAGGAAGGCGTAGCCGAATGCCAGGATCGTGAAGGCGAGGCGGGGCGTGCGGCTCACCTGGTGCGCTCCAGCCCCTTGGCCTGCTGGCGCTGGAACAGCGCGATCGGCCCGACCAGCAGCACCAGCAGGCAGATCGCGACGGCGGAGGCGAGCGGCCAGTCGGCGTTGGTGAAGAACTCGTCCCACAGGACCTTGCCGATCATCAGCGTGCGCGTGCCGCCCAGCAGGTCGGGGATCACGAACTCGCCGACCGCGGGAATGAAGACCATCAGGCAGCCGGCGATGATGCCGGGAAGCGACAGAGGAAGCGTGACGGTGAGGAACGCCGCGACGGGGCGCGCGCCGAGATCGGCGGCGGCCTCGAGCAGGCTGGTGTCGAGCTTCTCCAGCAGCACGTAGAGCGGCAGCACCATGAACGGCAGGTAGGCGTAGACGATGCCGAGATGGACCGCCCATTCGGTGCCGAGGATCGTGCCGGGATGCGCCGAGAGTCCGCTCCAGCGCAGGAACTGGTTGAGGATGCCGTTCTCCGCCAGCAGGCCCATCCAGGCGTAGACGCGGATCAGGAACGAGGTCCAGAACGGCAGCATCACCAGCATCAGCAGGGTCGGCCGGCGGGCGGGCGCCGCGCGCGCGATGGCATAGGCCATGGGATAGCCCAGCAGCAGGCAGCCCAGGGTCGAGACGGCGGCGATACGGATCGAGGACAGCCAGGCCGTGAGGTAGAGCTTGTCGGTGAACAGCCGCGCGAAATTCTCGAAGCCGAAGCCCAGCGCCACCGGCGGCGCCGAGTCGGGGTCGTTGGTGCCCAGAGCGATCGTCAGCACCAGCGCGAACGGCAGCAGGAAGAACACGACCAGCCAGGTGTACGGCGCGGCGATGACGGCTTTCATGACAGCCGCTCATGTGGACCGCGCGCATCCTGCGCGCCTCGGCTTCTGAGCGGGCTGGAAGCCCGCGGTCCGGTGACGCTACGCATCCAGCACCTGGCCCGACGTGTCGGACCAGCCGAGCCATACCGTGTCGCCGCGGCGGAAGGCGCCGTCGCGCGTGCGATGGACGTTGGCGGTGGAGACCAGCATCGTGCCGTGGCTGTGCGTGGCCACGCGATAGAGCGAGCGGTCGCCCTCGTAGGCGACGTCGGCCACCTTACCGGTCGCGGTGTGGGCGGTGTGCGGCCGCTCGGCCGACAGCGCGATCTTCTCGGGCCGCAGCGCCAGCCAGCGGCCGGGCGCGGTCTCGAAAATGTTGGCCACACCGATGAAATCGGCCACGAAGCGCGTCGCCGGATGCTCGTAGAGCTCGTGCGGCGTGCCGGTCTGCACGATGCGGCCGGCGTTCATCACCGCGAGCCGCGTCGCCATCGACATCGCCTCCTCCTGGTCGTGCGTCACGACCACGAAGGTGAGGCCGAGCTGTTCCTGCAAACGCACCAGCTCGAAGCGCGTGCCCTCGCGCAGCTTGCGGTCGAGCGCCGCCAGCGGCTCGTCGAGCAGCAGCAGCTTGGGCTGCTTCACCAGCGCGCGGGCGAGCGCCACGCGCTGCCGTTGGCCGCCCGAGAGCTGCGAGGGCTTGCGATCGCCCAGCGCCTCCAGCTTCACCAGCGCCAGCGCCTCGGCGACGCGGCGCGCGACCTCGGGCTTGGGCCGGCCCTCGCGGCGCAATCCGTAGCCCACGTTCGCCGCCACATCCATGTGCGGAAACAGGGCGTAGGACTGGAACATCATGTTCACCGGCCGCTTGTGCGCGGGCACGCCGGTCATGTCCTGGCCGTCGATCAGGATGCGTCCCGAGTCAGGCGTCTCGAGGCCCGCGATGGCGCGCAGCAGGGTGGTCTTGCCGCAGCCCGAGCCGCCCAGCAGCGCGAACAGCTCGCCGCGCGCGATCTCGAGATCGACGCCGTCGACCGCCGTCACCGCGCCGTAGCGCTTGGCGACGCCCTCGATCCTGACGATCGGGTCTGTCACGCCGATCCGCCTACTGGCCGGTCTTGATCGTGGTCCACAGCCGCGTGCGCTCGCGCGTCTCGGCCGCGGTGCCGGGCGTGATCGTGTAGAAGTAGGCGCGCGCGCCGTCGGTCGGATAGATCGACTTGTTGCCCGAGATCGACTTGTCGAGCAGCGCCGTCGCCGCGGCATTGCCGTTGGCGTAGTTGGTGAGCGTGCTCGACGCCGCCGCCACCTTCGGGTCCATCATGAAGTCCAGGAAGCGATAGGCATTGTCGACGTTGGGCGCGCCCTTGGGGATCGCGGCCACGTCCATCCACACCATCGCGCCCTCGTGCGGGATCGTGTAGGCGATGTCGCGCTTCTCGGCCGACTGCGCGGCGCGGTCGCGCGCCTGGAGGATGTCGCCCGAGTAGCCGAAGGCGAGGCAGATGTCGCCGCCGGCCAGCGCGTTGATGTACTCCGACGAATGGAACTTGCGGATGAACGGCCGGATGCCCATCAGGATGTCGGCCGCCTTGGCGAGGTCCTCGGGCTTCTTCGAATCGGGATCGAGGTGCAGGTACTTGAGCGCGGCCGGCAGCACGTCGGTGGCGCTGTCGAGCACCATGATCCCGCAGTCGGCGAAGCGCGACAGCGTCGCGGGATCGAAGATCATCTTCAGCGAATCGACCGGCGCGTTGTTCATGCGCTTGCGGATCTCGACGGTGTTGTAGCCGATGCCGATCGTGCCCCACATCCACGGGATGGCGTGGGCGTTGTCCGGGTCGTACTTGGCCAGCAGCGCCATCGTCTTGGGATCGAGGTTGCCGTAGTTCTTGAGCTTCGACTTGTCGAGCGGCTGGTAGAGCTTGGCGGCGAGCTGGCGCACCAGGAAGGGCGAGGCGGTCGGCACGACGACGTCGTAGCCCGCCTGGCCGGTGCGCAGCTTGGCGTCGAGGATCTCGTTGGAATCGTAGGTCGTGTAGTTGACCTTGATCTTGGTGCTGGCCGCGAAGTTCTTGAGCTGCGCCGGATCGATATAGTCCGACCAGTTGTAGACGTTGACCTGGCCCTGCGCGAAGGCGGGGCCGGCGACGAGAGCGACCAACAAACTACCCAGTACAAAAAATCGAGACAAAGATCGCTCCGATGCAGGGATTTCGAACGATAATCGGGTCAAATCCTCTACATCACAAGGCTGCTCGGCGAGAGGAGCCTGAATAGTTGGCCGAAGGCAAACTTTGTGCGTACTATTTGTAGAATAAGAAGCGAAGAACTCGCCAAAAAGAACTTAGATATTTTGACTATTTGGCCGAGCGGGGGCTTGGGGGCCATGCAACTTGACTTTGATTTGGTCAATCGTGTTCGCAATGTAAGTCTTGCGGAAAGTCCGTCTAATGCTTTGCTGCCGGTGTATGAGGCGATCAGCAACGCCATTCATGCGATCGAAGCACGATTCCGGGCCGTCGGAATTGGTAAGGGACAAATACGTATAGAGATCGAGGTCGACAGGAAGCAACGCGTCCCTAGGGTGATTGTTTCTGACAACGGGGTCGGCCTGAATGTCGAAAATTGGAACTCGTTTAGGACCTCAGACTCACCCCACAAGCTAAAGCGCGGCGGGAAAGGTGTCGGCCGTCTGTCGTGGCTGAAAGTTTTTCAGTTCGCCGAGATAGAATCAGTTTACGCGGTGGACGGTGAGTTTGAAAGAGTTCGGTTCGAGCTTCATCTTACTAACGACAGTCCCATTAAGAGATTGCGCAAAGAACGCGTGATCGCACCTCATAGAGGTACGACGGTCACTCTTCACAGTATGGCAGACGCGTTCACATCGGCACTGCCCAAGAAATCAGATACTGTGGCTCGACGAATTGCGGGTCATTTCTTGCCCTATCTGATCGGAGAAGATCGTCCACGGATTACCCTAGAAATGGGCGACGACGCTGTGGAGGTGGATGGGCTCGTTACTGACGCGATTCGAAAAACGCGTAAGCAAACAATCTCAGTCGATATTAGTGATCAGAAAGTTGATTTGGAGATCACCCATCTCGTTCTGCATCGAAGCTTACGTTTTTCCGCGAAGGACCATAACTGGGCATTTTATGGCGGAAACAAAAGAGTCGTCGACCAGCGACCGCTAGATTCCCAGTTGGGCCTGCGTGCAATTGGACCATCGAAAGACTGTTTCTATATCGCCTATGTTACTGGAGCCGTGTTTGACAAAACCGTCAACGCGGAACGCACGGGATTCACCATCGAAGTGGAGGTCTTCCAGCGTATTCACAACGCGGTGCGTGACGCCGCTAAGCGTTTCCTAAGAAATGAAATTGAAGGAGTCAGGGCGCAACAGAAAGAAACTGTTCAGCGGCTGATCGAAGAGCATCCTACGCTTCGGATTTTCGATAGTGAGGTTGATGATTTCGTCAACCAGAAGCTCTCGCTCAATACTAGAGATGCTGAGTCAGTATATCTGGAGCTTCAGCGATATAATTTGCGTCGAACGGCTGCGCTAAAAAGGGATGTCGCAACTGTCGAAAGTGGCAAGGGCGGAGTAAAGGCAGCATCCATCTCGACAATAAGAAAGATGACTGAAAATTTAGAAGTGAGAGCTGAAAATGCTCTCGCTGAGTATGTTCGATGGCGACATAAAGTTCTGTCGATTTTGTCCGAAAAGATTGGCCAAGTTGATTTGGCCACGGGCAAGTACTCGAGCGAACAAGATGTACATCAACTAATTGTTCCGCTTCGAGTAATGTCTAGTAGTGTCGCTGTCGAGGATCGTAATGCATGGATAATCGACGATAGAATTCCACACTATGGATTCGTAGCGTCAGACAAAAGACTCCAAACAATTTACAAGCATTTGAAATCGGCCAGAAGGCCGGACTTGTTGTTTGATCAGGTGTTTGGTTTCAGAAGCGTTGCTTCTTCCGAGCCAGTCATTCTCGTTGAATTTAAAAAGCCGGGTCGCACACAGTATTCAAAGTCCGATAATCCGGTAACTCAACTTGTCGACTACGTCGTGGAACTTCGGCAAGGGAAGACAACGTTAGTGGATGGGAAGGGCGTTCAAATTCCCACGGTAGGGAGCGGAGCTTGGTTTCAAGCTTACGTCATTGCTGATCTGATGCCGACGCTTCGAGAAATAATCGACAACCATACGTTCGCCAACACGCCTACTCATGATGGAAATGGACGCTTGGGAATTCATCAGCAACACAAGCTGGTGGTTCAAGTTTTGTCTTACGGCGTGCTTCTTCAGCAGGCACTCCAGAGAAACAAAGTTCTCTTCGACAAACTTGGATTGACAGAGATTACGTAGATTGACGCCTAGACCCCAAGATACCGGTGCTGCAACGCGCTGTCCTGCGCCAAGGCGGTGGATGATCCGTGCCAGACGACACGGCCTTTTTCCACGATGTAGTGGCGGTCGGCCAGGCCGATCAGCGCGCTCACCGTCTTGTCGATCACCAGGATCGCCTGGCCCTCGGCCTTGAGGCGGCCGAGGCAGGCCCAGATCTCCTGCCGGATCAGCGGCGCCAGCCCCTCGGTCGCCTCGTCGAGGATCAGCAGGCGCGGGTTGGTCATCAGCGCGCGGCCGATCGCCAGCATCTGCTGCTCGCCGCCCGA
>JAFEFH010000221.1 GCA_018240695.1 Pseudomonadota bacterium | reverse complement strand
TAGATGTTCACGCCGCCCGAGATGATCATGTCGCGCTTGCGGTCGCACAGGAACAGGTAGCCGTCGGCGTCCTGGTAACCCACGTCGCCCACCGTCACGAGCTCGCCCAGCGCGACCTCGCGCCGCTTGGCATCGTCGTTGTTGTAGGTGAACTCCGCCAGGTTGGGCCCGCGCAGGTAGATCTCGCCGACCTCGCCCTGCTTCACGTCGTTGCCCTGCTCGTCGACGATGCGCATCAGCGCGCCGTCGACGACACGGCCCACCGTGCCCGGCTTGCGCAGCGCCTCGGCCGAATTGTGCCAGACCACGATGCCGGTCTCGGTCGCGCCGTAATACTCGTTGATGACCGGCCCCCACCAGTCGATCATCTGGCGCTTCACCGCCGGCGCGCACGGCGCGGCGCCGTGCGTCACCCAGCGCAGCGACGCGAGGTCGTATTTCTTCTTCACCTCGTCGGGAAGCCGCAGCAGGCGCACGAACATGGTCGGCACGATGTGCATGTGGGTGATGCCGTGCCGCGCGATCAGGCGCAGCATGTCCTCGGCCTCGAACCGCGCCTGCAAGACGACGTCGAGGCCCAGCCGCGCCGCGCCCATGCCGTAGGCGGCCGGGGCGGAGTGGTACATCGGCCCGTTCATCAGGATCACGATCGAGGGATCGGCCACGATGCCCCAATACTTGCCGACCTCGAGCGCGGTCTTGGCCTGCAACTCCGGCGTCGCGGGCCGCCGCCGCACGCCCTTCGGCCGGCCCGTCGTGCCCGAGGTGTAGATCATGCTGCCGCGCGAGGCCTTGGGTGGCTGGGCGTTGGGTTTGCTGGCCGCCACGAACGCGTCCCAGCTCTCGAGGCCCGCCGGTGCGGTGCGTTTGCTCTCGGGCACGCCGTATGCAGCGGCGATCTCGTCCGGCGCCGGCACGATCAGCACCTTCACCGATGCGGGAATGCCCGCCGCGATCTGCGCGTACAGGTCGGCATGGACGACCAGCACCTTGGCACGGCAGTCGGCCAGGATGTAGCCCGCCTCGTCCGGCGTGAAATGCCAGTTGATCGGCACCGCGTAGGCGCCGAGCTGGCCCGCCGCCATGTTGGCCTCGAAGGTCGCGAAGTCGTTGCGCAGCATCAGCGCCACGCTGTCGTCCTCGCCGACGCCCAGCGCCGTGAAGCCGCCGGCGCCGCGCGCGGCATTGGCCTGGATGTCCGCCCAACTGCGGAAGCGCTCGCCCGACGTGACGCCTTGTGTCTTCGGGGCGGTCATTTCTTCGATCCCTTCGCGCCTTTGATCATCGTGCCGCCGAGGAACATCATCAGCTCCTTGTAGCCGGGTCCGTGCGTCAGCATGCCGGACTGATGCAGCATCACCACGCCGTGCAGCGCGGCCCACATCGACCAGCCGAACAGTTTCGGATCGGCGTCGATCAGGCCCTGCTTGGCGAGGTCTTCAGCGCCGCGCGTGATGTAGCGCGCCGCGCGCTCGGCGGCGGGCCCGAGCTCGGGATGCTTCTCGTCGAGCGGCGCATCGATGTCGAACATGATGCGATAGGCATGCGGGTTCTTGAGCGCGAAGGCGAGATAGGCCTCGCTGGTGCGCCGGCCGCGCTCGGCCGGCGGCGACGCGGCGGCGGCCTTCTCCAGCGCATCGGCGAACTTGGCGAACGCCTCGGCGCGCACGGTCGCGAGGATGTCGGCCTTGTCCTTGAAGTAGCGGTACGGCGTCTTGGGGCTACAGCCCAGCGCCTCGGCGAGCTGGCGCATGGTGACGCCCTCGTAGCCGTGCCTGGCGAAGCGCTCGGTCGCGACCTTGCACAGCTCGCTGCGGAAGTCGGCGATGTCCTGTTCGGTAAGATAACGCGGCATGCTATAAATACACACCGTGTATCATTATTGGGCCACCGTCAATACCCGTGATTATCGCGCAGACTAAAATCGCCAGATGACGTCACCTAGTTGGTTACCTACCAGTAGTCACGCAGGGGACATTCCATGTATTCCGAAGACACTCAGACAAGAATCCGAGCTTGGGCTAACGAAGCGTTCCGCTTGCATGCTGACTTTCTGCGGCTCTTAGGCCCCATTGGCGCGGACAAAAGGTGGACGGCAGACGAAAGGCAAACGCTCTTCTTCTATCTTTCACCAGCCTGTGAGCGCTCAACACAAAGTGCATTGTTCTTGATCGCTTACGGCCAGCTATGGGACGCCGAGGTCATAGTCCGATCAATCGCGGAAGGAACTCTAAAGTTCTGCTATCTACTTCAAAGTCAAACCACATTCGAACAGCGTCATCGCGAATATTCTCACGATCTTTTTCAAATCGCCCTGCTCAAGGATCATCGAAAAGCAGAAGAACTCCTTTCGGCGATCCCCAATCCTTCAGATCCCGAGTGGCAACCTATTCGAAACCGCTTATTAAAGTGCGAAGAGTTCGACAAAATCTCGCGAGAGTATCCGCAAGCGGCCAGGCGCGCGTTAGACTCAAGGTGGGGTTTCACAGGATTGATGAGCGAACTCAACCGTTCTGGCGACAAAGCGTTCTCTGGCTCTAACGGGCTTGCTCACGGCTATTCGATCGCTAGCCACGTACAGCATGCTGACTATGTAGGCACGTCGTTGCCTATGGACCGCGACTTACGCTCAAACGAGCGGCGAAACTCGATACAGCTCGCCCATGCGGCAAGACTCATATCTGACACGTTCTCATACATGTGGCTTAGGCTCGCCGTCGCCTATCGATTTCTTGCTCATGATACTGCAAGTCTCGTTCAGGCTCAGGCAACAACGGAAAGCCTGATGAATGACCTTGATGCTGCCGCGAATGCGTAGGCAGCAATCGAATACCCGAAAGCGCAGACTAAGCCTGAACCTAAAGTCGGTTGAGTAGCCCCATGGTCACGCCGTTTCGGCGAACAGCTCGCGGCCGATCAGCATGCGGCGGATCTCGCTGGTGCCGGCGCCGATCTCGTAGAGCTTGGCGTCGCGCAGCAGGCGGCCCGTCGGATAGTCGTTGATGTAGCCGTTGCCGCCCAGCAGCTGGATCGCGTCGAGCGCCACGAGGGTCGCCTTCTCGGCGGCATAGAGGATCGCGCCGGCGGAATCCTTGCGCGTGGTCTGGCCGCGGTCGCACGATTTGGCGACGGCGTACACATAAGCCTTGCAGGCGTTCATCGTGGTGTACATGTCCGCGAGCTTGCCCTGCACCAGCTGGAACTCGCCGATCGCCTGGCCGAACTGCTTGCGCTCGTGCACGTAGGGCACGACCACGTCCATCGCCGCCTGCATGATGCCGATCGGCCCGGCCGCCAGCACCGCGCGCTCGTAGTCGAGGCCGCTCATCAGCACGTTCACGCCCTTGCCGACCTGGCCCAGCACGTTCTCGGCCGGGATCTCGCAATCCTCGAACACCAGCTCGCCGGTCGACGAGCCGCGCATGCCCATCTTGTCGAGCTTCTGCGCCACCTTGAACCCCTTGGAGTCGGTCGGGACGATGAAGGCGGTGATGCCGCGCGGACCGGCGGCGGGATCGGTCTTGGCGTAGACCACGATCACCTGCGCGTCGGGGCTGTTGGTGATCCACATCTTGGTGCCGTTCAGCACGTAGCGGTCGCCCTTCCTGTCGGCGCGCAGCTTCATCGACACCACGTCGGAGCCCGCTCCCGACTCGCTCATCGCGAGGCTGCCGACATGCTCGCCGGACAGGAGCTTCGGCAGGAAGCGCTTCTTCTGGTCGTCGTTGCCGTTGCGGCGGATCTGGTTGACGCAGAGGTTCGAATGGGCGCCGTAGCTCAAGCCCACCGCCGCCGAGGCCCGCGACAGTTCCTCGACCGCGATCACGTGCTCGAGATAGCCCAGCCCCGAGCCGCCATATTCCTCCTCCACCGTGATGCCGTGCAGGCCGAGCTCGCCCATCTGCGGCCACAGCTCGCGCGGGAAACGGTCGGTCTTGTCGAGCTCGGCAGCGATCGGCGCCACCTTGTCGGCGGAGAAGCGCTGGACCTGCTCGCGCAGCGCGTCGGCGGTCTCGCCGAGGCCGAAGTCGAACGGCGGCATCGCGTTGGGGATCATTGAGTGTCCTGCCCTTGGTCTTGCGTTTGACGGGGAGAGTGGCGGCCCGGACGGCGCGACGCAACTGCCTAGAGCAGGAACAGCGTGGCGAGGCCCAGGAACGCCAGGAAACCGATCACGTCGGTGACGGTCGTCAGGAACACCGTCGACGAGACGGCGGGATCGACGCCGATCTTCTGGAGGCCGAGCGGGATCAGCGTGCCCGACAGCGCCGCGGCCAGCAGGTTGCAGATCATCGCCGCCCCGATGACGAGGCCGAGCCGGATGTCGCCGTACCAAGCCATCACGGCGCCGCCCATCAGGATGGCGAACAGGAAGCCGTTGAGGCCGCCCACCAGCACCTCCTTGAAGATGAAGCGGAACATGTTGGCCGCGGTCAGCTCGCCCATCGCCAGCGCCCGCACCGCCACCGTCACGGTCTGCGTGCCGGCATTGCCGCCCATCGAAGCCACGATCGGCATCAGCACCGCCAGCGCCACGATCTTCTCGATGGCGGTCTCGAACTGGCCGATCACCAGCGAGGCGATCACCGCCGTGATCAGGTTGACGCCCAGCCACGAGGCGCGGCGCTGCGTGGTCTGGAGGGTGTCGACGTGCATGTCGTCCGCGCCGACGCCGCCCATCTTCATGAGGTCTTCCTCGGCCTCCTCGTCGATCACGTCGACCACGTCGTCGACCATGATCACGCCGAGCAGCCGCCGGTCGTCGTCGACCACCGGGCACGAGACGAGGTTCTTGTCGCGGAAGAGATGCGCCACCTCGGCCTGGTCGGCCGTCGCGTGCACCGAGGAGATGTCGGGATCGACGATGTCGAGCACCGAGACCGGCCGCTTGGTCCGCAGCATGCGCCCGAGCGGCACCGAGCCGCGCAGCCGGCCCGCGGGATCGACCACGAACAGGTCGTAGACGTCCTCCGGCAGGTCGGTCGCCTCGCGGCAATAGTCGATCACCTGGCCGACGGCCCAGCTGTCGGGCACCTTGACCAGCGAGAGCTGCATCAGGCGCCCGGCGGAGTCCTCCGGATAAGCCAGCGCGGTCTCGATGCCGGCGCGCTCGTTGGCCGGCAACTCGGCCAGCACCTCGCGCTGCTCTTCCTCCGGCAGGTCCTCGATCAGGCTGGCCGCGTCGTCGGCTTCCATGCCGCGGGCGACGGCGGCGATGTCCTTGGTATCGAGCTGGTCGAGGACGTCCTCGAGCACGTCCTCGTCGAGCTCGGCCAGCATCTCGGGATCGAGCTCGCGCTTCAGCAGCGCCACCAGCATGTCGCGCTGCTGCTCGGAGACCTGTTCGAAGACGGAGGCCTGGCCGGTCGGGCTCAGGGTCTCCATCAACTGCTTGGCTTCGGCTGAGTCTCCGTCGGCGAGTGCTTCCTCGATCTGCCGGACGATCTCCGGCGTCACTTCATCGAGGCCCTCCGACGGACCGCTCATCCGCGCATTCCCTCCCGGGCGTCGGCGAGGCGCTGGGCTTCCACGACGGCGAGCGCTGTCATGTTGGTGATGCCGCGGGCGGTCACGGACGGCGTGAGCACGTGCGCCGGCTGCGCCGTCCCCAGCAGCATCGGCCCGACATGCAGGCCTTCCGCCGCGGTCTTCAGCAGGTTGAACGAGATGTTGGCCGAGTCGAGCGATGGGCAGATCAGGAGATTGGCCTCGCCGGTCAGCCGCGAGCGCGGGAACACGGTCTGCCGGATCTCGAGGTCGAGTGCCGCGTCGCCGTGCATCTCGCCGTCGACCTCGAGGGTCGGGGCCCGCGCGTGCAGGATCTTCACGGCCTCCGCCATCTTGCGCGCCGAGGGATGCTCGGAGCTGCCGAACAGCGAGTGCGACAGCAGCGCCACGCGCGGCTCCACGCCGAAGCGCAGCACCTCGTCGGCCGCCAGCAGGGTGATGTTGGCCAGCGTCTCGGCGTCGGGATCGTTGTTCACGTAGGTGTCGGCGATGAACACCGAGCGCGTCGGCATCACGAGCAGGCTGAGGCCCGCCATGTTCTGCACGCCCTCGCGCGGACCGATCACGTCGCGCACATGATTGAAGTGCGTCCGGAAGCGGCCGTAGGCGCCGGCGATCATGGCGTCGGCATCGCCGAGCTTCACCGCCAGCGCCGCGATCAGCGTCGGGCTCGAGCGCACGAGGTTGCGCGCGGTCGGCTCGGTGACCCCCCGGCGCTCCATCAGGTGATGATAGGCGCCCCAATATTTGTCGTAGCGCGGGTCGTCGGACGGATCGATCAGCTCGGCGTCGATGCCCGGCCGGAAGCGCAGGCCCAGACGCTCGGCACGGCGCCGCACGATGTCGGGACGGCCGATCAGGATCGGCACGGCCAGCTTCTCGTCGAGCACCACCTGCACGGCGCGCAGCACGCGGTCGTCCT
>JAFEFH010000220.1 GCA_018240695.1 Pseudomonadota bacterium | reverse complement strand
GTCGAAGCCCAGGCCGAACAGGAAGCCCAGCGGGAACATGTGCCAGGGCCGCCGGATCAGGCCGAACAGCGGCCGGCAGATCCGCGCCAGCAGGCCGCCGTCGAAGGTGAAGGCGGCGGCGTTCGTGGCGTTGGCGGCTGCGTCGGCGGGAGCGTTGCGGCGCCAGGCGCGCCAGGTCTCCTTGAAGGTGATGAGGTTCACGGCCGCGATCGCGAACAGGAAGAGCGCGGAGACGGTGGTGCCGATCATCCCGCCGATCTCGCGGAACTGCTCGAAGCGCGTGGTGAGCAGCGTGGCGGTCGCGGCGATGAAGGCGGCGGCCAGCATCACCACCGCGGAGTGGCCGAGCGCGAAGAACAGCCCGACGGTGAGCGGCCGGCTGCCCTCGCCGCGCAGCTTGCGCGTCACGTTGTCGATCGCGGCGATATGGTCGGCGTCGACGGCGTGGCGCAGGCCGAAGCTCCAGGCGAGCAGCGCCGTGCCGAGCAGCAGCGGCTGGCCGGCGAAGACCGCGAACGCCACCGCCCACGCCGCGACGTTGGCGGCGAGGAGGAGGCCAAACAGGAGGATCAGGCGGGCTTTCATTTCGTGGGCGGGAGACTAGCAGGTGCGGGGCGGCACGGTGTATGCATATTTGTCTGAAAATGCATACGCGGCATCTCCTCTGGCTCGGCCTGCTCTGCGGCTCGGGGCCTGCGCTCGGCCAGACGACCGGCGCGTCCTCCGTGCTGCCGACGGTCACCGTCACGGCGCCGGCCGATCTCGAGGCGCTGCCGACCGACGCCGCGTCGGAGCGCCGCCTCTCGGGCGAGACGCTGAACGCGCGGCCGGTGACGCGGCCGGGCGAGGTGCTCGAGGCGGTGCCGGGGCTGATCGTCACGCAGCATTCCGGCGAGGGCAAAGCCAACCAGTATTTTTTGCGCGGCTTCAACCTCGACCACGGCACCGACATCGGCATCAGCGTCGACGGCATGCCGGTCAACATGCGCACGCACGCGCACGGCCAGGGCTATGCCGACCTCAACTTCCTGATCCCCGAGCTGGTCGATCGCCTGCTCGCGCGCAAGGGCCCGTACTGGGCGAGCGAGGGCGACTTCTCCTCGGCGGGCGCGGTGCATCTCACCTATGCCGATCGGCTGGAGAAGAACCTGATCGCCGCGACCGGCGGCAGCTTCGGCTACTGGCGCGGGCTGGCGGCCGGCACGATGCAGCTGGGCGGCGGCGCGCTGACGGGGGCCGCCGAGATCGAGCGCTACAACGGGCCGTGGGACGTGCCCGACGGCACCGCGAAATACAACGGCGTGCTGCGCTACAGCCAGGGCACCGCGGACAACGGCTTCTCGATCACCGGCATGGCCTATACCAACCGCTGGCACGCCACCAACCACATCGCCTCGCGCGCCGTGGATCAAGGACTGATCGGCCGCTTCGGCACGCTCGATCCCAGCGACGCCGGCGACTCGCAGCGCTATTCGCTGTCGGGGCGCTGGAGTCGTAAGGACGAACGCAGCGCCGACCGGGTCGAGGCGTATTTCGTGGCCTCGACGCTGAACCTGTTCAACAACTTCACCTACTACATGGACGATCCCGTGAACGGCGATCAGTTCCAGCAGAGCGACAAGCGGAAGATGTACGGGCTGAACGCCAGCCACACGACGTTCCACCAGCTTGCGGGGCGCGCGACCGAGAACGTCGTGGGCTTCCAGCTGCGCCACGACTCGATCGATCTCGGGCTGTTCAACACGGTCCAGAGGATGCCGACCAACACCATCCGCACCGACCATGTCGAGGAGACCAGCGCCAGCCTCTATCTCGAAGAGAAAGTGACCTGGACCGACTGGCTGCGCTCGACCGCCGGCCTGCGCGGCGACCTGTTCTGGACGGGCGACACCACGGCCTTCCTGCCTCAGCCCAAGGCCGGGCTGGTGTTCGGGCCGTTCGCGCGCACCGAGTTCTACGTCAATGCGGGGCTGGGCTATCACTCCAACGACGTGCGCGGCCTGGCGCAGGGCGCGCCGCTGCTGGTCTCGTCGCGCGGCGCGGAGGTGGGGGTGCGCACGCAGGCGGTGCGCGGGCTCGATTCGTCGGTCGCGCTGTTCCTGCTCGACTTCGACAGCGAGCTGGTGTTCGCGGGCGACTCCGGCGACACCGCGCCCAGCCAGGCGAGCCGCCGCATCGGCGTCGAATGGACCAACCGCTGGCGGCCGATGGCGTGGCTAGCGCTCGACGGCGACCTCGCCTACACGCAGGCGCGCTTCCGCGACGGCACGTTCATCCCGTCGGCGCCGGCGCTCGTGGCGTCGGCCGGCGCCACCGTGGGCGAGGAGACCGGCTGGTTCGGCGCGCTGCGCTGGCGCTACTTCGGCGCGCGGCCGTTGACCCCGGACGGCAGCGTCACTTCCGGCGCGACGTCGCTGGTGAACGCGCGCGCGGGCTACACGTTCGAGTCGGGCGTGAAGGTGACGCTCGACGCGCTGAACGTGCTGAACACGCAGGCCGACCAGGTCACCTACTATTACGAGTCGCAGCTGCGCGGCGAGACGGCGCCGGTGGCCGACACCCACTTCCACCCCGTCGAGCCGCTCGCATTCCGGCTGACAGTGGCGAAAACGTTCTGACTGGGACCGCGGGCCTCCCGGCCCGCTCATGAGGCGGGCCTGGAGGCCCGCGGTCCCAATTACTCCGTCTCTTTGATCTTCTCTTCGATCATCGCCCGGATCGGCGCATCGGCCGGCAGCAGCGCCAGCAGCGTCTTCCAGCGCTGGGCCGCCGCCTTCTTGTCGCCGGACGCCAGCGACGCCGCGCCGAGATAGAACAGCGCCAGCGCATTGCGCGGTTCGGCCTTCTCCAGCCGCTCCAGCACCTTCACCGCGCTGGCGGGCGGCGGCATGCCCGGCGGGATCTGGCGCACCTCGGCCTCGGCCCAGTCGACCAGCGTCTGGCCGTCGACCGGCTTCAGCGCATCGGCCTTGGCGAAGGCCTCCGACGCCCGCGGATTGTCGCCCAGCACCTTCCGCGCGTTGGCGAGGCGCAGCCAGCCGTCGCGGTCGGCCGGGTTGGCCTCCATGCGCGCGGCGAGGCCATCGACCATGGTGCGGATGGTCTTCTGGCGCTCCTCGGGCGAGAGCCGGCCCATCGCCTCGACCTGGTCCTGCGACGGCACGGGCATTCCGGACTCGCGCGAGACGCGTGCGATCTCGGCGCGCAGCATGGCGAGCCACGGCGCCTCGGGCGGCGACTGCGCCTCGAGCGCGCGCCAACGCTTCAGCGCGGCCGGCGAATCGCCCGCCTGCGCCTCGTGCAGGCCGAGATAGTAGATCGCGCGCGCATCGCCCGGCTGCGCCCTCAGCGCACGCGTGAACGCCTCGAACGCGGGCTGGGTCACCACGCCGTCGGCCTCCATGGTGAGCGCCTCGCCCAGCGCCGACAGAGCCTCGGGATCGTCGGGATGCTCGGCGGCGTTCTTCTTCGCCGCGGCGATCTCGTCGGCGAGATTGGGCGCGGCCGGCGCCGCCGCATGCGGCACGAACGGCGCCGAGGGCAGGCCGGGCCGGCCGATCTCGAGATAGATGCCGAGCGCGATCAGCGGGATCGCGAGGCAGAGCGCGGGCGACAGGAAGCGCTGGAGCGTGGCGGACTGCTCGCGGCGCGTCTCGTGCGCGTCCTGCTCGGCGGCGACCAGGATACGGCGCTCGATCTCGACGCGCGCGGCCGTGGCTTCGGCCTCGGGCAGCGTGCCGGCCGCGCGCTCGCGGTCCAGTTCGGCCAGCTGGTCGCGATAGATCGCGAGGTCGTTGTCGAGACGCGCGGTCGCCGTGAGGCGCGGCTTCAGGAGCGGCACCAGCAGCAGCGCCACCGTCGCGGTCGTCAGCAACGCGAGCAGGAATTCGAGCATCAGCGCTTCAGGAGCGATTGCAGCCGCTCCTTCTCCGCGTCGCTGAGCGGCGGCGGGGCCGCCGGCACGACGGGGCGGCGGCGCGCGGCGAAGAACAGGAGCAAGCCGGCCACGACCAGCACCAGCGGCGTGCCGAGCCACAGCACCAGCGTGCGCGCCTTGAACGGCGGCTCGAGCAGCACGTAGTCGCCATAGCGCGCGACCATGTAGGCCATCACGGCGGCATCGCTGTCGCCCGCGACCAGCCGCTCGCGCACCGCCACCCGCATGCCGTGCGCGACCTCGGCCGCCGAATCGTCGATCGACTGGTTCTGACAGACCACGCAGCGCAGCTCGCGCGAGAGCGTGCGCGCCCGCGCTTCGAGTGCGGGGTCCTTCAGCATCTCCGACGGCTCGACCGCGAGCGCAGGCATCGCGATCAGCAGCGCTGCCACTGTCATCCCGAGCGCAGCGAGGGACCTTTTCCTCACTTGCCCGCCCTCAGCAGCGGCAGGATCGTCTCGTTCAAGTCGCGTTCGGTGATCGGCGAATGATAGTGCAGCCGCACCACGCCGTTAGCGTCGATCAGATAGGTTTCCGGCACGCCCGACAGGCCCCAGTCGAGCGAGAGCTTGCCGTCGAAATCGGTGCCGGCGTAGGCGAACGGATCGCCGAGCTTCTTCAGCCAGGCGCGCGCCTCCTCGGGCTTGTTCTTCCACGCGATGCCGATGATCGTGACGCCCTCGCGCTCCCTGAGCCGCATCATCAGCGGATGCTCGGCAAGGCAAGGCGTGCACCAGCTCGCGAAGAAGTTCAGCAGCACGGGCTTGCCGGTCTTCAGGAGATCGCCGGTCAGCGCGGGCTCGCCCGGCCGCAGGGCCGGTGCATTCAGCGGCGGCGCGGGACGATTCACCATCACCGAACCGATCGACGCCGGATCGCGGCCCGACATCAGCGACCAGCCGAAGAAGCCCGCCATGATGAGCAGCGTCAGCAGCGGCAGCAGATAGAGTGCGCGGCTGTTCATTCGGCGGGCTGTGCCGCGACCCGCGAACGCTTGGGCGCCCCGATGCGCAGGCGGCGGTCCGACAGCGACACGAAGCCGCCCAGCGCGCACAGCGCGGCGCCCAGCCAGATCCACGGCGCCAGCGGGTTGAGATAGAGCCGGATCACCCAACCCTGTTGCGCATCGCCCTCGCCCAGGGTCGCGTAGAGATCGCGCAGCAGGTTGGTCTGGATCGACGTCTCCGAGACCTGGCGGCGCTGCACGGTGAACATGCGGCGCTCGGGCGTCAGCACGGTATAGGGCCGGCTGCCGATCGTGAGCGCAATGGTCGCCCGCTCGGCGGTGTAGTTCGGGCCCTGCAACGGCTCGACCTTGACCAGGGTCGCGGTGTAGCGGCCGAACGGCGCGCTTTCGCCGAGCTTCATCGTGTGGATCAGTTCGGTGTTCCACGCCGCCGTCGCCACAGACCCCAGCACGACCACGCCGAGGGCTGCGTGGCTGATGGTCATGCCGATCATCGAGCGCGGCATGGTGCGCAGCCGGCCGCGGCGCGCGCGCGCGACGAACTCGTAAACGCTGCCCAGGATCAGCCAGACCCCGAAGCCGAAAGCGAGTGCCGCCAGGGTCGCGCGGCCGTCGACCGCGACGGCGGCCACGATCGCGGCGGCCACCGACGCGAAGAACACGCCACCGAGCCGCGCCAGCGCCGGCGCCAGCTCGGCACGCTTCCAGCCGAGGAACGGGCCGACGCAGAGCGCGGCGAAAAGCGGCCCGCAGATCGGCACGAAGGTGGCGTTGAAGAAGGGCGGGCCGACCGAGACCTTGGCGCCGCTGACGAGATCGAGGAACAGCGGATAGAGCGTGCCCAGCAGCACCGTCGCCGCCAAGGTGCAGAGCAGCAGGTTGTTCAGGATCAGCGCGCCCTCGCGGCTGACCGGCTGGAACAGCCCGCCCGGCGTCAGCTTCGGCGCGCGCCAGGCATAGAGCGCGAGGCCGCCGCCGGTGACGCACAACAGGAAACCCAGGATGAACATGCCGCGCGCCGGATCCTGCGCAAACGCATGGACCGAGGTGAGCACGCCCGATCGCACCAGGAACGTGCCGAGCAGCGACAGCGAGAAAGCGAGGATGGCCAAGAGGACCGTCCAGCTCTTCAGCGCGTCGCGCTTCTCCACGACGATGGCGGAGTGCAGCAACGCGGTGCCGGCGAGCCACGGCATCAGGCTCGCATTCTCGACGGGATCCCAGAACCAGAAGCCGCCCCAGCCCAGGATGTAGTAGGACCACCAGCTGCCGAGCGCGATGCCCAAGGTCAGGAAACACCAGGCCGCGAGCGTCCACGGCCGCACCCAGCGCGCCCACGCGACGTCGACCCTGCCCTCGAGCAGCGCGGCGATCGCGAACGAATAGGTCACCGAGAAGCCGACATAGCCGAGGTAGAGCATCGGCGGATGGAAGGCGAGGCCGGGATCCTGCAGCACCGGGTTCAGCCCGTTGCCGTCGAGCGGCGCGGGCGAGAGCCGCAGGAACGGGTTCGACGTGAACAGGATGAAGGCGAGGAAGCCCACGCCGATCAACGCCTGCACGCCCAGCACGCGGCTGCGCAACGTGTCGGGCAGGTTGG
>JAFEFH010000021.1 GCA_018240695.1 Pseudomonadota bacterium | reverse complement strand
CGAGGGGACCAACACCTCCCTGGGCGGCTTCATCGAGGTGGCCCGCAAGGCCGGGGCCGAGTTCACCGTCCCGATGGCGGCGTCGGCCAACCCGTCGGGCCTCGTGACCAAGGCGGCCTATGCGCAGATGACGACGGCGATCGTCGACGAGATCAGGAAGGGCTGCGACGCCGTCCTCTTGGCGCTGCACGGCGCGATGGTCGCCGAAGAATATGACGACGGCGAAGGCGAGCTGCTCAACCGCATCCGCGCCATCGCCCCCGACGTGCCGATCGCCGTCGCCCTCGATTTCCACACCCAGATGACCGAGGCGATGATCAAGGGCGCCACGGTGATGACGGGCTACCGAACCTATCCGCACATTGACATGGCCGACACCGCGCGCCGCGCGGGCCGCACGCTGATGCGGGCACTGGCCGGCGAGGTCGAGCCGAAACTGATCTGGGGCACGCGCCCGATCATGAGCAGTTCGCTGGTCCATACGCCGTCGCGCGAGCCGATGAAGACGCTGATGGGCATGGCCAACCAGGCCGAGGACGGCGGCCAGGTGCTGAATGCCTCGGTGTTCGGCGGCTTCCCGCAGGCCGACATCCCTCACCTCGCCCTCTCTTCCGTGATCGTCTGCGACAAGCGCACGGCCGAGGGCGAGATCCTGCTGAACCGCATTCTCGATACGGCGTGGGAGAAGCGCGAGGGCTTCCTGTTCCATCCCGAGCCGCTGTCGGTCCAGGTCGGCCGCGCCAAGGGCTACACCGACTATCCGGTGGTGATGGCAGACCATGGCGACAACACCGCGTCCGGCGGCACGCAGGATGTGATGAGCGTGATCGAGGAAGCGATGAAGCAGGGTCTCGAGGATGCCTGCGCCGGCCCGATCTGCGATCCCGCCTGCGTCGAGCAGATGATCGAGGCGGGCGTCGGCGCCGAGGTGACGATCGAACTCGGCGGCAAGATCGACATGCCGGCGATGGGCCTCAAGGGCAAGCCGCTCAAGGTCACCGGCAAAGTGAAGGCGATCACCGACGGCCAGTTCGTGGTGACCGGCCCGATGGCGACAGGCACGACCGTCCGCATGGGCCGCACGGCGGTGCTCGACACCGGCAAGATGCAGATCGTGGTCTCCGAGAAGCGCAGCGAACCCTACGATCTCGGCTGCTTCACCCATTGCGGCATCGATCCGCGGCGCAAGAAGTACGTGCTGATCAAGTCGCGCCAGCATTTCCGTGCCGGCTTCGAGCCGATCGCCAAGCACATCGTGATGTGCGACGGCGACGGCTGCACCGCCTCGGACCTCAAGCTCTTCAAGTACGAGCGGGTGAAGCGTCCGCTCTATCCGTTCGATCTGGACATGCGGCTCGGCCGCAACGACGCGTAAGGGAGAACCGCCATCATGGCCGCATACGATATCGTCATCCGCAACGGCCAGGTGGCCGACGGCACCGGCAAGAAGATGTTCGCCGCCGACGTCGCCATCAAAGGGGACCGCATCGCCGCGGTCGAGGCGCCGGGCTCGCTGAAGGGCGACAACGAGATCGACGCCAGGGGCAAGGTCGTGGCGCCGGGCTTCATCGACGTGCACACGCACGACGACACCGCGCTGATCGACAATCCGACGATGGCGATGAAGGCCAGCCAGGGCGTGACCACCGTGGTGTGCGGCAATTGCGGCGTCTCCGCCGCGCCCTATACCAAGCCCGACGTCGGCCACTGGATGTCGCTGATCGTCAAGAAGCGCGAGAACATCTGCAAGGACTTCAGCACCTTCGCCGGCAAGGTCGAGGCGGCGAAGCCCGCCATCAACGGCGCCTTCCTGATCGGCCACGGCACCTTGCGTCTCACGACGATGGGCGACGACCTCAATCGCGTCGCGACGGCGGGCGAGATCAAGCAGATGAACGAGCTGCTCGACCAGAGCCTCGGCCAGGGCGCCATCGGCATGTCGAGCGGCCTGTTCTACGCCGTGTCCAACGCCGCCTCCACCGACGAGGTCGCCGAGGTCGCGGCGCCTCTGGGCCGTCATGGCGGCGTCTATACCGCCCACATGCGCGACGAGGGCGATCACATCATCAAGGCGATGGACGAGACCTTCGAGATCGGCCGCCGCGCCGGCGCCGAGATCATCGTCTCGCACCACAAATGCTCGGGCAGAACGAACTTCGGCCGCATGCGCGAGACGCTGCCGAAGTTCACCGAGGCGATGAAGAAGCAGCAGATCGCCTTCGACGTCTATCCTTATGTCGCCGGCTCGACGATCCTGCGCTCCGACATGCTCGACCGCGCCGACAAGGTGCTGATCACCTGGTCCGACAAGGTTCCGGGCATGAGCGGCCGCGACCTCGCCGAGATCGCCAAGGAGATGGGCTGTTCGATGAAGGAGGCGGCCGACCGCATCCAGCCGGCGGGCGCCATCTACTTCATGATGGACGAGAAGGACGTGCAGTCGGCGATGAGCCATCCCGGCGCGATGATCGGGTCAGACGGCATTCCCTTCGATGCCCATCCGCATCCGCGCCTGTGGGGCACCTTCCCGCGCGTGCTCGGCCACTACTCGCGCGACCTCAAGCTGTTCCCGCTCGAGGATGCGGTGCGCCGCATGACGTCCTACTCGGCGCAGCGTTTCCATCTCGCCAAGCGCGGTGAAGTGAAGGCCGGCTACTACGCCGACATCTGCGTATTCGATCCGGCGACCGTGATCGACACGGCGACGTTCGAAAAGCCGATCGCCCCGGCGAAGGGCATCGACACCGTGTTGTGCAACGGCGCCATCGCCTGGCGCGACGGCAAGGAAGGCGGCGGCCGCGCCGGCCGTCCGCTCAATCTCCAGCAGATGCAGAAGGAAGCGAAGAGCTAGACGCTCTTCGCTTCAATCGATCAGTCCTCGTCCGCTCAGCCCTCGTCGCGCCGCGTGCGCTCCATGCGCTCGTGACGCTCCTGCGCCTCGACCGACAGCGTCGCGATGGGACGGGCCTCGAGGCGCTTCAGCGCGATCGGCTCGCCGGTCTCTTCGCAATATCCGTAAGAGCCGTCCTCGATGGTCTTCAGCGCCTGATCGATCTTGGAGATCAGCTTGCGGAAACGATCGCGGGTACGAAGCTCGAGCGAGCGATCCGTCTCGGCCGTGGCGCGATCCGCGAGATCCGGCTGCGCCAGGCTTTCCTCCTGCATGTTCTGCAGTGTCTGGTTGGATTCCTCGATCAGCTCGTTCTTCCACTTGAGCAGCTTCTGGCGGAAGTATTCCTGCTGCATCGCATTCATGAAGGGTTCGCGGTCCGTCGGCCGATAATTCTGCGGCAACGTAATCGACATTGTCGGCAACTCCACTCGCAGTCTTTACGGGTCTGCCAAGGGGCAGGCAGACCTCCCTTGAAAGCGCGCGGAGTATAGGGACGGTCCCTCGCCCGGCAAGATCGTTGGTCATGTTGATACGATTCTAGTAGTGCGGCGCAGCAAAGCTCTTTTCAACAAATACGATCAGTTCAGGAGATCAATGCTGCAATGCAGCAAAGACTTCACAGGTGTTTAACAGAGCAAATGCCCGTGAGAGGTCGAACCCGGGTTCGGCCGCCGCCGCCATGCCCGCCGCGGCTTCGATCGACCGGCCGTCGTCCAGGGCCTCCACGAACGCTGCCTCGCCTTCCCCGAGGCTCACGAAGCTCGCGCCATCAGACTGGCGCAGCACGAGAACGCGTGCCGGTCCCCGGGCCAAATCGACGGGCTCGTCCCCGGCATCCGGCTGCGACGCCTTCCAGATGAGACCGATCGGATAGGCGGAGCGAACAAGCGCCACGCCGGGCGCGAATGCGAGCGACAGGCCCGCGAGATCATCGGCCGTCATCGTGGCGAGCGCAGCCGCATCGAGACGCCCGGCATACGGGCTATGGAAAGCCACGTTCAGCGCCCAGTCGAGACGCGCCGTATCCGCGAGATACGATAGCCCGCGCGCCGGCGCATACTCGGCCAGGAAGTCGGCAAAGCCCGCGCCGTATTCGGCGAGTACGGGCTGGCGTGGCGGGTCTTGCATCACGAAGCGACGCGCGGTTTCTCGGAAGAACTCGGCGCCGACCAGCGCCTCGACAGTCGGGAAAGAGACGGCGAGTGCGCGCGCGAGGCTCGATGCCACGTGATGACGATGGATCGCCAGGCGCTTCTCGGACACGGAAGCATCCGTGAGCAACTGCGCGGCAAACGCCGCCTGCCATTCACGCAGCATCGGCGAGAACCCGCGTCGCACGATCGGCTTCGTCCAGGAGAACGCCCAGCGCGGGAATATCGGTGTCCCATTCGACCAGCGTCGGACGCGGACCGAAGCGGCGCACGCAGCGGTCGAACAACGCCCACACCTCGGCGCGCACCGCACTGCCGTGATCGTCGATCAGCACCGTCTCGCCGTCGGCGTCGTTTTCGGCGTGGCCGGCGAGATGGAACTCGGCGACGGCGTCCGCTGGCAGCTTGTCGAGCCAGTCCCCCACATCGAGCCCGAGATTGTGCGCCGTGACATGAAGGTTGTTGGCATCGAGCAGCAAGCGGCAGCCGCTGCGCCGCACCAGTTCGGCGAGGAACTCCGGCTCGGTCAGGGTCGACTGCGCTATGGCGAGATAGCCCGACGGATTCTCGACCGCGACGGGACGCCCGAGCATCTCCTGCAAGCGTTGGACGTTCGCCACGACGACATCGAGCGCTTCCTCGGTGAAGGGCAGCGGCAACAGGTCGTTGTAGTAGCGGCCGCCGAAGGTGCTCCACGCCAGATGCTCCGAGACGAGCGCTGGTTCCAGCCGCTTCACCAGCGCCGCCACCCGCGCAAGGTGAGCCGCATCCAGGCCCTCCGCCGATCCCAGCGACAGGCCGACCGCGTGAACGGAGAATTCGTAGTCGGCGCGCAGCCGCTCGACGGTGGCGAGCGCCGGCGACGGAGTGAGGTAGTTCTCGGCGTGGATTTCGAGGAAGCCGGCCTTGGGCCGCGTGCGATCGATCTCGGCCAGGTGCGGCGCGCGCAGGCCGATCCCTGCGGCCGCCGCCTGCATGGGATCAGCCCTTCACGACGCCGCCGACGATCTTCTGGCAGGTGCCCTTGGGCACCGCGATCCAGGCGTCGGGCTGGTTGTCCTTCTTGGCGGTGCCGGCACAGGACGAATGATCGGTCTGGCAGTCGTTCTGCCCGGCCTTGGCGACGCCGTAGCACTTTTCGACCTTCATCGGCATCTGGGCGGCGGCCGGTGACGCGATCGCGCTCGCGAGCGCGGCGGCGATGGCGATGCGGGTAGGGGTCATGCGATGCTCCATGTGACGTCCTCTTATACCTGCCGGAGCCGCATGCCCGAAACGAAACCCGGAAACGTCCTGCTCCAGCCCGGCGACTTCGTGCGGCATCCGGCACGGCCCGATTGGGGGCTTGGCCAGATCCAATCGATGGTCGGTCCGCGCATCACGGTCAACTTCGAGAATGCCGGAAAGCTGCTGATCGACGGGACCGTGATCGAGCTCGAGCGAGACGCGCCTCGGCGGCCTTGAGCTCGTCCGGCGTGTTGATATTGGCGAAAGGGGCGCCGCCGCCGGGCCATTTCAATTCGACGTGATGATGGCGCCCGGCGAAGCCCTCGACCCGCCGCAGCCCCTCCTCGAGGATCGCGCGCCGCAGATCGTCGACCAGCTTCACCGACCAGACGCCGACCGCATGCTCGCGCCGCACGGTCAGCACGTCGGGTTCGGGAACATGCATGTGGCCGCACAGCCGCACCGTGAGATCGAGCGGCAGGAACGGCACGTCGGCCGGCGCCGTCAGGATCCAGCCGGCATGCGGATGATGCTTCAGCGCCCATTCCATGCCCGCCAGGATTCCGGCCAGCGGTCCCAACCGCCGGCCCTCCCGCTTCGCGGCGGCGCTGATGTCGGGCGGATCCGGGATCAGCGGCACGTCCAGGGCGCGATAGCCCGGCGCCTTGTCGTTCGTCACCACGACCAGGTCCATGACCTGCGGCTTCAGCCGCTCCACGACTCGCGCGACCATCGACTTGCCGCCCAGCATGCGCAGCGGCTTGGGAATCCCCTCGCCCATGCGCCGCCCCTCGCCGCCGGCCAGGACGACGCCGACCAGGGCGGCGGCCCGCACGGGCCCGGCCGTATCGATTGCGTTGACCACCATGGCCGCACTATGCGAAGCGCAGGGAGACATACAAGGGGAGTAAACGATGGCCCTCAACATCGCCAAGGTCGCCAACTGGCTGCACAAGGTCGACACGGCGCGGGCAGCGGTCGGCTGGTGGCCGGCCGAATTCGCCACCGACGACGAGCGCCTCGCCTACAAGGTCCAGGACGCCTTCCTCAAGAAGCAGGTCGTGAAGCAGGGTCCGCTGGTCGGCTACAAGATCGCGTTGACCTCGCCGCAGATCCTCGCCCAGACCGGCCTCAAGGGTCCGGCCTACGGCCCCGTCCGCAAGAAGCGCGTGTTCGAGCACAGAGCGAGCGTGCGCGTCGGCTCGTGGACGCGCCTCGGCGTCGAGCTCGAGATCATCCTGTTCCTGAACGCCAACGTGCCGGCGCCCAAGGGCAAGCCGTACGACCGCGATTCGATCGCGCAGTATGTCGGCGAGGCGCGCGCGGGCTTCGAGCTGATCGAGGATCGGGGCGCCGACTACAGCAAGCTCGCCGTCAATCCGCTGATCATGGATGCCGGCTGGAACGGCGGCTCGCTGCTCGCCAAGCCCAACAAGAACTGGCGCAATCTCGACCTCGGCGATCTCGAGGGCTCGATCTCGTTCAACGGTACCGTGGTGCGCACCGGTCATTCCGGCGATGTGCTCGGCCACTGCTACAACTCGCTGGCGTGGCTCGCCAACAAGCTGGGCGATCACGGCAAGACCTTGAAGAAGGGCATGTTCGTGTCGAGCGGCAGCATGGTCGCCTGCCAGTTCGTGCCGCCCGGCAGCACGGCCACGGGCAAGATCGAGGGCCTCGGCGAAGTCACGCTCAAGTACGAGATCAAATAGGCCGCTTCAGCGGCGTTCGCGCACCCAGCCGGTCGAGGCGAGCGTCGCATCGGGCCGCAACTGGCGCCACGACAGCCGCCGCACCGTGTCGCGGCCGGTCAGCAGCGCGTCGTAGTCGTCCGGGAAGAGCTGGGCGATCGCCGGATCGAGCGCGTTCAGCCCGCCGGTATAGGCGCCGAACGCCGGCAGGATGAGGCGCTGGCCGTTGGTGAGGAAGCAGCGGCGGCGAATGCCGCGGCCCTGCACGGTGAGCGCCGCCACCGGATGGTAGTGCCCCGAGATCTCGCCGCTGCTGAAGCCGAACTGCGCTTCGTGCCGGAACACCAGCGGTCCGTCGGCGATTTCCTCCGCCACCTCCCCCCATCCGCCGGGCGGCGGCGAGGGATCGTGGTTGCCGGCAATCCACACGAACCGCGCAAGCCTGGTCAGGCGCTCGATTTCCGCCCGCTCGACCGTCGGCAGACGCTCGATGGCGCCGCGGTCGTGGAACGAGTCGCCCAGGCACACGACCGTGAGCGGCCGCAGGTGATCGATCAGCGCGGCCAGGATGGCCAGCGTCTGGCGCGTATCGTGGCGCGGCAGCAGCTTCAGTGCATTCACCGCGTAGGACGATCCCTTCTCGAAATGAAGGTCCGCCACCGCCAGCAGCCGCCGCGCGGGCCAGTAGAGGGCGCCGGCCGGCAGAGCGTGCAGCGTCTCGCCGGCGCAGGAGAATTCCATCGGCGTCATGGCGCGCACGATTGACCGAGTGGCGTCCGTTGCGCAAGGTGGCGTCATGCGCCAACCCCTGTTTTTCGTCGTTGCCGCCGTCGCCCTTCTCCTGCCGCAGTTCGCCGCCGCACAGATGCAGCCGCATCGCGCGACCTACGGGTTGAGGCTGGGCGCCGCCGCGAACGCGCCCCGGATCGGCACCGCCGTCCAGGACCTGACGCAGGACTGCGCGGGCTGGCACCTCAAGCGCAACATCAAGACCGAGATTGCCCTCACCTCGTCGTGGAAGATCAGCATCGCGTCGCGGCTCGAGGCCGACGAGGCGTCGAGCGGCAACGCGCTTCGGTATCGCACCGTGCAAACTCAGAACGGCACCGAGCGGGAGACGCGCGGCAAGGTCCAACGGTCGGGCGCCCGCGAGGTCCGGGCCGAGATCGTGACGCCGGCCGGTCCGCAGCAACTCGAGCTGCCGCCGGGTACGCTCCTGCCGGTGGCCGGCATCAACCACATGATCGAGCGGCTGAACGCGCGGGCGGCGGCTTTCCCCGCCCTCACGTTCGATGCCGAGGTGATCAACGATGCCTTCCTGGTCGACGTCACCGAATTGAACGACGGCGATATCCGCGGGCCGCACCCGTCGGACAAGCCGGTGGCGCTGCCCAAGACCAAGGCGTGGCCGGTGTTCATGACCTTCACCAAGGCGCGCCAGCAGGACGAGAAGCCTCTTTTCACGGTGAAAGCCGTGGTCTTCGCCAACGGCGTCCTCGACCGGCTGACGGTCGATACCGGGCTGGTCCAGATCACGGCCGACCTCCAGAGCCTGGAAATGCACAAGCCGCCCGTCTGCCCGCGTTCCTAGGGCCGTTTTCTCCCCTCATCCGCCGGCCCGCCTGCCTCGTATCCCTTTGAGAAAACAAGGGTTGTGGGTGTTTTGTGTCGGCTTCTCTGGTCTGGTTCCGTAACGACCTTCGTTTGGCGGACAATCCCGCGCTGATCGCGGGCCTGGGGTCGGGTCGGCCCGTCGTGCCGGTCTACATTTTCGATGAGGAGAGCCCCGGTCTCCGGCCGATGGGCGCCGCCTCGCGCTGGTGGCTGCACCATAGCCTGCACGCGCTGGATGCCTCCCTGCGGGCGCGCGGCTCCCGGCTGATCCTGCGCCGGGGGCCGGCGGAACAGGTGATCGCCGAGGTGGCGGCCGAGCATGGCGCGACGGCCGTCTACTGGAACCGTGCCTACGACCAGGCCGCCCGCGAGCGCGACGCCCGCCTGAAGCAGGCCCTCAACGACCGTGGGGCCGTGGCCGAGGGGCTGAAGGGCAACCTGCTCTACGAACCCTGGGAAGTGAAGACGGCCGCCGGCAGCGCCTTCAAGGTCTTCTCGGCCTTCTGGCGCGCCTGCCGGGAACTGCCGTCGCCCGGCGCCACGCTCCCAGCCCCCAAGACCCTGCCCGCGCCGGCCAAGTGGGGCGCGAGCGATACCCTCGCCGACTGGAACCTGCTGCCCACCGCACCCGACTGGGCGGGCGGGATGCGCGCCACCTGGACACCGGGCGAGGCCGCCGCCGCGCACCGCCTGTCGACCTTCCTCGACAATGCACTGGCCAACTATCGGCAGGCGCGCGACCTGCCCGCCGTGCCCGCCACGTCGCGCCTGTCGCCCCATCTCGCGTTCGGCGAGATCAGCCCGCGCCAGATCTGGCGCGCCGCCACGACACGCGGCATGTCGGCCGCCACGGAGAAGTTTCTCACCGAGCTGGGCTGGCGCGAATTCTCGTACAACCTCCTCTTCCACAACGGCGACCTCAGCCGCCGCAACTTCCGCGCCGAATTCGATTCCTTCCCGTGGCTCGACGACGAAGGCACGCTCGAGGCGTGGCGGCGCGGCCGCACCGGCTACCCGATCGTCGACGCCGGCCTGCGCGAGCTCTGGACGACCGGCTGGATGCACAACCGCGTGCGCATGATCGTGGCGTCGTTCCTCACCAAGGACCTGCTGGTCGACTGGCGCGCCGGCGAGCGCTGGTTCTGGGACACGCTGGTCGATGCCGATCCCGCCAACAACGCGATGGGCTGGCAGTGGGTCGCCGGCAGCGGCGCCGACGCGGCGCCCTACTTCCGCATCTTCAATCCCGTGCTCCAGGGCGAGAAGTTCGACCCGCGCGGCGACTATGTGCGGCGCTGGATCCCGGAGCTGGGCAGCCTGCCCGCCAAACTCGTCCACCGCCCGTGGGAAGCCGACGAGCCGCTGCCGCCGGACGTCTATCCCGAGCGCATCGTCGAGCATGGGGCGGCCCGCGACCGCGCATTGATCGCCTTCCGCTCGCTCAAGAAATCGGCCTGAGGATTCCGTCATGAAAATTGCCGTCATCGGCGCGGGTGTCGCGGGACTGGGCGCGGCCTGGTCGCTCAGCCGCAGCAACGACGTCGTCGTGTACGAGCGCGAACAGCGGCTCGGCGGCCACGCCTGCACCGTCGAGGTCGCGGGACCGGACGGCGCGCAGCCGGTCGACATGGGCTTCATCGTCTACAACGAGCGCAACTATCCCAACCTGGTGGCGCTGTTCGATCATCTCGGCGTGCCGACCGAGAAGTCCGACATGTCGTTCGCCGTCAGCCTCGACGGCGGCCGCTTCGAATATGCCAGCTCCTACGCGGGCTATCTGGTCCAGCGCCGCAACATGGTGCGGCCGTCGTTCCTACGCATGACGCGGGACATCCTGAAGTTCAATCGACTGGCGCCGCAGCTGCTCAGCGCCGCCGAGGACCTCAACTTCACGATCGGCGACTTCATCGCGCGCGCCCGCCTCAGCAACGCCTTCCGCGACAACTACCTGGTGCCGATGGCGTCCTGCATCTGGTCGACGCCGCTCGGCCGCATGCTCGACTATCCGGCCCAGACCTTCGCCCGCTTCTTCCACAATCACGGCCTGCTGACCTCGGGCACGCAGCTGCCCTGGCGGACGGTGAGCGGCGGCAGCCGCGCCTATGTCGAACGGCTCGGCGGCGCCCTGCGGGCCCGGGCCCGTGTAGCCACCCCGGCCACGGCGATCCGGCGCGACGCCGGCGGCGTCGAGGTCCGCGACGGATCGGGTCACTGGGACCGCTTCGACCAGGTGATCCTCGCCTGCCACGCCGACCAGGCGCTGGCGCTGCTCGAGGATGCCGACCCGCGCGAGCAGGCCCTGCTCGGCAGCTTCGCCTATTCGTCGAACGAGGTATGGTTGCACCGCGACGCCGGGCTGATGCCCCGCCGACGCGGTGCGTGGTCGAGCTGGAACTACGTCGCCGACCAGCGCACCTCCGGAGCCAGCGTCAGCGTGACCTACTGGATGAACCGCTTGCAGAACTTCGCCTCCGACAACGCCGTCTTCGTCTCGGTCAATCCGGGCCGCGAGCCGGCGGGCGCCTTGCAGCACGCGACCTTCGAGCACCCGATGTACGATTCCCGCGCCATCCGCGCCCAGCGCGACCTGCACGCGATCCAGGGCGTGCGGCGCACGTTCTTCTGCGGCAGCTACTGCGGCTACGGCTTCCACGAGGACGCGCTGTCGGCCGGCCTCGATGTCGCGGAGCAGCTGGGAGCGGTGCGTCCCTGGCGCCGCCCGGCCGAACACCGCCGCATCGGCGATCCGCCCCGAGTCGTCGCCCATCGGCCCTCGCTCGGACTGCCGCTGCCCGCCGCCGCGCGGCTGGCGACCGAGTCGCCTTGACCGCAAACCCGCATTCGATCGTCGACGCGGTGGTGGTGCACCGCCGCGCGCGGCCGCGCGTCAACGCCTTCCGCTATCGGGTCGCCTATCTTTGCCTCGGCCTCGATGCGCTGGAAAAAGCCGCCGGCCGGTGGCTGAAGCTCGACCGCCCTGGCCTGGTGTCGTTCCGGCGGGCCGATCACGGCGCGCGCGACGGCGGCGACCTGCGGGCGTGGCTGCGCCGCATTCTCGATGCGCAAGACATGGGCGCGGTCTGCGACGGCGAGATCGTGCTGATGACCCTGCCGCGCATGCTGGGCTACGTCTTCAATCCGGTGAGCTTCTGGTTCTGCCGCGACCGCGCGGGCGCGCTGCGGGCCGTGCTGTGCGAGGTCAACAACACCTTCGGCGAAACCCACTGCTATCTGGTCCATCGCGACGACCGCCAGCCCCTGGCGGTCGAGGAATGGCTCGAGGGCCGCAAGGTCTTCCACGTGTCGCCGTTCCTGCCGGTGGAGGGCAATTACCGCTTCCGGTTCCGGCTGGACGCGGGAATCGTCCATGTCGACGTGAACTATCACGATGCCGACGGGCTGATGCTGGCGACCTCGGTCGGCGGCCGCCGCGAGCCGCTGGCCGACCGGGCGGTGCTCCGACGGTTCCTGGGAAACCCCATGATGACCCTGGGCGTGGTCGCCCGAATTCACTGGCAGGCCTTGAAACTATGGCGAAAGCGGGCAAGATTTTACCGTAAACCCGCTCCGCCACCGGAGTTCGTGTCCCGCTGAACGAATGACCATCGCTTCGCGTTTCGTCCTGAAGGCTCTCGAGCGCCTTGCCACCGGCCGGCTCACGCTGCGGCTACCGGATGGAACGACTCGGACTTTCGGCGCGGCGGACGCGGAGCCGGCGGCCGAGATCGACGTTCGCGACTGGCGCTTCTTCCGCAAGATCCTGCTCGACGGCGACATCGGCTTCGCCGAGGCCTACATGGACGGCTATTGCGAGTCGCCCGATCTTCCCCGGCTGATCGCCCTGCTGGCCGTCAACGACAAGGCGCTCGGCAGCGTCGCGCACTCCAATTTCCTGCACAACATCGTCCTCAGGCTGCTGCACTGGCGGCACGACAATTCGCGCGCAGGCTCGCGCCGCAACATCCATGCCCACTACGATCTCGGGAACAGCTTCTATCGCCTGTGGCTCGACCCGACGATGACCTACTCCTCCGCGCTCTTCGACGGTGAAAAGGGCAAGCCTCTCGAGGCCGCGCAGGCCGACAAGTACGACCGCATCCTCACGCAGCTCGGCGCCAAGCAGGGCGACACCATCCTGGAGATCGGCTGCGGCTGGGGCGGCTTCGCCGAGGCCGCCGCGCGACGCGGCATGCGGGTCACGGGGGTCACGATCTCGAAGGAGCAGCTCGCGTTCGCCCGCGAGCGGCTGCAAAAAGCCGGACTGGCCGACCGGGTCGACCTTCAGTTCAAGGACTATCGCGACATCGAAGGATCGTACGACCACATCGTGTCGATCGAGATGATCGAGGCGGTCGGCGAGCGCTATTGGCCGGAATACTTCGAGACGCTGAAGCGGCACGTCTCTCCCGGCGGATCGGCGATCGTTCAAGCCATCGTGATCGCCGACGAGTTGTTCGAGGGCTACCGCAGCCGGCCGGACTTCATCCAGACCTATATCTTCCCCGGCGGCATGCTGCTGTCGCCCCAGCGCATCGCCGAACAGTGCCGCAAAACCGGCCTGAAGATCGCCGAACTCTACAGTTTCGGGCTGGATTACGCCCATACGCTCGAGACCTGGCTGGGGCGTTTCGACAACGTGGCCGACCAGGTCGCCACCCTGGGATTCGACGAGCGATTTCGCCGAATGTGGCGATATTATCTCGCTTACTGTGCCGCAGGCTTCTCGACCCGGCGGACCGATGTTTTGCAAGCGCACTTCAAGAATATTTAGCTATAACTGTCGGCAACGATAAAAGCCGGTCGGCGAAGCCGCGGTAACAGGAAGGCCAACAGAGTGCTTGCAGGTCAGACCGGTAACGGCGTCGCCGCGCCCGTCAAAATAAAAACATCCAGCTTGGTCGCCTACGCGACCCTCCAGCTTCCCTTGGCGATGACGGCGCTTCCCGTCGTCCTCAACGTCAGCAAGTTCTACGGCGAGACCGTCCAGCTCTCGCTTTATGTGATGGGCCTGATCTTCATCTTCGCCCGGGTGATCGACGCCGTGCAGGACCCGCTGATCGGCATGATCAGCGATCACTTCACGCGGCGCGGGCCGCGCGGACGCCTCATCTTCGTCGCCATGATGCTGCCGGTGCTTTGCGCGGGCTTCTACATGCTGTTCGTGCCGCCGGCCGCCGTCTTCGGCCATCAGGCCTACATCGCCACCTGGCTGATGGCGGCGCTGCTGCTGGTCCATATCGGCTATTCCGGCGTCTCGATCAGCTATCACAGCCATGGCGCCGAGCTGTCCAACGACTACAACGAGCGGACACGGGTCACTGTCGCGCGCGAGGTCTTCGGGCTGCTGGGCATGACCTTCGCCGTGGTGACGCCGATCACGCTCACGAGCTATTTCGGCCAGATCGGCGGCTACGCCATCCTGGGCCTGGTCTTCATCCCGATCATCATCGCCTTCGCCGTGCCGACGCTGATCTGGTCGGGGCCGTCCGTGCACGGACCGGTCGTCCATGGCGAGCGCAACGTCTTCATCACGTTCTTCGCGCCGCTGAAGAACCGCCTGTTCCGCCGCCTGCTGCTGCTGTTCATCGTCAACGGCAGCGCGCTCGGCGTCGCGGTGACGGTGATGCTCTTCTACGTCGAGCACGTGTTGCTGGAGAAGGAAAAGCAGGCCGGCATCATCCTGCTGGTCTACTTCATCTCCGGCGCGCTCAGCGTCCCGTTGTGGCTGATGTTGTCCAAGCGCATGAGCAAGACCTCGGCGTGGTTCGTCGGCATCATCCTGACGGCGGTCGCGATGTCCTGCGCCATGTTCATCGGACCGGGCGACTTCAAGCTGTTCGTCGCGATCTCGATCCTCACAGGCATCGGCCTCGGCGCCGACTACGGTTTGCCGCCGTCGATCCTGGCCGACGTGATCAACGCCGAGGAGGGCGGCGACAGCAAGGGCAAGACCGGCAGCTACTTCGGCCTGTGGGCGCTGGCGACCAAGCTCGCCACCGCGATCGGCGCGGCAGGCTCCCTGCCCGTCGCGGCCTTCCTGGGCTTCAACCCGAGGAAGATGGAGTACGGCACCACGGCCCTGATCGTGGTCTATATCGTGCTGCCGGTGATCGTGAAGATCTGCGCCGCGATGATCGTCTGGTTCGTCCGCATCGAGCCGGAGCGCGGCGCCGTCCGCCAGGAATTCTTCCGCCGTCGGGCCCCGACCTAGAGCGCCGCCGGATCGATTTCCGTCCAGACCTGCGGGACGGTCCCGCCAGACAGGGTGCGCGCGCCCGCTGCCGCCACGAAACCGCCGGCGAGAACACGTTGCTCGAAGTGCCACGCGCTCTCCGGCGATCCGTCGCCGAGGTGCAGCCGGACCGGCGCGGTCTCGAACCAGAACGACGAAAGATCGCGCGACAGGCCCTCGCCCGTCGCCTTGATGAACGCTTCCTTGAGTGTCCACAGCCGCATGAAGCCGCGGGGCCTTTCTCCGGCCGGCAGGCCGGCAAGCCAGGCCGTCTCCTCGGCGCGGAAATAACGATCGGCCACCGCGAGATCGACGACGCGGTCCAGCGGCTCGATGTCGAAGCCGACGTCGGCGCCGGCGTGAGCGAGGACCGCGACACCCACCACGCCCTCGGCATGCGAGAGATTGAACGATACCGCCGCCGGTGCGCCGCTAAGAAGCGCGGAAGGCTTGCCGTGCTCGCCCGCCGCCCAGCGCCAGGCCGCGGGATCGACGCCCATCGCGTGCCCCAGCGCCTTGCGCGTCAGCGCATGGGCCGCAACGTACTGGTTGCGGTGGCGCGGAAAGACAAACCGCTGCGCCCTCGCCGTCTCGTCCGTATCGAGAAGGCCGGCCCAACGCCCAACCTCTTGCTCGGTCGGGGCGCCGACGCGCATCGTCCAGACCTCCAGCCGAAGGTCCGGCATCAGTCGTTGCCGGCGATCGACCGCCTTGTCGCCCGGAAGAACCGGATCAGGAAGATGGCCAGGATCAGCAGCGCGGCCCACTGGCCCGGATGCAGGTCCGGAACGGCGCCCGCGAGTTCCTCGATATGCAGGAACTTGGCCAGCGGCCAGGATTCGCCGACCTCGATCCGGTCCCGGCCTTCGTCGATATAGGCCGAGAAAGCGAGCGCGATGAGCATGATCCATCCTCCGCGGATCGCCCAGCTTGCGATGACCATGCGGATATGGGTGACGCGGTCCATCACGCCATGCAGGCGCAGCGCCTGTTCGCGCAGACCGGAGCCCACCAGCAGGCGGGCGTCCCCGGCCACGGAAGAGGCCTCCATCATGAACAACCGCAGCTGCTCCATCCGGCCGCGCGGCGTCGCGTTCCGGCGTGCGCGGTCGCGGAAATAGGCCTGGCAGAGTTTCAGGAAGTCGGCCTTCGGCCACAGCGTCTGGAGAGACGCATCGAGCGTGCTGAGCGTACGGCCGACTCGCATGATGCCCCACGCGAGCGGCACATTGTGCTTGGCCATCACCTTGGCGATGCGCTCCGACATCGCCGCGATCGAGCGGTCGGCGTAGGTCGCGCCCGAGAACTGGCCGTTCATTTCCCACTGGCGCATCGCGAAGGTCATGTCGCGACGCAGGGCGGTCGTGTTGGCGAGCGACGGCATCGGCGACATCATCAGCATGATATCGGCCGCGCGCTCATAGTCCTGCATCGCGATGGCCGCGAGGCTGTCGCGGTAGAGCATCCAGAGCCGCCGGTCGAGTCGGCCGACGCTGCCGAAGTCGATCAGCGCCAGCCCGTTGTCGGCCAGCATGATGAGGTTGCCCGGGTGCAGGTCGCCGTGGAACTGGTTGTCTTCCAGGATCTGGCGCAGGACGCTGATGGCGAGATCGCGGGCCAGCGACTTCACGTCGATGCCGTTGTTGATCTCCCAGGCGTGCGTCGCCGAAGGGTCTTCGCGGCGGGCGCGGATGTAATGCGACATCAGCACGCCCGGCACTTCCTCGATGACCAGCACGCGCTTGCTCGACAGGCCCGAGATCACGCGCGGCACGTAGATGCCGTGCTTGCGCAGACTCTTGCGCATCCGGCGCAGATTGACGGCCTCGCGCTCGTAGTTCGTTTCCTCCGTCAGCACCTCGCGCAGCTCGCGCGCCGCCTCCGTGAGACGCAGGCGCTTCCAGATTCCGAGTACGCGCGAGAAGACCACGATCCGGTGCAGCAGACGCAGGTCGCGTTCGAAGCTCTGCGCCACGTCGGGGCGCATGATCTTCACGACGACGGCGCGGTTGTTCCTCAGCAGCGTCGCACGGTGGACCTGCGCGACGGACGCGGCCGCGAAGGGATGCTCCTCGAAATGGGCGAATACCGAGGCAATCGGCTTGCCGAGCTCTTCCTCCAGCACGCGCCGAGAGACTTCGTTGGGAAAGCCCTTCACCTCGAACTGGAGTTTGGACAACTCGCGGCACATCTCGACGGACAAGATGTCGGTGCGCAACGACAGGAGCTGGCCGAGCTTGATCCACATGCCGCTCAGGCGCTCGAACAGCTCGCGCAGGAGAATGGCTTTCTCCTCTTCGCTGGACTTTCGGCGCGTGATCGACCGCCACACACCCTTCGCCAGGAAACCGGCGAACTGGCCGACCGTCCACATCATGCGGCTTTGCGCAGCAGGGGGCAGCGGATCCAGCTCGATCGGCGCGCCTTCCACCTTGCCGCCGATCGCCAGCGGCGTCGGCACTTCCCCGTTTAGGTCGGGTGGCCATTGCCGCTCGGGATCGCGGATGTGGAGAGGGACCGTGCCGAAATGCACATTGGCATCGGCCAGACGGGACCGCGACCGCCCCGGGATGTACACCCTGAGGCCCACCGTTTTGGTCACGTATACGATGGTCTCCCCCCAATGCTGAACCGGCGCCCAAGGGCGCCGGCTATCTGAAGATGCGCGTTATCTAGTCGTCGTCATCGTCATCATCGTCGTCGTCATCTTCGTCGTCACGATCGAAGAAGCCGCCGATGCTCGGCTCCTGACGCACGACGATCACGACGGTCTGGGCGTTCTCGGAGAGCACGCCGTTGCCCTGAAGGGCCGCGACAGCATCCTCGACCTTCTCCATCAGGCGGCCTTCGCCGCGACGCAGGCGGCGGACGCGGCGGCGCGAATGCTCACCGAGATCGATGACGCAGACGATGCCCTTTTCGTCGTTGTCGGGCCCCTTGGCCTCTGTGGTCACGCTCATGATGCTCTCCCGGACTGAAGTGGTGTCGTGCGCGGATCAAGCGGCGACTAGCGGCGACGGATAACCTTGACGAAATTCTTGCCGAGGTCTTTGGCCCAGCCGTCGCGGCGACGCCGGCGCGAGCGGTCGTGCAACAGCAGGTAGCGTCCGAGCGCGCGATACTCGGCGCGCACGAGCTTGCGAAGCTTCTTTTCGATCGGGCGCAGCGACCGCGTATCCTTCTTCACCGAGCCGAGATCGAGTTCGATCACGCCGCGCACGACCTGACGGTCGGCGTCGATCAAGGTGAACTTCAGGTCTTCGGTCGTGGAGCTCATGCGGATCGAAGGAACGACATGCTTGAGGCGCCGAGCCGAGCCGCCAACGAGAGTGACGTTCTTCACACCAGGAACCATTCTGACGCGCATTGCCATACCTTCCTTGGTTTCCGCCGCCGAAGCATACGAGCGTTTTTGCCCTTTGGGAAGGCGGGAACGATCCCTGTCCGCGCGGGATGGGAATTGGCCGGCAGTCTCACGCGCACCCTACGCGAAGCGTAACGCGGCGGACATATGCGCGGATGCCTTGGTATGCCACCTCGCTGCCCTGCAAGCGGTTGACACACCTCGATGGATTGGACACGAAAGACGACGCGTAGAGACGAGTAGGAATATGGAGGTTTCGTGCTGGCTCCGTGGCTTGTCTGCCCGATAAGGCGCCCGGAGGCGGCCATGCGATTGATCTGCCTGCCGCATGCTGGCGGCGGTGCGTCGTCGTTCCACCACTTGGCCGCCCTGCTGCCCAACGACATCGAGATGCTCGCCGTGCAATTGCCGGGCCGCGAATCGCGCCTTAGCGAAGCGCCGTACAAGCGCATGGGTGCGTTGATCGACGCACTGTCAAAAGGCATAAACGGATGGCTGGAGAAACCCTACTCCCTGTTTGGCCACAGCATGGGTGCCTTGATCGCTTTCGAACTCGGCCGTGAACTCCGCCGGCGCGGATTGCCGCTGCCGCGTACGACGGTCGTGTCGGGCCGGCGCTCGCCGACGGTGCCGAATACCGAGAGCCCCCTGCACCTTCTTCCCGATGCGCAATTCGTCGATGCCCTGGTCGAGCGTTACGACGCGATCCCCAAGGTGATCCGCGACGAGCCCGAGTTGATGGCGCTCTTCATGCCGGTGCTGAAGGCGGACTTCGAGATCTTCGAGACTCATGCGCACACCGACGAGCCACCGCTCGCCTGCGCGCTCGGCATCTATGGCGGTCGCGCCGATCCGCAGACGCGCCAGATGGACGGCTGGGCCGGACTGTACGAAGGACCGACGCGCACGCGCCATTTCGACGGTGGGCACTTCTATCTCGCCGACCAGCGCCGCGCCCTCGCCGCTGCGCTGGCCGAGGACGTGCTGGCCGCCGTCCCGGCTCAGTAGGCCATTGCGGTGTCCGCCTCGCACGCTCACGACGCCGGGACGACGTCGGCGTGGCTGCGCGAGCTGCTGGCGGACAGGCTCGGTCTCGCCCACGACGCGATCGACGCGGACGCAAGACTTCATCGCTACGGGCTGACGTCCCTCACCGCCGCCGCGATCGTCACCGCGATTGCCGAACGCACCGGCCGCGCGCTGGCGCCGACATTGGTCTGGGACTACCCGACTCTCAATCGCCTGGCAGGCTTCCTCGACGGACGGCCCGATGCCGAGGCGCGCCCGCCGATGATGCCGTTGGCAGCCGACGATCCGATCGCCATCGTCGGCATGGCGTGTCGCTTCCCCGGCGCGGAGTCGATCGACGCCTATTGGCGGATGCTGGGCGCGGAGACCGACGCGATCCGCGAAGTTCCGGCCGATCGCTGGCCGATCGAACGCCTCTACGATCCCGATCCGCTGGCGCCCGGCCGCATGGCCACCCGCTGGGGCGGCTTTCTCGACCGCGTCGATGCCTTCGACGCCGCCTTCTTCGGCATGTCGCCGCGCGAGGCCGCGCAAGCCGATCCGCAGCAGCGCCTCGCGCTCGAGCTCGCCTGGGAGTCGCTCGAGGACGCCGCGATCCGTCCGAGCCGGCTCCTCGGCAGCCGGACCGGTGTCTTCCTCGGCGCCATGTGGAGCGACTACGCGCGCCTGCTCGCCGATCGCGACGGAATCGCCCAGCACACGGCGACCGGCCAGGACATCAGCATCATCAGCGCGCGCATCGCGTACACGCTCGGCCTCGAAGGGCCCGCGCTCACCATCGACACCGCCTGCTCCTCGGCCTTGGTCGCCGTCCACCAGGCGTGCCAGAGCCTGCGGTCCGGCGAGACCACGGTCGCGCTGGCCGGCGGCGTGCATCTCGTGCTCGCACCCGAAAGCAGCATCGCCATGACCAAGTTCGGCGCCATGGCGCCGGACGGCCGTTGCAAGGCTTTCGACTCGCGCGCCAACGGCTATGTCCGCGGCGAAGGCGGCGGCGTGGTCGTGCTGAAACCGCTCAGCGCCGCGCGCGCCGACGGCGATCGCGTCTATGCCGTGATCCGCGGCAGCGCGATGAACAACGACGGCCCCAGCAACGGCCTCACCGCGCCCAATCCCGCCGCGCAACGCGGCATGCTGCGCGATGCGCTGGCGGCGGCGCGCGTTCATCCGCACGATGTCGACTATGTCGAGGCGCATGGCACCGGCACGGCGCTCGGCGATCCGATCGAGGCCAATGCGCTCGCCGCCGTGCTGTGCGCCGACCGGCCTGAGGCCCGCCCCCTGCGCATCGGCTCGGTCAAGACGAACATCGGCCATCTCGAAGCCGCCGCCGGCGCCGCCGGGCTGATCAAGACGGCGCTCGCGCTGCGTCATCGCTGGATTCCGGCCAGCCTGCATTTCCAGGCGGCCAATCCCGCGATCGATTTTGCCGCCGCGAAGCTCGAAGTGCAGACCAAAGGCACGTCGTGGCCCACGGCGGCCGAGCGGCCGGTCGCCGGCGTGAGTTCCTTCGGCTTCGGCGGCACGAACTGCCATGTGCTGCTGCAAGCAGCCGACGCGCCGCCGCAGACCTCATCCGGGGAATCGGCGCGGCCGGCCTTTGTCTTCGCGGGCAACGGCGGCAACTGGGCCGGCATGGCGGCGGGCCTGATGCAGGAGCCGGTCTTCGCGGCCGCGTTGCGGGACTGCGATCGCCTCCTCTCGGCCATCGGCTATCCGGCCTCCGTGATCGACGTGCTGACGTCCGCGCAGGTGAGCGACGTGGCGCTGGGCCAGCCCGCGCTTTGCGCGTTCCAACTGGCGCTCGTCGAACTTCTCGCCTCGTGGGGCGTCGCGCCTGCGGCCGTGATCGGCCACAGCGTCGGCGAGGCCGCCGCCGCGGTCGCCTCGGGTGCGCTGTCGCGCGAGGATGGATTGCGTCTCGTCGTCGAGCGCAGCCGCCTGCAAGCGCAGGTCTCGGGTAAAGGTGCGATGGCGCTGGCCGGCGCACCGGCCGAAGCCTTGCGGACGCATCTGACGGCCGGTGTCGTGATCGCGGGCGAGAACGGCCCTCGCGCGACGCTGCTGGCCGGCACGAAGGACGCGATCGACGCCGCCTGTGCGGCGCTCGACCGCGCGGGCGTCGTCAGCCAGCCGATCGATGTGCCGGTCGCCTATCACAGCCCGCAAATGGATCCGCTGAAGCCGATGCTGCGCGAGCGGCTGGCAACGCTGTCGCCGGCGCGCGCCGCGGTACCGATGGTATCGACCGTCACCGGCACCTGGGTGGGCGACAACGCGCTCGACGCCGACTATTGGGCGAGCAATCTGCGGGAGCCCGTGCGCTTCCGGCAGGGTGTCGCGGCTCTTGTCGAGGCAGGCCATCGCGCCTTCCTGGAACTGGCGCCGCATCCCTTGCTGGCGCCGCAGCTTCGCCAGATGGCTGCGGGCGCCACCGTGATCTCGCCGGTTCGGCGCGATGCCGCGACGGCAGAGGCCGCCAAGTCCGCGCTCGCGCCCTTCGTGCAGGCAAGCGCGCCGACGGAGGCCGCGCCGCGCCTGCTCGTCCTGTCGGCGCGCTCGCCTGCCGCGCTGGAGGCACTGGCCAAACGCTGGGCCGAGCGCCTGCCGGCGGACTGGCCTGCGCTCTGCCACACCGCGCTCGTGGGCCGCGAGCGCTTCGAGCATCGACTGACCCTGCGCGCCGCCGATGGGGAGACCGCACGGCGGCGATTGATCGCGGGCGACTATCTGCGCGGCAAGGCCAGGCCGACGGCCGCCGTCGATACCCGGCGCGTCGACGGAGAGACGGTCGAAGCGTGGCTCGATCGCTGCGCGGCGGCGTTCCTCGCCGGCGCCGACATCGACGCGATGGCAAGCTCGGCTCCTCGAGTGGCAAGCGCGCCGACCTACCCGTTCGAACGCGAGCGCCACTGGCTGGAGGGAACCGGCAGCAGCCTCTCCTATGAAGTGGCCTGGGAGCCGATCACGCTTCCCGATGCCGTGCCGCAAGCGTGGCCCGATACGGTCGTTGCCGGCGATGCCGCCGATCCCGGTCTCGATGTCGAGGCAGTCGCCTTCGCGCGCGCGGCACTGGCGGCGGTGCCGTCGTCGAAGATCGATCCCCGCCACCGCGCCCTGGTCGAGCGGTTGTCGACATGGGGCTCTCTTTCGGGCGCCGAGGCCAAGCCCGGTCCCGCGCGCGACCTTCTGCGGCGCGTCGGCGAGGCACTGCCGGCGTTGCTGAAGGGCGAGGCCAATCCCATCGAGATCCTGTTTCCCGGCGGCGACGTCGCGCGCACCGCGCCCGTCTATGCCGCCGCACCCTTCGCCGCCGCACAGAAGGCCTTGGCGACTATCCTCGGCGCGGTCGCCGGCGGACGCGCGCTCCGCGTCCTCGAACTGGGCGCCGGCACCGGCGCCCTGACGGCGCAGCTCCTGCCGGCCCTGCCGGCCGGCAGCACGCTTACGTGCAGCGACGTGTCGATGGCGTTCCTCGCGACCTTGCGCCAGCGCTTCGCGGCGTCGACGGCGTTGCGAACGGCGGAGTTCGATCTCGATCGTCCCACCGGCCAGCCCGGCCCGTTCGATGCGATCGTGGCGGCCAACGTCGTCCATGCGGCCGGACCGATAGGGACCGTGCTCGTCGAACTGCGCCAGCGTCTGGCGCCGGGCGGAATCCTCGCCTTGGTCGAGCTCACGTGCGCGCCGCGTTGGATCGATCTGGTCTTCGGAATCACCGACGGCTGGTGGCGCTTCCAGGGCGATCCCGCGCGACCGCATCACGCGCTGCTCGATGCCGATGGCTGGCGCGCCGCGCTCGAGGCAGCGGGCTTCGTCGACATCGATATCCGCAGCGACGGCGACGCCCATGCGGTGGTGCTGGCGCGGACACCCGTTGCCGAGCGCGTGTGGCGCGCCGACGACCGTCCGGCGACGGCGCTCGTCGATGCGTTGATGGCAGAAGTCACGGACTCCGCGGCAGCAGGCGCGCCTCTCACCGTCGTCCATGGAACCTCCGTGGCGCATGCCGCCGTCGCCGGCGCGGCACGGGCCTTGGCGCTCGACCATCCAGGGCGGATCGGCCGGTCGATCGAACTGGCGGATGCGCAGGAGAGCTCGCTCGCCACGCTCCAGCGGGCACTCGATGCAAATTTCTCCGGCGAGGAGCAGTTCCGGGTGTGCGCCGGCAAGCTCGAGGTGGCGCGGCTGTCCCGCACGACGTCTGCAGTGGGCGCGCCCGAGATCTCGCCACACCTTATATATGTCATCGTCGGCGGGTTCGGCCGCCTCGGCCGGCTGTTCGCGCGGTTCCTCATCGATCGCGGCGCGCGTCACCTTCTTCTCGTCGGGCGCTCGGCGGTCTCGCCGGAACAACTCGACGAACTGCGGCACGGCGATGTCGTGCCGCGCGGCCTCTCGCTCGACCTCACCGCGCCGGACGCGGCGACGATGTTGCGCGCCGCGCTCGACCGTCCCTTGGGCGGCATCGTGCACGCCGCAGGTGTTGCCGACGGTCCCACGGCCGCGGTGCTGGCCAGCAAGATCGGGATTGCCGGGACCCTCGAACGGGCGGCGGCGGGCCACGACCCGGCCTTCCTGCTGCTCTTCTCGTCCGCCGCCGGTGTGTGGGGCACGAGCGGCCATGTCGCCTACGCCGCGGCCAACCGCGCGCTCGACCGCTGGGCCGAGGACGCCCGCGCGCGCGGCCTGCCCGCGACGTCCGTCGCCTTCGGCCGATTCGAGGAGCCCGGCCTGCTGAGCGCCGCCGAGGATGCCGCGCTCGACAAATCCGGCCTGCGCGCCATGCCGCCCAACGAGGCGTTCGCCGCCGCGCTCGCCGCCGTCGGCGCCGGGGCCGCCCATCGCGTGGTCGCGGGGGTTGATTGGCCGCTGTTCCGCGCCACATTCGAGGCCCGGCGCCGGTGGGCGTTCTTCGACCGCATGGCGGCTCCGGCGCCAGTTAGCGCAATTAGCGCTACCCCGCTGGCGCACACGAAAACGGTCCGTCTCGACCGCGCCGGCCTCGCCGCCCTCGTGGCCGACCTGTTGGGGCATGCCGACCCGGCGCGCCTCGACCCCGACAGGGGGCTGTTCGAGCAGGGCATGGACTCGCTGCTGGCCGTGAGCTTCCGCCGCCGGCTCGAGGAGGCTGCGGGCGTCCCGGTGCCGGCCGCGATCCTGTTCGCGCATCCCACGCTCACCCTGCTGGCCGACTGGCTCGCGGGCGCTGCGCGCATCGTGCCGGCCTCGGCGGCAGCCTCGACCGACGCGTCGGAGCCGATCGCCATCGTCGGCATGGGCTGCCGGTTCGCGGGCGGTGCCGATACGCCCGCCGCCTACCTCGCCCGCCTGATGACCGGGCGCGACGCCATCGGCACCGTACCGGAGACGCGGCCGACCGCCGCGCTGTGGCGCGCCAGTCCCGCCGCCGTCCAGCGCGCGGGCTTCCTCGACGGCGTCGAACGCTTCGACGCGTCCTTCTTCGGCATCAGCCCGCGCGAAGCCATGCAGCTCGACCCGCAGCAGCGCCTCCTGCTCGAGGTCGCCTGGCATGCGCTGGAGAATGCCGGGATCGCCCCCGCGAGCCTCGACGGCCAGCGCGCCGGTGTCTTCGTCGGCGCGACCGGCAGCGACTATGCGGGCCTCGCCCGCGCCCGCGGCGGCGCGACGCTCGATGCGCACAGTCTCACCGGCCAGCCCAGCAACGCGCTGGCCGGCCGCCTCGCCTACCAGTTCGGCCTGCATGGACCCGCGTTGACCGTCGACACCGCCTGCTCCTCCTCGCTGGTCGCGCTGCATCTCGCGGTGCGCGCACTGCGCAACGGGGAGGCCGATCTCGCGCTGGCCGGCGGCGTCAACCTGCTGCTGACGCCCGACACGTCGCTGATGCTGAACAAGGCCGGCCTGCTCGCGGCCGACGGCCGCTGCAAGGTGTTCGACGCGCAGGCCAATGGCTACGTGCGCGGCGAAGGCTGCGGCGTCGTCGTGCTGAAGCGCCTCGGCGATGCCGAACGCGACGGCGACCGCGTGCTGGCGACGATCCGCGGCAGCGCACTCAACCACGACGGCCGCAGCAGCAGCTTCACGGCGCCCAACGGCGCGGCGCAGGCCGCCGTCATCCGCGACGCGCTGGCCGATGCCGGCGTCGCTGCCGAGGCCATCGACTGTATCGAGGCCCACGGCACCGGCACCGGTCTTGGCGATCCCATCGAACTCGACGCGCTGGCCGAGGTCTTCGCGGGCCGCGCGCGCCGCCTGCCCGTCGGCTCGGTGAAGGCCGCCATCGGCCACACCGAGGCCGCGGCAGGCATCGCCGCCGTGATCAAGATGGTGCTGTGCCTGCGCGCCGGTTCCTTGCCGCCGCAGCCGCACTTCACGCGCCGCAATCCTCATGCCCGTACCGACAGCGTCGTCGACATCGCAACTGGTGGCGCGCTGCCGGCATCCGCGCGCTACGCCGGTGTCAGCGCCTTTGGCGCGAGCGGCACCAACGCCCATGTCATGATCGAACGCGGCGCCCCTTCGGACGATGCCTTGGCCGAGCCGCTGCTGACATCGTTCGATCGCCAGCCGTTCTGGCTGCCCCATACCGGCACCGCCCTGGATTCGCGTGGCCCCAACATAGGGACACCGCACCGGTCGGCCCGCTCCGGCGAGACCGTCTGGCAGTTTCGTCTCGAGGCCGACGCCGCCTGGCTTGCCGATCACGTGGTCGAGCAGGCAACCATCATGCCCGCGGCCGGCTTCCTCGACATGGCGCGGCGAGCCGGCGTCTCCGGCCTAAGCGACGTCGAGTTCCGCGCGGCCCTGGACATTCCGGCGGAAGGCGCCGACGTGCAGCTCGTGCGCGACAGGGAAGGTACGCTCACGCTCTACTCGGCACGCGGCGACGCGTGGATCGAGATCGCGACGGCTCGTGTCGAAGAAGCGGCCGCCAGCGCGTCGATCGAGACCGACGGCGCCACCTCCACGGGGTCGGGTGAAGAGATCGCACAGGAGCTGGCCAACCGGGGCTTCGCCTTCGGTCCGTCCTATCGCCGGATCGAAAGCCTGTCGCGCGACAAGTGTGTCGCCGTTGCGCGTGTCGCCTCTTCCGATGAGCTCGACCCGCCGACGATCGATGCGGCGCTACAGACATTGACCTGCCTGTTGCCCGCTGGCGACGCGCCGCTGCTCCCGGCGCGTATCGGGCGCGTGGTCTTCGGCACGGGCGACGCACCGGCACGACTCGCGCGCGCGCGGCTCGGTGCGGCAGCCAACGACCGCGCCACCGGTCACGCCACGCTCGAAGCGGCTGACGGCACATCGATCCTCGCGCTGCACGATGTCGACCTGCGTGCCGCCCTGGCCGAGCCGGGCGCGTGGTTCCACGACGTCCTATGGCAGCCGGTGGCCGTTGCCTCCGCGACGTTGACCGGCCGCTGGCATGCGATCGGCCACGGCGCAGCGGCGCTGGGGACCGCGTCGCACGACGAGGCCGGCACGGGGCCCATCCCGCCCTGCGACGGCGTCGTCGATCTGCGCCCGCTCTCCGATCGGAGTCCTGCCGCCTGCATCGGTGCGATCTCCACCCTCGTGCGCGAGATCTCAACGCACACGCCGCGCCCGCAGCTTCTCGTGGTCAGCCGTGGCGCCAGTACGGCACCGCCCCTGCGCGGCGGTCCGCCGTCGGCGGCCGCGGTGCTGATGGGCCTGCAGCCGGTCATCGATGCCGAGCATCCCGACCTGCGCTGTCGCTGGATCGACCTCGATCTGGATGAAGCCGCCGTGCCGTCCGACCTGGCCGGCCCTGCGGGTCGTTACGCGCTACGCCAGGGGCATTTGCTCACGCCGGAAGTCGTAAAGGCGCCCCCTCTGCCGGCCGGCCCTGTCCGGTTGATGCCCGGGCCGGATCGCACCTTCTCCGGTCTCCAGTTCCAGCCCGTGACCAGCGAGCCCCTCGCCGCGGGCGAAGTACGGATCGCGGTCGCCGCCGCCGGTCTCAATTTCAAGGACGTGCTGGCCATCCTCGGGCGCGCCGGCAACAACGCGCTTGGCCTCGAATGCGCCGGCACGATCGTTGCGATAGGCGATGGCGTGAAGGAGTTCCGCGTCGGCGACGCCGTGATCGCCTTCGGCCCCGGCGCGCTCTCTACCACCGTGACGCTGCCGGCCCATCGCGTCGTGCACCGCCCCCTCGCTCTGGATGTCGATGCCGCCGCGAGCCTGCCGGTCGCCTGCCTCACGGCGTGGCACGGACTGCACGATCTTGCCGGGATCAAGCCCGGCATGCGCGTTCTGGTGCATGCCGGCGCCGGCGGCGTCGGCAGCATGGCGACGGCGATCGCCCGACGGGCCGGGGCGTGCGTCTTCGCGACGACCAGCAAGGGCAAGGAGCAGGCCGCGCTTCTGGCCGGCGCCGACGCGGTCGGCGACTCGCGCTCGCCCGCCTTCGCCGATGCGGCGCGCCGCTGGGCTGGGGCCGACGGCTTCGACATCGTGCTCAACGCCCTGGGGCCCGAGATTGCCGCCGCCTCGGCTGCGCTGCTGAAGAAGGACGGCGTCTTCCTCGAGATCGGCAACGCTCCCCCACCGGCCGGTGTCGGCCGTCATGTCGCCTACGATCTCGACGGACCCATGCGCGCAGACCCGAACTGGTTCGCCGATCGGATGAAGAAAATCTTGGCGCTGATCAGCGATGGCAGCCTGACGCCGCCGCGTCGCACTGTGCTGCCGCTCGCACAAGCGAGCGAGGCTTTGCAGGCACTGGGCCAGGGCCGCACCATCGGCAAGCTCGTGCTGCGTGTTCCCGTTGCTCCCGCGCTTCGGCCTGATGCGACGTATCTGATCACCGGCGGGACCGGCGGCCTCGGCCGCGCGCTGGCCGGATGGCTGAAGGATCACGGCGCGGGCCATGTCGTTCTGGCCGCGCGGCACGCCGAACCGGCCGACATGGCCCCCTTCGAGACGACGACGCTCGATGTCACCGACCCGGCGGCCGTCGCCGCCCTGGTCGCGCGCCTGCCCAAGCTTCGCGGCGTGATCCATGCCGCCGGCGTGGTCAGCGACGGCACGCTCGCGCAGCTCGAACCGTCGAGCATCGCCGCGGTTCTTGCCCCCAAGGTCGAGGGCGCGCGCCATCTCGATGCGGCGACGCGCGGCCGCGACCTCGACTTCTTCGCGCTGATTTCATCGTCCGCAGGCGGTGTCGCGGCCCCGGGCCAGGCGGCCTATGCCTCGGCCAACGCGTGGCTCGACGCCCTGGCGGCGACACGACGGGCCGCGGGCCTGTCGGCCACGGCGATCGCCTTCGGACCGGTAGCGACCGGCATGTATGCCAATCTCCATGCCGCCGCCCGCGTACGCCTCGAACGCGACGGCTTCCGTCCGATTGCGCCGCGCCGCGCCGCATCGGCCTTCGCCCGTGTGTTGGCCGACGGGATCGCGCATCGCCTCGTCATGGACCGCACGGCCGCCTCGGCAAGACGCGCACCCGTCGCGGAAGGCACGGCGCGCATCGCGCTCCAGGCCTTGCCCGCCGCGGAACGGCGCGCCTTCCTGCAAGCCGATCTCGAGCAGCGGCTTGTGGCGTTGCTGGCGTTCCCCGCCGGCACGAAGATCGCGCCCACGCGGGCGTTGCGCGACCTCGGCCTCGACTCGTTGCTGTCCGTCAGCCTGCGCAACGAGCTGAGCGCGGCCTACGCGCTCGACCTGCAGGCCACGCTTTTGTTCGATCATCCGACATTGTCGGCCCTCGCGGCCCAGCTCCTTCAGCTCATAGAGCCTGCCGAGCGCCCCGAAACCGACGGAGCCCTCGCCGATCTCGACGAAGCGGCCTTGGCCGCGCTGGTCGAGCGCGAATTGGCGGCGACACCATGAGCGCCGCGCCTCCCGTCGATCCCAAGGACGTGCTGCGCCGCGCGTTGATCGAGATTCGCGGCCTGAAGGAAAAGCTGGCGGCCGCCGAACGGGCGACCGCGGCCGAGCCGATCGCCGTCGTCGGCATGGGCTGCCGCTTCGCCGGCGGGATCGACTCCCCCGATGCTTTCTGGCGCGCGCTGACCGAGGGCCGCGACACGATCGGACCGCGCCCGGCCAACCGTTGGGCCTCGCTGAACCACAACGCGCCGCGCGCCGGCGGATACCTGGCGGATGTCGAAAGCTTCGACGCCCGCTTCTTCGAGATCGCGCCGCGCGAGGCCGGCGCGATGGACCCGCAGCACCGCCTGCTGCTCGAGGTCGCCTGGGAAGCCCTTGAGCATGCCGCGATCGATCCGCATGCCCTGGCCGGCAGCCGCACCGGTGTCTTCGTCGGGCTCGCCACCAACGACTATGCGCGCCGGGTGCCCGCCGAGACGCTCGACCGCTATTTCGGCGTAGGCACGAGCCCTGCCGTCGCCTCGGGCCGCCTCGCCTATCTGCTCGACCTGCGCGGTCCGTGCCTGACGCTCGACACTGCCTGCTCCTCCTCGCTCGTCGCCGTGCACTATGCGATGCGCGCGCTGCGCGACCGCGACTGCGATGCCGCGCTGGCCGGCGGCGTCAGCCTCATGCTGGGACCGGAACTCGGCGACAGCTTCGCGGCCTCGGGCATGCTGGCGGCGGACGGACGCTGCAAGACCTTCGACGCGGGCGCCGACGGCTACGGCCGTGGCGAAGGCGCCGGTATCGTGGTGCTGCGCCGTCTCTCCGATGCCCAACGCGACGGCGACCGCGTTCTTGCCGTGCTGCGGAGCAGCGCGGTCAATCAGGATGGCCGCAGCGCGGGCCTCACGGCGCCCAACGGGCCGGCCCAGACCGCCTTGATCAAGTCGGCGCTCGCGTCATCGGACCTCGCGCCCGACGACATCGACTATGTCGAGGCACATGGCACCGGCACGCCGCTGGGCGATCCGATCGAATGGCACGCGCTTGCCGCGGCCTTCGCCGGGCGCACACGCCCGCTGCGTGTCGGCGCGGTGAAGACCAATATCGGGCATACCGAAGCCGCGTCGGGCGTCGCAGGGCTGATCAAGACGGTCCTCGCGCTCGGCGCCGACCGGATCCCGCCCAACCTCCACTTCGGCCGGCGCAATCCCGCGATCAGCAGCGGCGCCACGCCGATCGAGGTGCCCACCGCCGCTGTCTCCGGCATTCGCCGCGCCGGCGTCAGCGCCTTCGGCTTCTCTGGCACCAACGCCCACGTCGTCGTCGAAGCCGCGCCCGCCACGCCGCCTGCCGCCGCAACGGGCGACGGCGTGCTGTTCCTGTCCGCGATCGATCCGCAGGCCCTGCGCGCGCTGGCGGCCCGCTATGCCGAGGCTTTCGCGAACGGCCTCGACTTTGCCAGCGCGTGCCACACGGCGGCGGTCGGTCGCGCGAAGTTCCCATGGTGGATCGCCGTGCGCACGCCCGCAGAGTTGCGGATCGCCGAACCGTCGAACGCAGCGCCGCCGAAGCTTGGCGCGAGCACCGGGCGGCGCGTGACGCTGCCGACCTATCCCTTCCAGCGCGAGCGCTTTCCCCTGCCGGGCGGCGCATCGCAGGAGCACGTGCTCGCGCCGGACGATCCGCTGCTCGCCGGCACGGATGGGCTTGCGCATCTGGGTGTGCTGCTGGCGCTGCTGGGCGATGCCCCCGCGCTCGAGGAGGTCGCCTTTCCGGCACCGCTCGCCGTCGGCACGCCGCGCCATGTGCGAGCCGTCCGCGACGCCGGCCGGATTTCTCTCGAGAGCCGAACCGACGCCGACGACGAGTGGACGGTTCATCTCGAGGCCATCGCATGCGAGCCGGCCACGCAGGCCATCCGTTCGACCCTCCCGAGACCGAACACGCCGGCCACGGAACTCTATGATCGAATCGCCGCGCACGGCTTCCTCTACGGCGAGGCGGCACGTTGCCTGGACAAGATCGCGGTGGCCGGCGATGTCGCAACCGGCACGTTGAATGCGGGTGACGGGCCGGGCGTGATCGAAGCCGCTGCCCAACTGGCTTATTCGCTTCTGCCGGACGGCGCGCCGCCGGTGATGCTGGCTTCCGCGCGACGACTGACGCGCAGGACCGGCACGGCAGCGACTGTCTGGTTTAGACGTACCGGCACGACAACGGACGGCGGCTTGAGCGCCGATCTCGGCGTGAGCGACGCCGACGGCCGCGACCTCTTGCTGATCGAGGGCGCGACGTTCGCGCCTTTGCCGAACGCGGCACGGCGCTGGAGCCGGATCGTAAACTGGCAGGAGATGCCGTCACCTGCTTCGTCGCAGGCCGCCCCGGCGCCGATCGTCTGGCAGGCACCGAGAGGCATGGCCTCGGAAGTGTGCGCCGCACTCCTCGACCGCCTGGGCACAATGGGTGACGGCCGCTTGCGCATCGTCACGCGCGGCGCGCAGGTCACGGGCGACGAAGCCGCCGCTCCCGATCTCGGCCAAGCGGCCCTTTGGGGCATGGCGCAGGCCATCATCGGCGAGCGCCCGGCGTTGCGCTGCCGATTGATCGACCTCGATCCCGACCTGCCGGCAGAGGCACAACAGGCGATGCTGGCCGCCGAAATCCTGCCCGACGACGAGCCGGCCGTTGCGTTGCGCGGCCATCGCCGTCTCGTCCGTCGCCTCGACGCACCGTCGCCAATCCTGCCGGGACAGGACGTTGCCGTCCTCGCCAAGGCGGGCACCGTCGTGTGGGACAAGCGCGCGGCTGTCGCGCCCGGTCCCGGCATGGTCCGCATCGAGGTGACGGCGGCCGGCCTCACCTTCCGGGATCGACTGCTTTTCAACGGCATCGCGCCGCAAGCAACCGGTCTCGGCTGCGATTGCGCCGGCGTGGTTGCCGAAGTGGGCGCTGGCGTGACGGCATTCGCCGTGGGCGACCGGGTCATCGCCCTCGCGGACCAACCCATCGCCGACAGCGTCACTGTTTCGGTCGACAGCGTCGCACCGGCACCGTGCGCCGATCTGCTCGATGCGGCGACCATGCCGGTGCCCTATCTCACCGCGCTGGCCGGCCTCGGCACCTTGGGATCGAAAGACTGCGTGCTGATCCATCAGGCCGCGAGCGGGACCGGCCTCGCCGCGCTGGCTGTTGCGCGTCGCGCCGGCGCCCGCGTGATCGCAACGGCGAGCCGCAAGCGCCATTCCTATTTCCAGCAAGGCGACGTGGAGCGCGTGCTCGACAGCCGCGATCCCGCCGGCTGGTCGGGTGCATTGACCGGCGTCACCGTGGCATTCGGCTCGTTCGATCCGCCGGCACTGGCCCAACTCGGCGGCATTCGCGTCGTCAATCTCGGCAAACACGCCGCGGAGCACTTCGACCTCGACAAGATTCCGGCCGTCGACAAGCGCAGGCTGATGGGCGAGCTCGCCGCGTTCCCGCCCTTGCCACGCCGGATCGTGCCGCGCACTGCGCTCGGCGAAGCGCTCGCCGGAGAAGGCCCCCTTGCCGGGCGCATTGTCGTCCAGATGCGCGAGCCGCCGCCGGCGATCGTCGAGCGCGGCGCGACCTACATCGTCACCGGCGCGGCCGGCGCGTTGGGCGGCATGGTGGCCGCCTGGCTGGGCCAGTCGGGCGCCATCGTTTGTCACGTCGATCGCCGCGCCGTCGACGTCGCGTTGCCTCACTTCTCCGTCGCGGCGGACGCAGGCGATGCGGCGGCGATGACCGGCCTGTTCGATCGCATCGGCGCCAGCGGCTCCGCGCTGCGCGGCATCTTCCATTGCGCGGCCATCGTCGACGACGACCGGCTCGATCAGCAGTCGGCCAAGCGGCTGACGTCGGTGTTGGCAGCGAAAGTCGACGGCGCGCTGGTGCTCGACCGCCTCACGCGCGAACGCTGCGTCGGCGCGGCGCGGCTCGACCACTTCGTGCTGTTCGCTTCGATCGTGGGTGTCGTGCCGTCGGCACGTCAGGCGGGATACGCCGCCGCCAATGCCGTGCTCGACCAGCTCGCCCACGCCCGCCGCCGGCAGGGGCTCCCCGGTCTCAGCCTCGACTGGGGCCCGTGGGGCGCGGGTATCGGTCGCGCGATGGGTGTGCGGGCCGCCGAAGCCTGGCAGGGCCATGGCATCACGCCGATCCTGCCGGCGATGGGGCTGCGCGCCCTGCCGACGCTGCTCGCGGTCCCCGAGGCGCAACGCATCGTGGCCGACATGGCGTGGGAGCGCACACAAGCCGGCCCCGCCGAGACGAGCACGCAGAACGCGCCTGCTCCGGCCAATGCCGGTCCGCCGACGGTCGAGCGCTTGCAGGCGATCTTGGCGCGCCTGCTCGGCGTGCGCGAACCGGGCTCGCTCGATCCCGACACGCCGCTGATGACCTTCGGCCTCGACTCGCTGATCGCCGTCGAGTTCGCCCGCGCCCTCAGCCGCGAATACGGCCGGCCCGTCGCGCCGGACTTCGCTTACAGTCATCCCACCCTTTCTGATGCCGTGGCGGCACTGGCGACCCGCCGGCAGGCGGCGGCGAAGCCTGCCGGCTTCTCGTTGCTGATGCCGCGCTGGACCGGGCTCGCAAACACCCCGGTCGTGTCCACCGGTTGGACCGTGGCGGGCGACGGACGCCTCGCCCAATCTCTTCGAGCAACACTGCCGGCCGACAGCACCAACCTGCTCGATCTCAGCGCGCTCGATGTCGATGCGGCCGGCGACATTCGAGCACGCGCGACTCTGTTCCCCGCCTTGCTCGAGCGCCTGCACACTCGAGGGGGCACGGGCGCGCGGATCGTGCTGGTCGCGCCGGCCGAAGGGCCGCTGGCCGGCGCCGTCGAAGGCTTCGCAACAGGTCTTGCCGCGGAGTTCCCGGCATGGCGCGTGCGCAGCGTCCGTCTCGACACATCGCTTGCCGACGCCGCCGTCGCGCTCACCCGCGAACTGGCGATCGACGACGGCGAGGCGCGGGTAAGCGTCGGCCGACAGGGCCGCGAAGGCGTCCGGCTCGTCGCCGCCGGTGGCGGCGCCCCTTGGCGCGCGGATCCCGACGCGACCTATCTCGTGACCGGCGGCAGCGGCGGCATCGGCGCCTTGGTCGCCGCGCATCTGGTGTCGCTGGGCGCGCGGCATCTGGCGTTGGCCAGCCGATCTCCGAGCGTGCCCGCACCGCTCGCGTCCGGGCCCGCGCAAATCGCCTTGCATCCCACCGACTTCGACCGGCCCGAGCAGATCGTGTGCTTGATGACCGACCTGCGCAGCAGCGGACGACGGCTCGCGGGCATCTTCCATGTCGCGGGCGTGACGGCCAATGGCGGCGTGAACGATTCCGATTGGACGAAGATCGGACGCAGCTTCCCCGCCAAAGCCGATGCCGCAGCCCTGCTGGACGTCTTGTCGCGCGATATGAACGTCGCGGATTTCGTACTCTTCTCTTCGGCCACCGCGTGGTTCGGCCTGGCGCGCACGTCGGGATATGCCGCGGCCAACGGCTTCCTCGATGGGGTCATCGAGCGACGTCGCGCAGCTGGGCTGCCCGGTCAGTCGATCGCCTGGTGCGCGTGGCAGGGCGTCGGGATGGCTGCCGACCCGCTGATGTGGCAGGACGGACGGGTGCCGTCGCTGTCGCCGCAGGGGGCGCTGAGCGCCCTGGACGCCGCATTGGCGAGCGGCGAGGCGCTCACGGTCGTGATCGAACGGGGCTGGCAATCGACGTCGACGAGCCGGCTGCTCGAAAGGCCCGGCCTGGCGGTTTCAGGGGAGCGAGTGTGAGCGTGCGTGAGGCGATCGCCATTGTAGGTCTCGGCTGCCGTTTCGCCGGAGGAGC
>JAFEFH010000219.1 GCA_018240695.1 Pseudomonadota bacterium | reverse complement strand
GGCCACATTGAAGCGGCTGGCGAGCTTGTCGACCGCCACGCGCAGATGCATCTCGCCCTGGCCCTTGAGCAGGAGTTCGTGCGTCTCGCCGCGTACTTCGAAGGACAGCGAAGGATCTTCCTCGACGATCTTTTGCAGCGCGCCCGTGAGCTTGACCTCGTCGTTGCGGTTGCGGGCCTTGAGCGCCAGGGCGAACACCGCCGGCTCCGATGCGCCGGCATCCGTCGCAGGTCTGATGCCCGAGGCGGTGAGCCACTGGCCCGAGGACAGGGCATCGATCTTGGCCAGCGCCACGATCTCGCCCGCCCTGGCCGCGCTCACCTTGTCGAGGCGCTGGCCGAACGGCTTGAACAGGCTGCCGATGCGCTGGCCGCCGACGCTCTGGCCTTCGCTCAGTCCGCCCGACCAGACGCGGCAGAGCGAGAGCTTGCCGGCATGGGGCTGATGCAGGACCTTGAAACATTCTGCCGTCAGGGTGTCCGGGGCGCCGCCGGTCGACGGCAGGTTGCGACGCCCCGCCGTCACGGCGACCGTTGGCGCATCGTGGCGCAAGGCTTTCAAGAGCCGCCGCACGCCGTTCTCGCGGTCGCCGGCGCCCAGCAGCACGGGCGCGATCTTGTCGTCGCCGAACTCCTCGTGCAGGTCGCGATAGATCAGCGACTTTTCGGGCGCCACATCCTCGATCAGCTGCTCGAGCAGCGTGTCGTCGAACTCCGACAGCGTCTCCAGCATGTCGCGCCGCGCCTCGTTCTCGCGCGGCAGCAGTTCGGCCGGCATCTCGATCAGGTCGGAGGCGCCGCTCTTGTGATAGCGGTAGGCGCGCTCGCTCACGAGGTCGACGTAGCCGACCGTCTCCTCCGAACCGTCGGCGGCGGGGCGGCGGATCGGCACCTGGCGCAGCACCAGCTTGCGCGTCGACACCGTCTGGAGTGCCGCCAGCATGTCGCGTACGCGCACCTCGGCAGAATCGATCTTGTTGATGAAGAAGAGGTGGGGAATCCGGTGATCCTCGATGTATTTCAGGAGCGGCGTCAGCGCGACCACGCGCTCGGCCGTCGGCTCGCACACCACAACGGCGGTGTCGCAGATCGACAGGGCGGCGAAGGCGTCCTGCTGGAATTCGATGGAGCCCGGCGCGTCGATGAAGGTCCAGTGGTCGCCGAGATACTCCACGGACGCGATGTTGAGCTCGGTGCCCATGCTGCGCTTGCGTGCCTCGACCGTGCCGTCGCCCACCGAGGTGCCCGCGCGCGTCGAGCCGCGACGGCCGATGGCTCCGGTGGCGTAGAGGAGGCTTTCGAGCAGACTGGTCTTGCCCGAGAGATACGGCCCGCACAGCGCCACCACGCGATGCGTGCCGCCGCCTGGTCTGCCGCCGGTGATTGTCTCCGTCCTGAGGTCTGTCATGACAACGTCCTCCTTCTTCGCGAATGGGTGCGCGTAGAACTTCGGACGAAAGTCGCAGTCGGACTCGTCGGCCGAAGCGAAGCTGTGTCGATGGAAATGCTTTCACTCCGGCCGGGATGAGTCAATCATGCTGCGGCTTCCCGGCGGAACGATGGTCCGCAGGCAGGAGGAAACTTGTCGCAGCAAGAGTTCAGGAGTTCGGCGAAGCGCGCGCTGCCGAAAGGCTTCAAATGGGGTGTGTCGACGGCGGCCTACCAGATCGAGGGGGCGGCGAGAGAGGACGGGCGCGGCCCCAGCGTGTGGGACGGGTTCAGCCATATCCCGGGCCGCATCGCCAATGGCGACAATGGCGACGTCGCCTGCGATCACTATCACCGGTACGCCGAAGATATCCACATCATGGAGGCGCTCGGCGTCGATGCGTACCGCTTCTCGGTCGCGTGGCCGCGGGTCCTGCCGACCGGCCGCGGCGCGGCCAACGAAGCGGGGCTCGCCTTCTACGACCGGCTGATCGACGGACTGCTGGAAAAAGGCATCGAGCCGTGGCTCTGCCTCTATCACTGGGACTTGCCGCAAGCGTTGCAGGACCAGGGCGGTTGGCCCAATCGGGACATCGTCGGATGGTTCGCCGATTATGCCGATCTCATCGCCCGGCGCTTCGGCGATCGGGTCAAGCATTTCGCCACGTTCAACGAGCCGTCAGTCTTCACGCTCTTCGGGTATGCCTTCGGCTGGCATCCGCCGGCGACCGACGTGCGCAGCGATCACTTCAAGGCAATCCACCACGTCAACCTGGCGCACGGCGCTGCCGTCGACGTGCTGCGGGGGCACAACAAGGACTTCCAGATCGGCGCCGTGCACAACGTCCAGCCCGCGCGCACGACCGGCACGACCGCCGAGGATGCCGCTGCGGCGGCGTTGCTCGACGAATACTGGAACAAGGCGTTCCCCGACCCGCAGATCCTCGGCGTCTATCCGCCGACCCTGGCGAAGCTGATCGAGCCTTACATCCGCGACGGCGATCTCGAACGGATCAAGCGGCCGGTCGACTATTTCGGCATGAATCACTATTCGCCGGTCTATGCACGTGCGGCACCCGCCTCCGAGCTGGGCTTCGCCTGGGCGGACTCTCCGGCCGAGGGCGAACACACGCCGATCGGCTGGCCGATCGATCCGGCGGCGTTCCGCGACACGCTCATCGATGTCCATGGCCGCTACGGCCTGCCGATCTATGTCACCGAAAATGGCGCCGGCGCCGTCGAGAAGCCCGATGCGCCGGGACGCGTGGTCGATTCGCATCGCATCCACTATCTCGCGCGCTATACCGATGCGATGCGCGAAGCGGTGGCTGCCGGGGCCGACGTCCGCGGCTACTTCGTGTGGTCGCTGCTCGACAATTTCGAATGGGGCTCGGGCTACGCTTTCCGGTTCGGCATCGTCTATGTCGACTATGCCACGCAGCAACGGATCCTGAAGGCGTCGGCGCACTGGTACGCCGGCCTGATCAAGGCCGACAAGGCGAACCTCTAGCTGTCCTGGAGGAGATGGTCGCGCTGCGTCGTGCCGCTGTAGTCACGGCGGAAACGACCGCGGCGCTGTAGCTCGGGGACGACGAGATCGACGAATTCCTCGATCGCGCCCGGTGAGTAGATCGGCGAGAGCATGAAGCCGTCGCCGCCGACGGCGTCGAAATATGCTTCCATCTGGTCGGCGATATCGGCGGCCGTGCCGACCATCTGCGGCAGGCCGACGCTCTGGCCGTGATTCTGCGCCACCTGCCGCAGGGTCAGCAGCTCGCCGGTGAGCGAGCGGTAGCGCGTCTGCATGCGCTGCAGCTTGGGCTCGGTGCGATGCGCCATGATCGTGTCGAGCGGCAGGGTGGACAGGTCGAAGTCGAGATGGCCAGACAGGATGGCGAGCCCGCCCTCGAGCGGCACCAGCGCATTGTGCTCGGCTTGCAGATCCTCGGCTTCGGCGCGGGAGCGGCCGACGATCGGCTGCATGCCGCACAGCACCTTGCACGCCTCGGGCGGGCGTCCGGCATTGACCACGCCGCTCTTGATGTCGTCGTACAGCGCCTTGGCGCCCGCGAGATTGGGCTGGATGGCGAACACCGCGTCGGCGTAGCGCGCGGCGAAGTCCTTGCCCTTGCCGGAGGTGCCCGCCTGCAGGATCGCCGGACCGTTCTGCGGCGAGCGCACGACGTTCAGCGGCCCGCGCGACTTGAACCACTGGCCCTCGTGCTCGATGCGCCGGACCTTTGCCGGATCGGCGAAGACGGCATTCGCGCGGTCCATGACCACGGCATCCTCGTCCCACGAATCCCAGAGCTTGCGGCAGACCTGGATGAACTCGTGCGCGCGGTCGTAGCGGTCGTCGGTCGGCTTGTAGTCCTCGCCATAGTTGGCCGCCTGGTTGTGATTGAGCGAGGTGACGACGTTCCAGGCCGCGCGGCCGCGCGTCAGATGGTCGAGCGTCGCCCACAGGCGTGCGGCATGGAACGGATGCTGATGGCTGACGGAGTAGGTGGCACCGAGGCCGATCCTCTCGGTGACGGCGGCCATGAAGGAGACCAGCGGAATGGGATCGTGCTCGGGCGCTTGCGTCGCGTTGCGCAGCGCCGGCGCCATCGAGCCGGTGAAGGTGTCGGAGATGTAGTTGAGGTCGGCGAAGAAGACCATGTCGAAGCGGCCGCGCTCGCAGGTCCGGGCGATGTGCTGATAGAGTTCCGGCCGCGCCCAGTCATAGCCTGCGGCGGCCGTGCGCGGATGCCGCCACATGCCGACGCTGTGATAGGTCGGGCTGTGACACAAGAATTGCGCCAGGTGCATCATCGCCTTGCGCATCGTGGTTCCTCGCCGCGCTAGTTCAGTCTCCAGATGGTGAAATTGAGCACAGTCGCGAACAAGACCCAAGCGAGATACGGCACGAGCAGCAGGGCGGCCAGGGGGCCGTGCGGCCGGAACGCGATCATCGTCGCCACGATCGCGGCCAGCAGCGCCGCGATGTCGGCCAGCGCGAGGTCGATCCGGTGCAGGCCGAAGAACAGCAGCGACCACAGGCTGTTGAGGGCGAGCTGGAGGGCGAACAGCAGCAGGGCCGGCCGTGCACCGGTCCAGCCGCCGGTGCGCCAGACCAGCCATGCTGCGATCGCCATGAGAACATAGAGCGTCGTCCATACCGGCCCAAAGATCCAATTGGGCGGATTGAACGACGGCTTAGCGATGGTGGCGTACCAGCCGGCGATGTCCGGCGCGGTGACGGCGGCGCCGATGCCGCCGACGGCGAGGCAGGCGGCGACAAATCCCAGCAGCGCCAAGCCCTGGCGGATCGGTCCGGATGCGGCGTTGGAGGAACTTTCCATGCCGCCATAACGCCGAAACGGCGCCGTGGATGCAAGCGACGCATCGGCCAATAGGCGGCTAGTAGAGATCGCTCTGTGGCAAGTCGCGCAGGACGGCGGCGATGGCCCCGATGGTCAGCGGATTGGTCTCGATGGCGCCGGAGGGCAAAAGCTCGACCGTTGCCAGCGCGTGCCGGTACCGCACGGTCGCCCGCAGTCGCTTGACCTGACTGGGGTCGAGAGACGTGCCGCCATTGGCCTGCATCGCGGCATCCACGACGGCGTTCCAGCCGCGGATGAAGGCGACGGCCTCGCGGTCGAGCCGCCGGCGGATGTCCGTCGGCGAGTTGCCGTCCGGCGCGGCGGGATCGGCGAGCAGGTGATGGGCGAGGTGGGCCAGGCAGAACGCCGTGTTGTTGGGTTGGAGGCCATCGCCCGGCGCGGCCTCACGCAGCGCCTTCAGGAAGTCGGCGTACAGCACGATCACCGAGCGATTGGCCCAGGCGTTGTAGACCGATGCCGTGTTGCGGCCGGGCGGCACCTCGATGGCGGTGAGGAGCTTGCGTGCGACCAGGAGTTCGAGGTCCTTGGTCAGCATCGGCGAGGCGTTCACCGCGCCGAGGATCTGCTCATACTGCTCGCGGGTCGCCGTGCGCGACAGCGTCGCGAAGATCGGGGCGAGGGCGGTGGGCACGGGCATCTCCGCCCGCGCATCGCCGACGGCCGATCCGCCGGCGGCCAGCGCGCCGGCGATCAGGATGAGCGCGAGTCGCCGCGGCGCCCGCACGCGCGGTCAGGTCAGCGCGGCGCAGGCGCGCTGGATGCGGCGGCCGGCTTCCTCGAGCAGCTCCGTCGTCGTGGCGTAGGAGATACGGAAGGCCGGGCCCTGGCCGAACGCCGACCCCTGCACGACCGACAGGCCCTCCGACTCGAGCAGGTAGTTCACGAAGTCGGTGTCGTCCTTGATCACCTTGCCGTCCGGCGTCTTCTTGCCGATCGTGCCGGCGACCGACGGGTAGACGTAGAACGCCCCCTCGGGACGCGGGCACTTGATGCCCTTGGTCTGGTTCAGCATCGACACGATGAGGTCGCGGCGCTGCTTGAAGATCGCGACGTTCTTCGGGATGAAGTCGGTCGGGCCGTTCAACGCCGCCACCGACGCTGCCTGGCTGATCGACGAGGCGTTCGACGTGCTCTGGCTCTGCACGGTGATCATGGCGTTGATCAGGTTCTGCGGGCCGCAGGCGTAGCCGATGCGCCAGCCGGTCATGTTGTAGGCCTTCGAGACGCCGTTCATGGTGAGCGTGCGGTCGTAGAGGCGCGGCTCGACCTCGGCCGGCGTCGCGAACTTGAAGTCGTCGTAGACGAGCTTCTCGTACATGTCGTCGGTCAGGATGTAGACCTGCGGATGCTTCAGCAGCACGTCGCACAGGCCGCGCAGGTCGGCCTTGGAGTAGGCCGCGCCGGTCGGGTTGCTCGGCGAGTTCAGGATCAGCCACTTGGTCTTCGGCGTGATCGCGCGGTCGAGCGCCTCCGGCGTCAGCTTGAAGCCGGTCTCCTCGGGGCAGTTCACGATGACGGGCGTGCCGTCGCCGAACATCACCATCTCCGGGTACGAAACCCAGTACGGCGCCGGGATGATGACCTCGTCGCCCGGGTTCAGGGTGGCGAGCATCGCGTTGAAAATGATCTGCTTGCCGCCCGAGGTGACGACGGCCTGGCTCGGCTTGTACTCGAGACCGTGGTCGCGCTTCATCTTGTCGACGATCGCCTG
>JAFEFH010000218.1 GCA_018240695.1 Pseudomonadota bacterium | reverse complement strand
GAAGCTCAACGCCGAGATCAGCGGCTGGGACAACAACACCTCGGATCTCAGCGACTGGTTCAAGGACGCCTAAGTCCGCAACGCCCTCTCCGCCCCGGGCGGGGAGGGCTTCTTTTTTGCAGGTCATCACGTGAGCCGGCAGTACGTATTACGGAAGCTTCTGATCATGATTCCGAGCCTGCTCGGGATCAGCGTGGTGCTCTTCACACTCCTGGCCATGGCGCCCGGAGACCCGTTCGACGAGCTGGCGACCAATCCGGCGGTGCCTCCCGAGGTGCGCGCCGCGCTGCGCCTGAAATTCGGCCTCGATGACCCGGTCTGGATGCGGTACTGGCACTGGCTCATCGCCCTGATGCACGGCGACTGGGGCTTTTCCTTCGTCAGCCGCGTCGACGTGAGCACGCTGATCATGCAGCGCCTGCCGGTGACGCTGGTCGTCATCGGCGCCTCGCAGGTCCTGGCGATCGCCGTCGCCCTGCCGGTCGGCGTGCTGGCCGCAACCCGGCCCTATTCGCTGTTCGACCAGATCGCCAACACCTTCGCCTTCATCGGCTTTTCCTTGCCGACCTTCTTCACGGGCCTGGTGCTGATACTGATCTTCTCGATCCAACTCGACTGGCTGCCTTTCGTCTACCGCGCGGACATCGCCGCGACGGGTTGGGCGTTCTATTGGGAGCATTTCAAGCAATCGGTCATGCCGGTGACGGTGCTCGGCCTGTTCCAGGGGGCGGCGCTGGTGCGCTTCGTGCGCTCCTCGGTGCTCGACGTCATCCGTCTCGACTACGTGACCACGGCCCGCTCCAAGGGCATCGGCGAGCGCAAGGTCATCACCCGCCACGTGGTGCGTACCGCCCTGATCCCGGTCGTGACGCTGATCGCATTGCAGATGCCCATCGTCTTCAGCGGCGCCGTCGTCACCGAGCAGATCTTCCGCGTGCCCGGCATCGGCTCGCTGCTGATCTCCTCGATGCTGGCCAACGACACGCCCGTGGTCATGGGGGTCACCTTCGTCTCGGCCTGCCTGGTCGTCATCTTCAACCTCATTGCAGACATCCTCTATGGCTGGCTCGACCCACGCATCGCTTTCCGCTAAGGCGCCGGCCGCGGTTCCCGGCGCGCGCAAGGGCCGGCGCTTCTCGCCCTGGCAGGAGGCGTGGCGTCGCTTCCGGCGGCACAAGATGGCGCTGTTCTCGGCCTTTGCGCTCTTTCTCGTCGTGTTCGGCGTGCTGGCCGGGCCGTTCCTCTGGCGCGTGCCGATCAACGAGATCGATTTCGCCGCCAAGCTGCAAGGTCCGTCCTGGGCCCATCCGATGGGCACCGACGATCTCGGGCAGGACCTGCTTTCACGCCTGATCTATGGCGGACGCATCTCGATCGCCGTCGGCGTCGCGGCGATGATCGTCGCCATCTTCGTCGGCATGCTGGTGGGCGCCCTGGCCGGCATGGCGAGTGGCGGGCTCGACGCAGCGCTGATGTGGCTCACCGACCTTTTTCTGTCGCTGCCGCAGCTCCCCCTGCTGCTGCTGGTCATCTATCTGTTCCGTGAGCCGGTGAAAGGCGTGCTGGGTGTCGAAGGCGGTGCCTTCATCCTGATCGTCGGCGTCATCGGCGCCACGCGCTGGATGGCGGCCGCCCGTCTGGTGCGCGCGCAGTTCCTCTCCCTGCGCGAGAAGGAGTTTGTCGAGGCCGCCCGGGCGCTCGGGGCCTCGCGGATGCGCCAGGTCATGATGCATATCCTGCCCAACGCGCTGGGCCCGGTGATCGTGGTCGCGACCATAGATATCGCCGCCGCGATCATCGCGGAATCGACCCTGTCCTTCCTCGGTCTCGGCTTTCCGTCCGACGTCCCGACCTGGGGCAGCGTGCTGCGTGACGCCAAGGACTATCTCGATATTGCGCCCCACTGGGCGCTGTTTCCGGGCGGACTGATCTTCATCACCGTGCTGGCGATCAACTTCATCGGCGACGGCTTGCGCGACGCGCTCGATCCGCGCCGCGTGCTGTAGGCGTCGCGATGGCCGAAACGCTCCTCGACATCCGCGATCTCAAGACCTGGTTCAAGACCGACGACGGCATGGTGCGTGCCGTCGACGGCGTCGACCTGCGCATCGACCGCGGCGAGACCGTGGGCGTGGTGGGCGAGTCCGGCTGCGGCAAGACCGTGACCGCGCGCTCCGTGCTGAAGCTGATCGACATGCCGCCGGGCCGCTTCGAGAACGGCCAGATCCTGTGGCAGGGCCGCGACCTGATCCCGCTGCCGGCCGAGGAGATGGACAAGATCCGCGCCCGCGAGATCGCCATCATCTTCCAGGAACCGATGACGTCGCTCAATCCGGTCTACACGGTGGGCGACCAGATCGGCGAGGTGATCCGCCAGCACGAGAACCTCAGCAAGAAGCAGGCGCGCGACGCCGCCGTCGAGATGCTGCGGCTGGTCAACATTCCCAACCCGGGAAAGCGGGTCGACGACTATCCGCACCAGTTCTCCGGCGGCATGCGCCAGCGCGTGATGATCGCCATGGCGATGTCGTGCAAGCCCAAGCTGCTGATCGCCGACGAGCCGACGACGGCGCTCGACGTCACCATCCAGGCGCAGATCCTGGAGCTGATGCAGGAGATGAAGGAACGGCTCGGCATGTCGATCATGCTGATCACCCACGCCATGGGCGTGGTCGCCGAGACCTGCCAGAGAGTGGTGGTGATGTACGCCGGGAAGGTCGTGGAAGAGGCGTCGGTCGAGGCGCTGTTCGGCAATCCGCGCCATCCCTATACGCAGGGGCTGATCCGCTCCATCCCGCGCGTCGATCGCGGCGCCGAGCAGAAGCAGCGTCTCGAGGCGATCCCCGGCACGGTGCCCAGCCTGTTGCAGCCGCCGACCGGCTGCCGCTTCGCCGCACGCTGCAAGTACGTGATGGATGTCTGCACCCAGGCCATGCCGCCGCTCAAGGAAGCCGCGCCCGGCCATTTCGTGCGGTGCGTGCTGTGAGCGGCGAGGCCGTGGGCAAGGACCAGTTGCTGTCGGTGCGCGACCTGCGCAAGCATTTCGCGGTCAAGGGCGGGCTCTTCTCGCGCGAGGTCGAGCGCGTGCATGCCGTCGACGGCGTGAGCTTCGACATCGGCAAGGGCGAGACCCTGGGCCTGGTGGGCGAATCGGGTTGCGGCAAGTCGACGACGGGCCGCTGCATCCTGCGCCTGATCGAGCCGTCGTCGGGCGAAGTGACCTTCCAGGGCGCCGACGTCATGCGCATGAGCGGCGAGGCGCTGCGCGCGTTGCGCCGCGACATGCAGATCATCTTCCAGGACCCGTACGCTTCTCTGAACCCGCGCCTCACGGTCGGCGCGATCGTGGGCGAGGCGCTGGAGATCCACGGGCTCGCCAAGTCGCGGCGCGAGCTCGAGGAGCGGGTGGTCCAGCTGCTCGAGACGGTGGGCTTGCAGCCCGATCACATGCGCCGCTTCCCGCACGAGTTCTCGGGCGGCCAGCGCCAGCGCATCGGCATCGCCCGCGCGCTTGCCGTCGAGCCCAAGCTGATCGTCTGCGACGAGCCGGTGTCGGCGCTCGACGTGTCGATCCAGGCGCAGGTCATCAACCTGCTCGAGGACCTCCAGGAAAAATTCTCGCTCACCTATCTGTTCATCGCCCACGACCTGTCGGTGGTCGAGCACATCAGCACGCGCATCGCGGTGATGTATCTCGGCCGCGTCGTCGAGATCGCGCCGTCGCGCGACCTCTACGACACGCCGCTGCATCCCTATACCGAGGCCTTGCTGTCGGCCGTGCCGATCCCCGACCCGACGGTGAAGCGCAAGCGCATCATGCTGCAAGGTGACGTGCCCAACCCGATCCATCCGCCCTCGGGCTGCCACTTCCATACCCGTTGCCCGATCGCCCGCCCGGACTGCGCCCAGCGCGATCCTGTTCTACGGGAAAGCAGGCCCGGCCATTGGGTGGCGTGTCACTATCGAGGATAGGCGCCAGACGTGGCGCAGAGCGCTACGTCTTGGTGTACTGGCTGAGGTCGTAGGTCCCCAGCCGCTTATCGACCGCCTCGAGCTTCGCGACGACTTTCTCGAAGCCGTCCGGCCCGAACTTCTCCGTCTCGCGCTTCTCCAGTGTCTTGCCCAGTTCCTCGAAATCGCTCGGCGGGACGATGGTGCGCAGCGCCGGGAAGAGGTCGGTCGTCTCGCGTGCGCTGTGTGGCCGGTAGAGCGTGATCGAGGCCTGCATGGCGTCGGTCAGTTCCTTGCGTTGCGCGGCGTTGCTGCTGGCCGCGGTCGCGGCGGCTAGGACCTTGTCGGTGAGCGCGCGTCCGGCCGATTGCTGGGTCTGGAGGACGTTCACCAGTTCCACGAGGCGGCCGGCCTTCTGGAAGCGCGGGAAGATTTCCTCGGCCTTGGCCTTCTCGTGATGCTCATGGATGAAGTCGCGCATCGCCTCCGCCGTCTGCGCGAGCAGGCTGGCGTCGAGATCCTCGCCCTGTCCGATGCGGCGGGCGCCGGCGGCGTAGACCAGCAGGATGCGCGACAGCACGCCCTGGTCGCGCATCAGCCGCTCGGTCGCGTTGACCGGCAGGTTGGTGGCGTCGGTGTTGCTGTTGGGATTCTTGGGGGCCGGCGAGGTCTGCCGGCGCGGCTCGGCCAGGACAGGCATGGCGGTCAGCAAGCCGGCACCCGCAACGAGGGCAGTGAGCCGCCTGCGCTGGCTATCGACACGTTCGACCATCGCCTGCTCCTTCCGGTGGCGTTTGCGCTCTACCGAAACGGCACCGGCAGGCGGACGGTTGCGCAGTCGAACTGCAAACGAAGCGGGCGTCCGGCATCCCGGACGCCCGCGGTGATCGTGGAGAGTGCCTAAAGCGTCTTGCCGCCCTTGGCGGTGCAGTCGGCGGCCGTGTTCGCAGCCGTCCAGCCCTGGCCCTTGCACGCGTTCTGGCCCTTGCAGGCATTCGACGCGCCCTTGCAGGCACTCTGGCCCTTGCAGGCGTTCGTGCCACCGCAGTGGACCGGTTCGGCCGCGAAAGCGGCGGTCGACAGTGCGCCGGCGGCGAACAGGGCGGCGGCGGAGGCGACGATGGTACGCTTGGTCATGGTTTCAACTCCCTGAAAACGCCCCGACGGGTGCCGCGGCGACAGGATCGATCCTGCCTCCCGTCTACGCGGGGAGTTCCAACGGCGATCAGTCAAACCAAGGTGATGGGGAAATGCGCGCGCGCAGTGATCCGAATGGTCCGTGGCACGTAGCGGTCAGTTGCTGCGGGCGTCGATATGTTCGATGGCCTTGAGAATGGCATCGGGCCCCAGTCCCGTCTCGCCCCGGAACGGCTGGTCCATGATGAAGACGAAGCCGAGGAAGCCGCCCAGCACCGCGGCCTGGGCGCTGAGGATGACCCGCCTGAACCCGTTCTGCTGGATCGAGCTGCTGACGAACAGCAGCATGGCCATGGCCAGCAGGACGACCCACCAATAGAGGCTCGGCAGCTTGGTCGATACGATGTTCAGCCGCTGCGCGCGGACGTCGGCGATCGTGTCGAGCGTCTTGAACATCTCCGCGAGCACGAGGTTCTGCCGCTCCGTCGTCGGATTGATCGCCAGGATATGGCGCGACAGCGCGCCGTACGTCCGCATCGAGCTTTCATGCTGCTCGGTGTGCAGCATGTTCGGCCATTCGTCCTTCGCCAGCGCGACTGCATAGGCGCGCAGCAGGGGCCGGCCGGCGGCGACGTCCGGATCGCCGTAGCGCGTCAGGAGCCGGTCGAGCTGCTCGATGCGCGACGCTTCGTTGGAGACGAGGGCATCGGCCTGGCGGAAGTTGATGTCCGTCTGGACAAGTGTGAAGGTCAGCACGAGGCTGGCCATGGTGAACAAAGTTGCCTGCGTGCGGATGACGAAGTCGGTATTCTTGTCGTTCGGCCGCATCGACGGGAAGCGCTGCACGATCATCGGCAGAATCGATATAAGCGCCACGATCACGACGATCGTCAGGGCGAGAATGACGCCTTCGGGCAATTGATAGAGAAAGTCGAGCATAGACGTGGAAACCTATGACAAATCACGAAATTCCGCACGGGGAACACCGCGCCATCTGAGCCGTTGGTCGGGGATGGTGCGTGGCGCGATCAGACTCTTCGTCAAGCCGTGGTCGATTATCACGATCGACGTTCTCATTCTTCTGCCGATTTTGCTGTCGATCGTCACGATCGTGGGCGATCTGTTGGCGGGGAAGCTCGACGAACCGATGGAAATCCTCGAAGGCGTCGGCGTCGTGCTGATCGGATGGGGCGTGGCCATCGAGGAACGCCCGTCCTTGCGGGAAATCTTCTTTCTCCGCGGCGGCGACCGCGAAGAGATCGAGGTCGGGATCGACACGCTGTGCCACTCCAGCGGCATCGGCCTGCTGATTTTCGGGCTTTTCGCCGAGATCGCCGTCACCGCCGTCCGCCTGCCCAACCACATCATCCCGACCGAGGGCTTCGACCCTGTCGTGCTGTGCTTCAGCACGCTGCTGGTCGCGGTGGGCTCCTACATTCT
>JAFEFH010000217.1 GCA_018240695.1 Pseudomonadota bacterium | reverse complement strand
GAGCTCGAGAAGCGCGCCGGCAAGTAGGGTACCCGGGCGGGTCGAGGGAGAACGCCATGGACGTTGCCGTGAAGAATGCATCCGGGGACCGGTCGGGGGAGCCGCGGGCGGTCGATCCGGTATGGAGCAAGGTGCGCGAGGCGGCCCAGCAGGCCGCGGCCGCCGAGCCGGTGCTGGCGGGAACGCTGCACGCCACCATCCTCAGCCAGTCGCGCTTCGAAGGCGCCCTCAGCTATCATCTCGCCCGGCTCGTCGGCACGACCGAAGTGCCCGCCGCGCTGATCCGCCAGATCTTCGACGAGGCCTTCAATGCCGATCCCGGGATCGGGCTGGCGGCGCGCGCCGACATCGGCGCCGTCGCCGACCGCGATCCGGCCTGCACCTCGTATCTGGACCCGCTTCTGTGGTTCAAGGGCTACCAGGCGCTCCAGACCTATCGCGCCGGCCACTGGCTGTGGAAGCAGGGCCGCAAGGACCTCGCGCACTATCTCCAGAGCCGCGCCAGCTCGCTGTTCGGCCTCGACATCCATCCCGGCGCGGTGATCGGCAAGGGCCTGTTCCTCGACCACGGCACCGGCATCGTGATCGGCGAGACCGCCGTCGTCGAAGACGGCGTGTCGATGCTGCACGGCGTGACCCTGGGCGGCACCGGCAAGGAACGCGGCGACCGTCATCCAAAAGTGCGCCGCGGCGTGCTGCTGGGGGCCGGCGCCAAGGTGCTGGGCAACATCGAGATCGGCGCCTGCGCCAAGATCGCCGCCGGCAGCGTCGTGCTCGAGCCGGTGCCCGCCGGCTGCACGGCGACCGGCGTGCCCGCGCGCATCATCGGCTGCGTCGACGTGCCGGAGCCCGCGATGGAGATGGATCAGCGGATTTGAGCCCGGCGGATTTGAACGACGTGCCTCTCTCTGCCAACTTCCGCGGCCTCGCGCTTCATACCTGGACCGTCGACACGACGCCGCTCGACGGCGCGCTCGCGGCCGCCAAGGCCGGCGGCTTCGACGCCGTCGAACTGCGCTGGGTCGATTTCGTGCGCGCCAAGGAACGCGGCCTGTCGAACGAGGCGGTGCTCGATCTCGTGCGCGCCAACGGCCTGCCGGTCAGCGCCATGGGCGTCGAATACGGCTGGATCTTCTCCTCGGGTCCCGAGCGCGAGCGGCTGTTCAATTCGTTCCGCCAGGCCTGCGAGAATGCGGTCGCGCTCAAGTGCAGGATGATGATGAGCGCCATCGGTCCCGGCACTGCGACGCCGGAAGAAGCCGTCGCCAACATCGTGCATGCCGGCGAGATCGCCGCGAGCCACGGCCTGCGTCTCACGCTCGAGTATCAGTTCCAGCATCCCGTCGTGCGCACCCTCGACATCCTGCGGGACCTGATCGCGCGCGCCGGCCGGCCCAATGTCGGCCTGCTGCTCGACGCCTATCATCTCCAGCGCGGCGGCCGCCCTGGCGCGGGCTTCGCCGATGTGCCGGAGGACGAGATCTTCTACGTCCAGTTCAGCGACGTGCCCGATGCGCCGCCGGCCAGCGCGCCGCCGGTCGATCGCCTGCCGCCGGGCAAGGGTGTGGTGCGCTGGACCGAGCTGCTGCGCCTGCTCGCCGAGAAGAACTACCAGGGCTGGCTGTCCTACGAGGCGCCCAATCCCGCGCACTGGGCCAAGCCCGCCGCGGAGACCGCGAAGGAGGGCGCCGATGCCGCCCGCCGCGCGCTCGCCGCCGCCTTCAAGGGCTGACGACTCCTAGTAGACGTCGGCCTGATAGCGGCCGGCCTGCTTGAGGCCCGTGACGAACGTCCGGGCCGCCGCTTCGTCCAGGCCGCCTTCGCTCGCCGCGATCGCCGCCAGCGTCTTCTCGACATCGCTCGCCATGCGCGTGGCGTCGCCGCAGACGTAGAAGTGCGCGCCGCGTTGTAGCCAGCGCCACAGCTCGGCGGCTTCCTCGCGCATGCGGTCCTGCACGTAGGTCTTGGGCGTCGCCGCGTCGCGCGACCAGGCGAGCGACAGGCGGCTCAGCGTCTTGCGCTCCAGCAGCCCCGCGAACTCGTCCTCGTAGAAGAAGTCGCAGGCTTGGCGCTGATGGCCGAAGAACAGCCAGGCCTCGCCCGCGGCCTGCGTCGCCAGCCGCTCGTGCAGGAAGGCGCGGAACGGCGCCACGCCGGTGCCGGGCCCGACCATGACGATCGGCGTCGCGGGATCGGCGGGCAGGGCGAAGTTGTGCGCGCTCTGGATATAGACCTTGAGGCGCGTGCCGGGTTCGATCGCGCCCGACAGGAAGGTCGAGGCGACGCCCAGCCGCGTGCGGCCGTCGATCTCGTAGCGCACGTGATCGACCGTCAGCGACAGGCGGTCGGGATCGACTTTCGGCGAGGAGGAGATCGAGTAGAGCCGCGGCTGCAAGCCGTCGAGGCACTCGACGAAGGCCTCGGGGTCGGGCCGGATGCCGGGGAACTTCCGCACCGCCGCCAGCACGTCGAGCGTCGCGGCGTCGCCGTCGGGATCCTCGCCCTGCGCCAGCGCCCTGGCCTTCTCCTTGCGCGTGCCGCCCACCATGTACGAGATCAGCTCGAACAGCATGTCGGGCGCGGCGCCCAGCGACATGTCGTGGGTCAGCACCTCGCGCAACGGCTTGCCGGCGATCGGGAAGTCCGGCGGCGCGTCGATCGCCTCGATCACCGCATCGACCAGCGCGGCGTCGTTCACGGGATAGACGCCGAAACTGTCGCCCACGGCGTAGGCGAGGCCGCTGCCGGACAGGTCGAACTCGATGTGCCAAGTCGACTTCTCCGACGGGCCCTTGTTCAGCAGCGCGCGCGACAGGAACGTCGCCTCGACCGGCGCCTCGCGCGAATAGCCGCGTTCGGTCTCGACAGCGGGGACCAGCCGCGCGGCGGCTTTCGCCTCGGCCTTGGCCTTCTCCTCGTCGGGATCGATCGCGCCGCCGCCCATCTCCTCGATGAGCTTCTTCAGCATGCGCGCGGTCTCCTTGCCGCCCGGCACGCAGAGGTTCAGCCGCTCCTCGGCCTGCTGCACGATCTCGTCGGCATAGGCCTCGCAGGTGTAGCCGCACTGGCCGCAATCCTGCTGCGCCATCGCCGCCATCATGCGCCGGCGCAGCGGCCGGTCGCGCGCCATCTCCATGCGCTCGGCCAGCGCGATCGTGGGATCGTGCCAGGGCGCGCCGTCGTCGCCGCCGTCGGCCATGGGATCGCGGAAGGCGGGATCGGCCGCGGCCGGCAGCGGCGGCGGGCTCGCCTCGGCCGTCTGGAGGGTCGAGAGGACGGCGGCGAAGTAGCCGTTCAGCCAGGCGCGCTGGGCGTCGTCGAACGGCGCGGAGGCCGGAATGAGGGACGGCGCCCCTGGAGGCGGCGGCGTGACGTCCGTCAGGCTCATGCGCATTCCCTTCCCGATCCGCGTGAAATCTCCACGCGACCGGGAAGCAGGATGCGTGCCAGCCCCTACAGGCCGGCGAGTAGGCAGGAAGGTGTGGGGCTAGACGACCTTGATGCCGGGCGCGCCCGCCGCGGCATGGCCGATCACCGCAGCCAGCGGATAGCCCGCGGCGCGGATGGTCTTCACGATCTCGTCGGCGCGGTTCGGCGCGACGGCGACCAGCAGCCCGCCCGAGGTCTGCGGATCGGTGAGCAGGTGGCGCTGCCAGTCGGGCAGGCCGGCGGGCAGGGTGACCTGCGCGCCGTAGCTGTCCCAGTTGCGGTGCGAGGCGCCGGTGACGAAGCCCTGCTGCGACAGCGACGCCGCCTCGGCGAGCAGGGGGATGTCCTTCGCGTTGACGGTGATCGTGAGCTTCGAGCCGCGCGCCATCTCGAGGCCGTGGCCCAGCACGCCGAAGCCGGTGACGTCGGTGATGGCGTGCACGTCCTTGTCCTGCGCCAGCGCCGTGCCGACCTTGTTGAGCAGGGTGGTCGTGGCGATCATCTCGGGATAGCCGGCGGGCGGCAGCGCGTTCTTCTTGATGGCGGCGGAATAGATGCCGACGCCGACGCCCTTGGTGAGGATCAGGGCGTCGCCCGGCTTCACGTCGGCGTTGCGCCGCACGTCGCCCGGCTTGCAGATGCCGATGACGGCCAGGCCGTAGACCGGCTCGGGACAGTCGATCGAATGGCCGCCCGCGACCGGGATGCCGGCGGTGGCGCAGACCGACGCGCCGCCCTTCAGGATCTCGCGCACCATTTCATTGGAGATCTTGCCCAGCGGCATGCCGAGGATCGCCAGCGCCATGATCGGCTTGCCGCCCATCGCATAGACGTCGGAGATCGCGTTGGTCGCGGCGATGCGGCCGAAATCGTACGGGTCGTCGACCATCGGCATGAAGAAGTCGGTGGTGGCGATCACGCAGGTATCGTCGTCGATCTGCCAGACCGCCGCGTCGTCGGAGTTCTCGGTGCCGACGAGGAGCTGCTTGTACGGCGCCATCATCGGCTGGTCGGACAGCAGCTCCTGCAACACGGCGGGAGCGAGCTTGCAGCCGCAGCCGCCGCCATGGGCGAGACTGGTGAGACGGACTTGGGTGGTGCTCATGGGGCCCTCGCGTTCAGCAGCCGTAACTTTAGCTTGACTTTCGTTGCGTTTTGCGCAATGATTTTGCAGATAGGTCCGATGCGGAGCGGGTCCCGATTTTTTTTCCTGTTTTAAAAACGGGGAAATCGGAAACGGGCCGGCTCCTTGGGATCGTCAGTTGCGGACCAGCGGCTTGTACTTGATGCGGTGCGGCTGGTCGGCATCGGTGCCCATGCGCCGGTGCTTGTCGGCCTCGTAGTCCTGGTAGTTGCCCTCGAACCACTCGACATGGCTGTCGCCCTCGAAGGCCAGCATGTGGGTGGCGATGCGGTCGAGGAACCAGCGATCGTGGGAGATGATGACGGCGCAGCCGGCGAACTCCGCCAGCGCCTCTTCCAGCGCGCGCAGGGTGTCGACGTCGAGGTCGTTGGTCGGCTCGTCGAGCAGCAGCACGTTGGCGCCGCTCTTCAGCATCTTGGCGAGGTTGACGCGGTTGCGTTCGCCGCCCGAGAGCTGGCCGACCTTCTTCTGCTGGTCGGCGCCCTTGAAGTTGAACGAGCCGCAATAGGCGCGGCTCGACACTTCCTTGGTGCCGAGCTTGATGATGTCGAGGCCGCCCGAGAGCTCCTCCCACACCGTCTTGTCGGGATCGAGCGTCTCGCGGCTCTGGTCGACATAGCCCAGCTTGACGGTCGGGCCGACCGAGAACGTGCCGCTGTCGGGCTTGTCCTGGCCGGTGATCATCTTGAACAGCGTGGTCTTGCCCGCGCCGTTGGGGCCGATCACGCCGACGATGCCGCCCGGCGGCAGCTTGAAGGAGAGATTGTCGATGAGCAGCCGGTCGCCGAAGCCCTTGGAGATGCCTTGCGCCTCGATCACGTGATCGCCCAGACGCGGGCCCGCGGGGATGACGATCTGCGCGCGGTCGAGCGTCTCCTGCTTGTCCTCCTCGACCATCTGGTTGTAGGCGGCGATGCGCGCCTTGCTCTTGGAGCGGCGGGCCGACGGGCTGGTGCCCATCCACTCGAGCTCGCGCTGCATGGTGCGGCGGCGGGCGTCGGCGGTCTTCTCTTCGAGCTCGAGGCGCTTGTCCTTCTGCTTGAGCCACGACGAGTAGTTGCCTTCCCACGGGATGCCGGCGCCGCGATCCAGTTCGAGGATCCAGCCCGCGACGTTGTCGAGGAAGTAGCGATCGTGGGTCACCGCCACGACGGTGCCGGGGAACTCGCCGAGATGGCGCTCCAGCCACGCCACCGACTCGGCGTCGAGATGGTTGGTCGGCTCGTCGAGCAGCAGCATATCCGGCTTGCTGAGCAGCAGTCGGCACAGCGCCACGCGGCGCTTCTCGCCGCCCGACAGCTTGGTGACGTCGGCGTCGGACGGCGGGCAGCGCAGCGCGTCCATCGCGATCTCGACCGTGCGGCCCAAGTCCCAGCCGTTGCCGGCGTCGATCTTCTCCTGAAGCTCCGCCTGCTCGGCGATCAGCTTGTCCATGTCGGCGTCGGGATCGGAGAAGGCGTTCGACACCTCCTCGAAGCGGGCCAGCATCTTGGCCATGTCGCCGGCGCCGTCCATGACGTTGCCCAGCACGTCCTTCTTCTCGTCGAGCTGCGGCTCCTGCTTCAGGAAGCCGACCTTCACGCCCTCGGCGGCCCAGGCCTCGCCGGTGAAGTTGTCGTCCTCGCCCGACATGACCTTGAGCAGAGTCGACTTGCCGGCGCCGTTCAGGCCCAGCACGCCGATCTTGGCGCCCGGCAGGAACGACAGCCAGATGTCCTTGAGGACCTGCTTGCCGCCCGGAAAGGTCTTGTTCAGGCCCTTCATGACGTAAATGTACTGGTAGCTCGCCATCTGTCTGATTTCCCTAGGGGTGAAGGCGCCTGTCTACACCAGATTGGCCCGCACGAAAAAGCGGTGCCCCGCGAAGGACACCGCTTCTTTTTGTCGTGCGAGGGGACGGGATCAGCCGCGCAGGTCGTAGCGGTCGAGATCCATGACCTTGGCCCAGGCCGCCGCGAA
>JAFEFH010000216.1 GCA_018240695.1 Pseudomonadota bacterium | reverse complement strand
TCGCGCGGCGCCACCAGGCGCATCCGCGACAGGCCGCAATTCAGCATCGCGCGCGCCGCCATGCCGATATTCTCGCCCAGCTGCGTGCGCACCATGATGACGACCGGCGTGTCCTCCGCCATCGCCCTGCCCTTGGAGGCTCGTCCCATCGCCGCCTTATATCAGCGCCGTGTGGGGCGTGCGAAACCGGCTTGTCGACGCATGAAGAAGAGCAGCGGGATGATGACCACGGTCAGCACGGTCATCACGCGGAAGTCGTTGAGATAGGCGATCATGCCGGCCTGGCGGCCGAGCTCCTCGCCCCACATCGCCACCAGCTTGGCGGGATCGTCGGTCGGCACCTGACCGAAGGGCCAGGCGCCGCTGAAGGGCGACATGTAGGAGAGCAGCCGCGGCCGGTCGACCGGCAGGCCATGGTCCATCGGCGTGGTGCCCCAGCGCCACAGCGGGCTGAACGGCGTCAACCGCTCGGCGAGCGCGGAGTGGTTTTCCTGGGTGTTGCGCGCGAGCAGCGAGACCAGGAGCGCGAGGCCGACCGAGGCGCCGAGATTGCGCAGCAGCGCGTTGATCGCCGCGCCCTCGGTGCGGATGCGCTGCGGCACGGTGGCGAAGGCGAGCGTCGTGAGCGGCGGGAAGACGAGGCCGAGGCCGGCGCCCAGCAGCACGCCGTTCCAGACGATGCGCGCCTCGCTGACGTCGAGCGTGAACAGGGTCATGTCGTAGAGCGACAGCGCGCAAATCGCGAGCCCGATGGCGATCAGCCAGCGTGCATCCATGCGGCCGATCAGGCGCGAGACCAGCATCATCGACGCCATCATGCCCGCCCCGCGGGGCGCCATGACAAGGCCCGCGGTGAACACCGGATAGCCCTTCAACTGTTGCAGGAAGGGCGGCATCAGCGTCGCCGTCACGATCAGCACCAGGCCCGCGATGGCGGTGAAGACCAGCCCGACCATCAGGTTGCGGTCCTTGAACAAATCGCGCGACAGGAACGGATGGTCGTGCGTCAGCATGTGGATCACGAACATCGCGAACGACACGCCGGCGATCGTCGCCTCCGCCAGGATTTCGGGCGAATCGAACCAGTCGAGCTGCTGGCCGCGGTCGAGCATGAGCTGGAACATGCCGATCGACACCGCGAGCAGCATGAAGCCCAACAGGTCGAAGCTGCGCTGCCGGTCGGTCACCTGGTTGCGGATCAGCAGCATCAGGCCGGTGGCGCAGAGGATGCCGACGGGCAGGTTGATGTAGAACACCCAGCGCCAGGAATATTCCTCGGTCAGCCAGCCGCCGAGCGACGGACCGGTGATCGGGCCGACCATGGTGCCGACGCCCCACATCGCCATCGCCTTGCCCTGCTCTTCGCGCGAATAGACCTCCATCATCAGCGACTGGCTGAGCGGCACCAAGGAGGCACCGAACGCGCCCTGGAGGGCACGGCAGAGAACGAGCTGCTCGAGCGACTGCGCGAGCCCGCACAGCATCGACACGATGGTGAAGCCCACGACGGCGCTGACCAGGATGCGGCGCAGCCCGAAGCGCACGGCGCAGAAGCCCGCGAGCGGCGTCATGATCGCCGAGGCGACGATGTAGGAGGTGACGACCCAGGAGACCTGCTCCTGGGTGGCCGACAGCGAACCCTGGATGTTGGGCAGCGCCACGTTGGCGATCGTGCCGTCGAGCGCATGCATGATCGTGGCCATCATCACGACGATGGTGATCAGGCCGCGATGCGGGGTCTTGGCGGAACCCGCCGGCGCCATCAGAGGCCGATGGACTTGAAGATGTCGCCGATCGAGCGGCGATGGCCGGTGTCGATCTCGATGGTCGTGCTCATGCCGACGCGCAGCGGCGGCCCGTCGGCGGCGCACTCCACGGAGGTGCGCACGGGAATGCGCTGCACGACCTTGACCCAGTTGCCGGTGGCGTTCTGCGGCGGCAGCACGGCGAACTCGGCGCCGGTCGACGGCGCGAGCGACGTCACCTTGCCGCTGCACTTCAGGTCCGGATAGGTGTCGACCAGGATGGTGACCGGCTGGCCGATCCTCACGCGCGTGAGCTCGGTCTCCTTGAAGTTGGCCTCGATCCAGAGATCGGTGTCGGCGACCACGGCGATCGACGGCACGCCCATGATGGCGTAGGCGCCCGGCACCAGCACCTTGGAAATGCGGCCGTCCATCGGCGCGGTGATGATGGTGCGCCGCAGGTTGAGCAGCGCCTCGTCGCGCTGGGCGGCGAGCTGCTTCACCTTGGGATGGTCGTCGACGGCGATCTTGGGATCGCCCGCCAGCGCCGCCTCGATGCGCGCGAGGTCCTCTTCGCCGGCCGAGATGCGGCGCGTCGCGAGGTCGAGCGACATGCGCGACTCTTCCAGCTTGGCGGTCGGTGCGATCTTGCGTTCGGCGAGGTCCTTCTGACGCTCGTAGTCGGACTGGGCGTAGGTGAGCTGACTGCGCGCGCCCTGGATCTCCTCGCGCTTGGTGCGCCACTGCGCCTTCAGCCCGCGGATGTCGGCGCGCGCGCTCTCCATCTCCGATTCGATCTTGGCGAGTTGGATGCGGTAGGGCGTGTCGTCGATCTTGTAGAGCAGCTGGCCGCGCGAGACGTGCTGGTTCTCGCGCACCGGCACTTCGATGATCGGGCCGCTGATCTCGGTCGCGACATAGACCCGGTCGCCCTTCACATAGGCGTTGTCGGTCTCGATGAAGCGGCCCGACGACAGCCAGATGAAGAAGGCGACGGCCACCGCGAGGAACGGCAGCGACCACATGAAGGCGCGCGCGATCGCCTTCCGGCCGCTTCGCGGCAGGCGGGTCGGTGCGACGGCAATCGTAGGCGGCGCCTGCGGCGTCGGTGTCGTGGGCAGTTCCCCGTCCATCTCTTCTTGTATGGTCGTCTCGCCCGCCCGACCGGTCAACAAGTCGCGCGGCATGGCTGCCACTGCGGCCCGGGCGGTATTACCGGCAATACCGGTGGGCGCTATGCCCCGGCGGGGACGGCCGCTCCTTCCTTGAAGAGCTTGAAGGTAATGGCGTCGTAGAGGGCGTTGTACGACGCGTCGACGATGTTGGGGGAGACGCCGATGGTCGACCAGCGGCGGCCCTTGGCGTCGGCGCTCTCGATCATGACGCGCGTGGTCGCGGCGGTGCCGCCGGCGCTGTCGAGGATGCGTACCTTGAAGTCGACCAGCCGCATGTCCTCGAGCTCGGGATAGACCGGGATCAGCGCCTTGCGCAGCGCCGCGTCGAGCGCGTTCACCGGGCCGTTGCCCTCGCCCACTTCCATCGCCCGCCTGCCCGCGACGTCGAGCTTCACGGTCGCTTCCGACAGCGCGATCAGCTCGCCCTTGGCGTTGAGCCGGCGCTCGGCCAGCACGCGGAAGCTCTGGAGCGTGAAATAGTCCGGCACCGTGTGGAGCTGGTGGCGGGCCAGCAGCTCGAACGAGGCGTCGGCGCCATCGTAGGCATAGCCCTCGCTCTCGCGGTCCTTCACGATCTCGAGCAGCCTGGCGACGCCGGGATCCTTCGGGTCGACCTCCAGCCCGATCTGCCGGAACCGCGCCATGATGTTGGAGCGGCCGGCTTGGTCGCTGACCACGATGATGCGCTGGTTGCCCACGACCTCGGGATCGACATGCTCGTAGGTCTTGGGATCCTTCTCGACCGCCGAGACGTGCAGCCCGCCCTTGTGCGCGAAGGCGCGGGTGCCGACATAGGCCGCGCTCTTGTTGGTCGGCATGTTGAGCCGGTCGTCGAGCAGGCGCGACAGGTGCGTCAGCCGCGCCATCGCGCCGTCCTTCAACCCGGTGTCGAAGCCCATCTTGAGCACGAGGTTCGGGATCAGCGCGATCATGTTGGCGTTGCCGCAGCGCTCGCCGAGCCCGTTGATCGTGCCCTGGACCTGGCGCACGCCGGCGCGCACGGCGGCCAGCGAGTTGGCGACGGCGTTCTCGGTGTCGTTGTGGCAGTGGATGCCGAGCTTGTCGCCCGGGATCGTCTTGCACACTTCGCCGACGATGCGCTCGATGTCGTGCGGCAAGGTCCCGCCATTGGTGTCGCACAGCACCAGCCAGCGCGCGCCGTTGTCGGCGGCGGCCTTGAGGCACGAGAGCGCGTAGTCGGGATTCGCCTTGTAGCCGTCGAAGAAATGCTCGGCGTCGAACATCACCTCGTCCATGCGGGTCTTCGCATGCGCGACCGAGTCGCCGATCATGCCGACATACTCGGTGCGGTCGAGCTCGAGCGCCACGTCGACATGGAAGTCCCAGGTCTTGCCGACCATGCAGACGTTGCGCGCGGCGGTCGACAGGATGGCGTTGAGGCCGGGATCGTTGGCGGCCGAGCGGCCGGCACGGCGGGTCATGCCGAAGGCGGTGAACTTCGCGTTCTTGAACTCCGGCGGATCGGCGAAGAAGCGGTCGTCGGTCGGATTGGCGCCCGGCCAGCCGCCTTCGATGTAGTCGATGCCCAGCAGGTCCAGCTCGCGCGCGATCGCGACCTTGTCGGCCACGGTGAAGTCGACGCCCTGGGTCTGGGCGCCGTCGCGCAGGGTGGTATCGAAGAGGTAAATGCGGTTGGACGCGGTCATGGCGGCGGGCATCATAGTCACCGGCGGCCATAAAGATAGACGGAGAGAGCGAGATGGCGGGGTTCGACGGGCACGGCGGCAGGATCGGGCCCGACACGCCGATCACATCCGGCTACCGCAACACCCAGGACGCCGCCGCCGCATGGCTGCGACGCCCGGGAACGAAGCAAGCCAAGAAGAAACAAGCGTATTCGGGAGAAACGACGCCATGACCACCGCCACCACCATCACCGAACTGCGCTCGACGCTTCTGCAGGTGCCGTGGCAGGGCGATCCGCCGCCGGCGGGAATCCTCGCGGCGCCCAAGCGCGATCTCTACGTGCTGGAGATCGAGACGCAGGGCGGGCTCACCGGCATGAGCTACATGATGCCGTTGCGCGGCGGGCTGCACACGATCGACGCGGCGATGAAGGAGCTGATCGCGCCGCATGTGATCGGCCGCGACGCCACCGAGATCGAGGGCATCTGGCAGACGCTCTACAGGAGCAACTTCTGGCTGGGCCGCATGGGCGTCACCGTGTTCGCGCAGAGCGCCGTCGACATGGCGCTGTGGGACCTCTTAGGCAAACGGGCCGGCCTGCCGCTGTTCCGGCTGTGGGGCGCGGCGCGCACCGAGATCCCGGCCTACGGCTCGGGCTGCTTCCGCGGCTACGGGCGCGACGGCATGATCGACCGCGCCAGGCGCTTCACCGCGCAGGGGCTGAAGGCGATCAAGATGCAGGTCGCGCACATCAGGCCATGGCGCGAGGACGTGCTGAACGTGAAGGCGATGCGCGAGGCGATGGGCGGCGGCGTCGAGATCATGATCGACGTCAACATGGGCTGGGACGCCGACACCGCGATCCAGGCCGGCCACCGCATCGACGAGTTCGATCCCTACTGGCTGGAGGAGCCGGTGATCGCCGAGGACTTCACCGGCTATCGCCGCATCGCGGCGGCGCTGAAGACCCGCATCGTCGGCGGCGAGAGCCACTTCGGGCGCAACGACCTGCGCCCGTTCTTCGAGGCGCCGCATCCCGTGCCGATCCTCCAGCCCGACCCGATGCGCGGCGGCTTCACCGAGCTGCGCAAGATCGCCGCCGCCGCCGAGCCGTGGGGCATCAAGATCGCGCCGCACCTGTTCCACGAGACGATGGTCCACCTGCTCGCCGCGATCCCGAACGCGAGCTGGCTCGAATACATGGACTGGAACGACGACCTCTGGATCGACCCGATCCTGCCGTCGAAGGACGGCACGATGTCACCGCCGGAACGGCCGGGACACGGCTTGGCGTTCAGGCCGGAGGTGCTGAAGGATCACAAGGTGGGTGGGACGCGGATGAAGGGGTGAGGCTGACGCCTCACGCCGCGATCAGTTCGTTCAGCTCGGGCAGCGCGTCGGTGTGCCACTTCACGGCACCGAGGCCTTGCAGGCTGGGCACGCGCTCCGACGCCAGCATGTCGAGCACCAGCGCTTCCTCAATGTGGCCGGCGTCGCCGTAGTCGTCGATGATCTGGAGATAGACGCGGCGGCCGGTCACCAACGCGACGACGAAGCCGAAGACGCTCCACTCGGCGTCGAACGAGCCCCACATCGCCTCGACCATCATCACCTCGCCCGCCGCGAACCCGTTGGGCTCGTCGCGCGCGAGCGTCACGGCCTGGAGAAAAGCCTGCTGGTGCCGGTAGTTCATGCCGTTCTCCCGTGCTGTGAGAAGCGACTCGTACACACTGGATCCCATGAGAACAATACATGAACATGAGTCAGCCGACAATTGCTACGGCTGGGTCGCGGCCCCCGCCGGGACACACGATTTGCCGATGCCTCTAGCGCTTAGCGCGTGGCACAGGTAGTCCCGCGCGAACTCACGCAGTTGCTCGAACTGCCCGACGGGCCGGACGGCGCGGCAGCGGGCGGCCGGCTGCCGCCCGACGAGTTGTTGGGCGACGAACGATAGGTCGGGTTCGACATCGTCGGCGCCGGAAACGTCGGGAAGGTCAGCGGGCCGCTGGCATTGTCCTGCATGCGCTGGAATTCGCGCCAGCGCTCGCGGCTCTCCTCCTCGATCTCGCGCTCGATCCGGTCGGCTTCCGCCCGCGCCTCGGCCCGCGCCGCGCGGTCGGCGGCCTGGCGCCGCGCCGCGGCGGCCTCGGCGCGCTCG
>JAFEFH010000215.1 GCA_018240695.1 Pseudomonadota bacterium | reverse complement strand
GCCCCTCGGCCTCGCCGGTGCCCATCATCGCCTTGCCCATCTCGCCCATCACGGTGCGGATGTCGGCGAAGTCGAGGTTGATCAGGCCGGGCATGACCATGAGGTCGGTGACGCCGCGCACGCCCATGTGCAGCACGTCGTCGGCCATCTTGAAGGCGTCGGCGAACGTCGTCTTCTCGTTGGCGATCTTGAACAGGTTCTGGTTCGGGATGACGATCAGCGTATCGACCACCTTCTCCAGCTCGGTGATGCCCTGCTCCGCCGACTGCATGCGGCGGCGGCCCTCGAAATGGAATGGCTTGGTGACGACGCCGATGGTCAGGATGCCCTGCTCGCGCGCCGCGGCGGCGATCACGGGCGCCGCTCCGGTGCCGGTGCCGCCGCCCATGCCGGCGGTCACGAACACCATGTTCGCGCCTTCGAGCAGCTGGAGGATCTCCGGCAGCGCCTCTTCGGCGGCTTGGCGACCGACCTCGGGACGCGCACCGGCGCCCAGGCCCTGGGTGATGGTGATGCCGAGCTGCACCCGGCGGTCCGCCAGCGACTGGCCGAGCGCCTGCGAGTCGGTGTTGGCGACGATGAATTCCACGCCTTCGAGCGAGGCGCTGATCATGTTGTTGACGGCGTTTCCGCCCGCGCCACCGACTCCGACGACGGTGATACGCGGCTTGATCTCCGACTCCGTCTGAGGGAGCGAGAGGTTGATTGTCATACGGCTTTCTCCACGCAAACGAGGGGTTATCTGCCCGGAGTTCCCGCGTGGACCCTATTCTTGGGTGTAAGGCCCTACGCCGGCACGGGTTTTTCTTTGTTGTCTACAGCCTGTGGAGATAGCCAACCTCCACACACCACATATTGCCTAAAAGTTCTCTCTAATCCAACTGCCAATGCGCCCAATTCGGCTCGACGGGATCTCGGCGACCTGCGGTTGTGCCTGGGCGACCGCGTGGTTCTGCTGGGCGTAGGCCAGAAGCCCGGCCGCGGCCGAAAATGCCGGTCCACCCGTCGAATCCGCCAGTCCCGCGAGCCTCAAAGGGCCGCCGGTGCGCACTTTCTTGTTGAGGACGGAGACCGCCACGTCGGCCACGCCGTCCAGTTGGCAGGCGCCGCCGACCAGAACCGCCCGTCCGCCGGCCAACTTATCCACACCGCTCGCCTCCAAACGGTTCCGCACGAGCTCGAACGTCTCCTCGATGCGCGGGCGGATGATGCCGACCAGGATCGAGCGCGGAATATGATTGGGGCGGGTGCGATCCTCCTCGCCGATCAGCGGCACGTCGATGATGTCGTACTCGTCGTTCGGGCGGATCACGGCGCGGCCGATCTGGGTCTTCATGCGCTCGGCGTTGGCGACCGGCGTGTTGAGGCCGCGCGCGATGTCCTTGGTGACATGGTCGCCACCCACCGGGATCGAATCGACGTGCACGAGATGGCCTTCGTAGAAGACGGCGATCGAGGTCGTGCCGCCGCCCATGTCGATCAGCGTGACGCCGAGGTCGCGCTCGTCGGCCACCAGCGAGCTGAGGCCCGAGGCGTGCGAGGTGACGACCCGCTCGGCGATCTCGAGATGGGCGCGGCGCACGCAGACCTGGAGGTTGCGCATCGCCCCGCTCGCCGCGGTGACGAGGTGGACGTCGACGCCGAGACGCTCGCCGAACATGCCGCGCGCGTCGTGGACCGACGAGCCGTCGACGGTGAAGCCGATCGCGGCCGAATGGATGATGTCGCGATCGGCCGTCTCGCCCGGGAGCTGGATGAGCTGCTGGACGCGGCGCACGTCGCGCTCGCCGATCTCGTGGTGGCCGATCGCGACCTCGAGCGCCTGCTTCTCCGAGGCCGGCGAGCCGCCGCTCATGCCGACGATGACCTCGCGGACATGCTCGCCGCACATCTCCTCCGCGGTCGACACCGCCGAGGAGATGGCCCGCGTGGCCGCCTCCATGTCGACGATGTTGCCCGAGCGCATGCCCTGCGCCGGCTGATGGCCGATGCCGACGACCCTCAGTCCCTGGCCGTCGACCCGCGCCACGAAGCACACGACCTTGCTCGTTCCGATGTCGAGAGCAGCGACCACGCCATTCCTTGTCTTCGCCACGGTGTCCCCCGTTTTCTTACGCGTACACTAGAGAGGTTTGTTTCTTCACAGACGTTTCTTCAGTTACTTCGACGCTACGCCGGCCCCGCCGGCGCATCGGCCGGACGCTTCCGCAGATAGAGCTTGTCGGGCAGCCGCAGATCGACCACGCCGAATTCACGCGACAACAATTTGTAGGAGCCGTCGAGCTTGGCAGCGCGCTGCAGCGCCGCGACCGCATCTTCCTCCGGCAGCCAGATCTCGGTGCCGTTGTTCAGCACCAGGTTCCAGCGGCGCTGGCCGACCCATACGGCCGAGCGCAGCTGCTTGGCGATCGCCGGCTCCCAGGCCAGCAGCAGCAACAGCTCGCCGACATGCTCCGGTGCGCCCGGACCGCCCAGCAGCAGGAGCGACTCGGCGCCCGGCGGCATGCGACTCGCCCGCACCGTGCGGCCGTTTGTGTCGATCAGCGTGTACTCGCTGCCCTTCTGCCAGATCGCGACGGGGCGGCGTTCCTTGAGCGTCACATACAACGTGTCGGGCATGCGCCGCTCGACGGTCGCGGTCGACACCCAGTCGATCGCCTCGAGCCGCTTGCGCGCGCCTTGCAAGTCGATGCTGAGCAGCGACTCGCCGGTGTGCACGTTCAACGCCGCCAGGATCGCGTCGCGTTCGACATACTCGCGGCCCTCGACGGTGACGTCTGCCAGCTTGAACGGCGTAAGTGCCGCCACGACGCTGCGCGTGGCGCCGTCGACCCTGGCCTGCACGGCATTGAGCCAGCCCTCGTGCCAGGCCCACCAGCCGCCCCCACCGCCGCTTCCGAGCAGCAGCACGAGCGCGCCCAGCGCCATCGGCTGGCGCCACAGCGGCCGGCCGGACTTGCGGACCGGCCCGCGCTTCTTGCGCCGGTCGTAGTCGCGCCTGTTGCTCGGGGTCTTGGTGGTGCGCTTCACGCGGGATACCTCGCGTGCTCGACCATCCAGGTCATGAGCTGCGGCCAAGAGATGCCGGCCCACTTCGCCTGCTCCGGCGCCAGCGACAGCGGCGTCATGCCGGGCTGCGTGTTCAGCTCGAGGATGACGAGTCCCGACGTGCCGGGCTGCTGGTCGTTCCAGCGGAAATCGGCGCGGCTGAGACCATTGCAGCCCAGCGACTGGTGGGCCAGCAACGCCCATTGCTTGGCAAGCTCTTCGACCTCGGCCGGAATCGGCGCGGGCACCAGATGCTCCGTCACGCCATCGGTGTACTTGGCCTCGTAGTCGTAGAAGCGCGTGCGCGGCCGCAGCTCGGTGACGGCCACGGCCCTGTCGCCCATGACCGCGACCGTGAGCTCACGACCCGGCACGAACTTCTCGATCAGCACGCGCTCGCCGAACGCGGCCTCCGCCGCTTCGACGGCCGCGAGATTGTCGCCCTCACGAACGATATGGACGCCGACGCTCGAGCCCTGGTCGATCGGCTTCACGACATAGGGCCGCGCCATCGGATCGCCCGACGCCAGCGACCGGCGCTCCACCACCTTGCCCTCGGCCACGCGCATGCCGATCGAGGTGAAGACGTGACGCGACATCGGCTTGTCCATGGCGATCGCCGACGCCAGCACGCCGGAGTGCGTGTACGGCACCTTGAGGATTTCCAGCACGCCCTGGATGCAGCCGTCCTCGCCGTACTTGCCGTGCATCGCGTTGAACACGACTTCCGGTCCGCCGCCCTTGGCGGGCCGCAGGAAGTCGACCAGCGCGCGCAGGTCGCGCTGCACGTCGTACTCGACCACCTTGTGGCCGCCGTCGCGCAAGCCTTCGGCGCAGGCTTTGCCGCTGACCAGCGAGACCTCGCGTTCGGGCGACCAGCCGCCCATCAGGACTGCCACCGACTTCATGCGCGTTCTCCGAGGCGGCGGATTTCCCATTGCAGCAGGATCCCGCTCTGCTCGAACACCCGGCGGCGCACTTCCTCGCCCAGCCCCTCGATGTCGGCGGCGGTGGCGTCGCCCGTGTTGATCAGGAAGTTCGTGTGCTTCTCCGAGACCTGGGCCCCGCCCACCCTGAGGCCGCGACAGCCGGCACGGTCGATCAGCTCCCAGGCCTTGAGCGCCGGCGGATTGGCGAAGGTCGAGCCGCCGGTGCGGCTGCGCGGCTGGGATTCGCCGCGCGCCGAATCGATCTCGGCAATCCGCCGCGCGATCGCAAGCTGGTCGCCCGGCGTCGCGCGCAGGCGGGCCGAGGTGAAGATCCAGTCGGCGGGCGCGCTGCTGTGGCGGTAACCGAGGCCGAGTTCTGCCGGCACGACCCGATGAACGGTGCCCGCGCGGTCGACGGCCTCGGCGGAGACCAGCACGCTCGCCAGATCGCCGCCGTAGGCGCCGGCATTGGTCGGGAAGGCGCCGCCGATCGTACCGGGAATGCCGCTCAGAAATTCAAGACCGGTCAGCGCACGGTCGCGCGCCGTCAGCGCCACGTTGAGGTCGGGAGCGCCCGCGCCCGCGATGACCTCGTTGCCCTCAACCGTGATGCCGGTGAAGCCGCGCATCAGCCGGATCACCACGCCGCGGATGCCGCCGTCGCGCACCAGCACGTTGGAGCCCACGCCCAGCACCGTCACGGCCACATCCATCGGAAGTGCCGCGAGGAAGGACGCAAGGTCCTCCACGTCGGCCGGCCGGAACAGCACTTCCGCATGGCCGCCCGCGCGGAACCAGGTCTGCGGACCGAGCGGCGCATCCGCCGTGAGGCGTCCGCGCGGCTTGGGCAGCCGGTCGATCAGGTGAGCGGTCGCGATGGCTGCCATCATGCGGCCGACCCGCCATGGGAATCGTTGGCGATGGCGCGCGGACCGGCTTGCGCCGCCGCGAGCTGCTGCAACTGGCCCGGCAGCGCGTGCGCCCACGCCGTGATGTTGCCGGCGCCGAGGCAGACCACGACGTCGCCCGGCCGCGCGATCTGCCAGATCATGTTCGGCAGGTCGGCAGGGTTCTCGAGCGCCGTCACGTCGCGATTGGTCGAGCGCCGCACGAGGTTCACCAGCATGTCGCGGTTCACGCCCTCGATCGGCGCTTCGCCTGCGGCATAGACGTCGGTGATGATCACCGTGTCGGCATCGCCGAAGCAGGTGGCGAACTCGTCGCGCAGCGAGGCGAGGCGCGAATAGCGATGCGGCTGCATCACCGCGATCACCTTGCCCGAGCCGCCATAGGCCTGGCGCGCGGCGCGCAGCACGGCGGCGATCTCGACGGGATGGTGGCCGTAATCGTCGATCACGGTGATGCCGTGCGCCTCGCCGGTCTTGGTGAAGCGGCGCTTGACGCCGGCGAACGAGGAGAGTGCCTGGCGGATCGTGTCGTCGGGCAGGCCCATTTCCTGGGCGACCGCGATGGCGGCCAGCGCGTTCAGCACGTTGTGCTGGCCGAACATCGGCAGGCGCACGCCCTCGATGGTGCGCGAGACGTTGGTCGCGCGATGCTGGATCTGCACGTCGAAGTCCGCGCCGTTGCGGTCGAGCTTCAGGTTCATGCCGCGCACGTCGGCGCCGACGCCCAGCCCGTAGGTCACCAGCCGCCGGTCGGCGACGCGCGGGATCAGCGCCTGGACCTCGGGATGGTCCGCGCACAGCACGGCGAAGCCATAGAACGGGATGTTCTCGACGAAGCGCACGAAGGCGGCGCGCAACGCGTCGAAGGTGCCGTAATGGTCGAGATGCTCGGGATCGACGTTGGTGACGATCGCGATCGTGGCCGGCAGGCGCAGGAACGAGCCGTCCGACTCGTCGGACTCGACCACCATCCAGTCGCCGCCGCCGATGCGGGCATTGGTGCCGTAGGCGTTGATGATGCCGCCGTTGATGACCGTGGGATCGAGTCCGCCGGTATCGAGCATCGAGGCCACCATCGAGGTGGTCGTGGTCTTGCCGTGCGTGCCGCCGACGGCGATCGACCATTTGAGGCGCATCAGCTCGCCCAGCATCTCGGCGCGCCGCACCACCGGCACGAAGCGCGCGCGCGCGGCCAGCACTTCGGGATTGTCCTTCTTCACCGCCGACGACACGACGATGACCTGGGCCGCACCGACATTGTCGGCGCGGTGGCCGATGAACACCTTGATGCCGAGTTCGCTCAGGCGGCGCGTGTTGGCGCCGTCGGCGACGTCGCTGCCCTGCACCTTGTAGCCGAGATTGTGCAACACCTCGGCAATGCCCGACATGCCGATGCCGCCGATGCCGACGAAATGAATGAGACCGATATCGAGAGGTAGCGCCCTCATGCGGCAGCTCCTGCGGGTACAACGGGAATGGGCGTGGCGGAAATCAGTTCCTCGACCATGTCGGCGAGGCGCGCGGCAGCGTCGGGACGGGCGGCGGCATGCGCGGCCGCAGCCATGGCGGCAAGCTTCTGCGGCGCGTCGAACAGCGCGCGCAGCTGGCGGGCCAGTGCGTCGACGGTGAAGTCGGCGTGCAGGATCACGATGCAGGCGCCCGCCGCCTCGAAGGCGCGGGCGTTCGCCGTCTGGTGGTCGTCGGCCGCATGCGGATAGGGAATGAGGATCGACGGCCGGCCGATGGTGGCGATCTCGGCCAGGGTCGAGGCACCGGAGCGGGCGATCACGAGATGCGCCGAGGCGAGTCGCTGCGGCAGGTCGGCAAAGAATGGCGCCAGTTCGCACACGATGCCGGCACGCGCATAGACGCCGCGCACGCGCTCGAGATCCTC
>JAFEFH010000214.1 GCA_018240695.1 Pseudomonadota bacterium | reverse complement strand
TCATCGGTCTCGCCAACGCCGGCATGGACACGGTCAACGCCGTGAAGCAGGCCGCCGAGTTCGGCATCGTCAAGGGCGGCCAGAAGCTGGCCGGCCTGCTGATGTTCGCGACCGACATCCAGTCGCTGACGCTCCCCGTGGCGCAGGGCCTGGTGCTGACCGAGTCGTTCTACTGGGACCTGAACGACGAGACCCGCGCCTGGACCAAGCGCTATCGCGCCAAGAAGGACCGCCTGCCGTCGATGCTGACGGTCGGCGTCTACTCGTCCACCCTGCACTACCTCAAGGCCGTGCAGGCCGCCGGCACCGACGACGCCAAGGCCGTGATGGCCAAGATGCGCGAGATGCCGATCAACGACGTCACGACCAAGAACGGCAAGCTGCGCGAGGACGGCCGCGTGATCCGCGACATGTACCTCTTCCAGGTGAAGTCGCCGTCGGAGTCCAAGAACAAGGACGACATCTACAAGCTGATCGCCACGGTGCCCGGCGAGCAGGCCTATCGTCCGATGAAGGACGGCAAGTGCCCGTACATTAAGTAGCCGCGCTATCCCCTCCCCCGTCGCACGGGGGAGGGGGCGCCGCAATCCGCGACGGAGGGGGTGCCGCAGACGCGGCGCCCCCTTTTTCTTTGCACCGAGGGGCGGCCGCGCCGCGCGGGGCCCTTGCGCGCCATCGGCGGCGCCTGTCTTATGGCGCCGGGGACGGGAGCAGACACAATCGTGAGCACGCAAGAAAAGCCGCTGAAAGGCGCCTGGGGCATCACCGCCCTTCTCTTCTTCTTCATGCTGATCAACTTCGCCGACAAGATCGTGGTCGGCCTGATCGGCATGGAGGGGCTGGGCTTCACGCCCGAGCAGTTCGGCCTGCTGGGCTCGTCGTTCTTCTTCCTGTTCGCGATCTCCGCGATCGTCGTCGGCTTCATCGCCAACCGCGTGCAGGCCAAGAACGCGCTGCTGGTCATGGCGATCGTCTGGTCGCTGGTGCAGTTCCCGATGCTGGGCACCGCGAGCTTCGGCGTCATCCTGGCGTGCCGCATCGTCCTCGGCGCCGGCGAAGGACCGGCCTCGCCGGTCGCCATCCACGCGATGTACAAGTGGTTCCCGGACTCGCGGCGCGGCCTGCCGACCGCGATCCTGTCGCAGGGCTCGGCCGTCGGCGTCATCGTGGCCGTGCCGATCCTGACCGAGATCATCGCGCGCTTCTCGTGGCACTGGGCGTTCGGCGCGCTCGGCATCGCGGGCCTCGTCTGGGCGGTCGCGTGGCGGCTGCTCGGCCGCGAAGGCACGCTGGTCGATCCCCCGGTCAGCGCGGCCAAGGGAGCGGAGGGCGGCCCCGAGCGCGTGCCCTATCGCTATTTGCTGACCTGCCCCAGCATCGTCGCGGTGTGCTGCGCGGGCTTCGCCAGCTACTGGGGCCTGGCGCTCGGCCTCACCTGGTTCCCGTCCTACCTGATCTCGGGCCTCGGCCTCGACGAGAAGCTCGGCCGCAACCTCACCGTCCTGCCCTGGCTGTTCGGCAGCTTCGTCCTGCTGACCGGCGGCTTCGTCTCGCAGCAGCTTAAGTCGAAGGGCGTGTCGAGCCGGTGGTGCCGCGGCGCGCTGGCGGCGATCACCATGATCGCCGGCGGCTGCCTGATGCCGCTGGTCGGCAGCATGCCGTCGCCCGCGCTCAAGATCGCGGTGCTGGTGTTCGGCTCGGCGATCGGCGCCACGATCTACGTCGTGATCCCGATGATCGTGAGCGAGCTCACGCCGCAGGCGCAGCGCGCCGGCATGCTGGCGATCGTCAACTCCGTCGTCACCCTGGCGGGCGTGCTGGCGCCGCTCACCATGGGCGCGATGGTCCAGCATGCCGAGACTCCGGTCGCGGGCTTCGAGCAGGGCTACGTCGTGTTCGGCGTCCTGCTGCTGGCCGGCGGCCTGATCGGCCTGCTGTTCATCCGGCCCGAGGCCGACCGCAAGCGGCTGGCGGCGCGCGCCGTCGCGCTGCCGCTCCAGCCCGCCCGCGCCTGAGGACGGGTCCGCGTGCGCCGGCGTCCCCTGCTCGCGTCGCTGCCGCTGGTACCCGCTCTGCTCTCGACCGCCGCCCGCGCGCAGGGCGCTCTCGACAAGGTCGAGCGCAAGGCCCTGACGCTCAAGCCGTTCCTGCTCGAGAGCGGCGTGGTGATGCCGGAGATCGTCATCGCCTACGAGACCTACGGCAAGCTCGCCTCCGACGGGCGCAACGCGGTGCTGCTGACGCACGGCTACACGTCGAGCCAGCACATGGCCGGACGCTATGCCGACGCGAAGGGAAGCAGCGGCAACGCCGAAGGCTCGTGGGACGGGCTGGTCGGCCCCGGCAAGGCGATCGACACCGACCGGCTGTTCGTCGTGGCGTCGAACATGCTGGGCTCGTCCTACGGCTCGAGCAGCCCGGCCTTCCTCAATCCCGCGACGCGGCGGCCCTACGGCCCGTCCTTTCCCGACATCACGCTGGTCGACATCGTGAACGCCCAGCGACGGCTGCTGGAGCGGCTGGGCGTGCGCCACCTGGTGGCCGTGGCCGGCCCGTCGTTCGGCGGCTACCAGGCGTTCCAGTGGGGCGTCACCCATCCCGACTTCGTCGACGGCATCGTGCCGGTGGTGAGCGCGCCCAAGGGCTCCGGCGGCGAGGCTTCGGTGAAGGCGCTGGTCGACCGGCTCGCGCGCGACCCGCATTGGAACAACGGCTGGTACTACGACAATGGCGGCATCACGCCGACCCTGACCGCGATGCGCGTCGCCACCCTGAAGCGCTACGGCATCGACGCCCAGCTCGCCGACACGTTTCCCGATCCCGCCCGGCGCGAGGCCGAGATCCAGCGGCGGGCCGAAGGCTGGGCGCGCGGCTTCGACGGCAACTCGCTGGTCACCCTGCGCCGCGCCAGCGTGCGCTTCGACGCCGCCAAGGATTTCAACAAGATGAAAGCGCGCGTGCTCTACGTATTGTCGCGCACCGACAAGGTCTTCCCGCCCTCGATCGCGCCCGGCGTGATGGCCGGGCTCAAGGCCGCCAAGGTCGACGCCGACTATTTCGAGATCGACAGCGAGTTCGGCCATTCCGCCTCCGGCCTCGACGCCGCCAAGTGGGCGCTGCGGCTGAAGGCGTTCATGGCGTCCCTGCACAAGCGCAACTGACGTCGGCCTCGGCCTCTTTCTCCTGGTCGTACACGGTCAGGATCGCGGCGGTCAGCTCGTCCTCTGCGATGCGCTCGGCCTGCCGGTGATCCCACATGCCGATGCTGCGGCCGAGCAGTTCCACGGCGCGCAACGCCGGCCGGAGTTCACCCTCGCTGCGCGAGTCGCGCAGGATGCCCTCGACTTCCCGCAGCACCCAGTCCTTGGAGATTTTCAGCGGCTCGCGAGGAATGGCTTCGGAGGCCGATGCCGCGGCCACCGGAGGCGATTCCTCGCGAGGACTCGCGAGCGGCTCGCGAGGCGCCGGCGGCAGGCGGCTGGGCGTCGGCCGGTCGATCCGCTGGTGCTTGCGCCAGCTCGCCACGCGCAGATAGTCGACGTCCTCGACCGTGTAGCGCTCGATGCAGCCCTCGCGCTCCAGCTCGTCGAGCCAGTCCGGCAACAGGGCTGGCGCATCGGCGTCGGCGGGATAGAGCGTGGCCGCCAGTTCAGGCAGCGCCGCGCGCGCCCGGCCGCAATCGTCGGCGACGGTCCAGAGCTGGATGAACAGCAGCCGCGCGTCGCGGCTGACATGGACCATGCTGGTCGAGCGGGGAAAGTGGGGCTGGATGGTGCGGATACGGGCCATCCAGCCATCATTGCATATATCGCAATGATTGTCAATATTTAATTGCGACTATCGCTCAAGCCTTTTGCGCCGGCCGCCACGCGACCACGCCTTCGGTGCGCGCCCTGACTTCGGGCGACGCGAGACACGAGGCCATCGCCTCGTAGCCGTCGGCACCCGGATGCGGCGACACCAGCCGCGGCACGCTGTGGTTGGCCGGGCAGAACAGGATCGCCTCGCCCGGCCCGACGCTGTCGAGATCGAGGATCGCGGTCGAGCGCGTCAGGAAGAACAGCGGCGGCCGGGCGGGTCCGCGCAAGCGCAGATAGGCGATCACGGCTTCCTGCGTCGGCTGGTCGAGCCCCTGCTCCAGCATGTCGATCACGACGCTCACCGTCGGGTGCGTTTCGATCCCGGTCAGCAATGCGACCAGCGCGTCGGACTCGTGGGCACCCTCGCCGATCAGCCACGCCAGCGCCGGCTCGATCCGCGCATCGCGCACGGGCGGCGCCACGCGGTCGAGCCCGAGGAACACCGCGCCCGGCAGGCTCTCGGCCAGCCGCATCGCCAGCCGCGTCTTGCCGCTGCCCAGCGGGCCCACGATGTGGGTCAGCGGCCGGAGGGCGTGCAACTCGAACCGCTCGCCGCCCCAGGGCCACGGCAGGTCGAAGGCGACGCTCGGCGTCTGGGCCGGCGTCACCAGTTGCTCGAGATCGCCCCTCGCCGGCGCGCCGCCGTCGGCGAGCCGGGCGCGCAGCCACCGCACCTTGTCGATGGTCGCGGCGAGATGATCGGCCTGCTCCTGAAGCGCCGTCTGGTGCGCCGCCAGCGCCGCTTCCAGCCGCGGGACATCGCCGTCCAGCACCCGCGCGACCTCGCCGAGGCTCAAGCCCAGCGCGCGCAAAGCCACGACCTCGGACGCCCGCGCCATGTCGTCGGGACTGTAGGCGCGCCAGCCGGCGGCGGTGCGCCCCGGCGCGACCAGCCCGCGCTGCTCGTAGAGCCGCAGCGCCTTGATCGACACGCCCAGCCGTTGCGCGGCTTGGGAAGAATTCAGGAAACGGGACACGGCGCACCTCGCTGGTTGGCAGACCGCTTCCTTATCGACCCGTCCCCAAGGGCCGGGTCAAGGCGGAAGTCTCTGCCCGATCTAGTTCTCCACCGCTATGTCGACCACACTCTACGGCCTGCACTACAGAGCGGGAGCGTAAGACTCAGGAGCGTTCTACACGCTTCAAAACGTTAGTGTCAGAAGAGCCAAGGCGATAACCAATCTTGGTCCCATCGGGGAATTGAACATGCCAACAATCAATATCGCCAAGCCATCCGTGCAATCGCTGCTGATAAGCATGTCGGTGAATGGCAATCCTTTGTCGACAGGCACTGGTTTCATTTGCCTAAGCAAGAAGGCGCCAATGCTTATTACAAACTGGCACAATTTGACGGGCCGGCACCCGGAAACAAAGCAGCCCCTGTCACCTACCGGCGGTCTTCCGGATGCAGTGCACATCATCCACAATAGGAAGGGCAGGCTGGGGTACTGGACTCAAACTGTAGAGCCTCTGAAAACGTCTCGATGGATTGAGCACCCTCGCTACGGGGAGAAGGTTGACGTAGTAGCACTGCCACTTACTGACCTAACTGATGTCGAACTCTATCCATACGACGTCATGGCCGATCCAGACATTATAGTGAGGCCAGCAGAAACCATTAGCGTGGTTGGATTTCCCTTGGGACTGCAAGCCGGCGGATCACTTGCAGTATGGGCAACTGGTTTCGTCGCCTCCGAGCCCGATATCGACTTTCGCGATTTGCCACTATTTCTCGTCGATTGCCGAACGCGTCCCGGCCAATCAGGTAGCGCAGTTATATTTCATAGCAATGGAGGCGTGGTTCGCTACAAAAATGGCAACACATCTTTGCAGACGGGCGAGACAACGCGCCTTCTCGGCGTCTACAGCGGACGCGTTAGCGCTGAATCAGATATCGGCATGGTTTGGAAATCTGCCGCGATCGCCGAGATAGTTAGCGCTGCGTAAACCCAAACATTGCGCTAACCCTTCACCGCGCCCGCGGTGAGGCCGGACGACATGTATTTCCGGAAGGCGTAGTAGATCGCGGCCGGCGGCAGCGCGTAGATGAAGCCCGCGGTCATCAGCAGTTCCCAGGGCGAATCGTCGGCGGAGAGGAAGTTGCCGAGCGCGACCGGCAGGGTCAGCGTCTTCTCGCTGGAGAGCAGCAGGAAGGCGTAGAGATATTCGTTCCACGCCAGCAGCAGCGCGTAGGTGCCGACCGCGATCAGCGACGGCACCATCAGCGGGATATAGACCATGCGGAAGAGCTGCCACGGCGAGGCGCCGTCGATCAGCGCGGCCTCGTCGAGCTCGACCGGGAGCTTGTCCGATGCCTGGCGCAGGATCCAGATCGCGTAGGGGCTGGCCACCGTCACCATCGCCAGGATCAGCGCGAAGTCGTTGTTGAGCAGCCCGTACATGCCCATCGTCTTGTACATCGGCACCGCGAGGAACGCGGCCGGGATGAAGTAGGTGAACAGCGCGAGGTTCATCACCAGCCGGCCGCCCTTCATGCGCAGGCGCGAGATGGCGAAGGCCGCGGCACTGGCGATCATCAGCGTGAGCACGGCGGTGGCGCAGGAGATCGCCAGCGAGTTCCACATCTGGCGCCAGAAATTGTAGAGGAAGTGGTGCTCCTGGTTGAACACGATGCCGAAGTTGCGCAGCGTCGGGTGCGCGGGCCAGAGCTGGCCCGAGAACGCCGCGTCCTTGGGCGAAATCGCGAACAGGAACATGTGGTAGATCGGGATCAGGGTCCACAGCAGGACCGGGATCCCGATCAGCAGCAGGCCCGACTCGGTGCTGACGGCGCGCACGGCGCGGCGGAGCGTGAGCGGCCGGCTCATCGGCTGAGCCGCTTCATCATGAAGAACACCAGCGGCAGCACCAGCGGCAGGCAGCAGACGATCGACGCCATCGCGAGCCCGACCTGGTCGAGCA
>JAFEFH010000213.1 GCA_018240695.1 Pseudomonadota bacterium | reverse complement strand
TCTGGGACAACCGCGCCACCATGCACCGCGTCGACGTCGACTATCCGATGGGCGAGAAGCGGGTCATGCAGCGCGTCCTGATCGAGGGCGACCGGCCCTTTTAGCCGTTTTAATAACCAAGGAAAAAATCGACAGGGTCCGCCCGGGCTCGAAACCACGGGCTTTTTTGCGCGCCGGTGTCGGCTGGGAAACGAGAGAATAAGCGAAGGTGCGCGCGCCCATCCTTCGAGCCGCCGCGCGATGCGCGGCTCCTCAGGATGAGGGTTTTCGGTTGGGAGGTTCGGGCGAGGCAGTCGTCGCATCGCCCGAGTCTAGCGACTCCGGCGCGAATCCCTCATCTTGGTCACGTATCTCGATAAAAGCGCGCGCCTGTGGGGTTTTCAGGCCTCGCGAGCGCGGCGTGCGACGGTGCGCAGGATCAGGATGGCGGCGACGGCCAGCACCGGCACCATGCAGAGCGACAGGGCGGCGCCCAGCGGCAGGTTTCCGCTCCCCAGGCCGACGAGGAAGGCCGCCGTGGAGAGCACCTGCGTCGCGCCGAGAGGACCGCCGTTCGTCAGCACGTTCACGATGGTGAAGCCGGAGAAGCTGCCGATCAGCGAGAACAGCATGACGATGGCGATGACGTTGCGCGTCATCGGGAAGGTCACGTACCGGGTGCGCTGCCACCATGTGGCGCCGTCGATCGATGCCGCCTCGTAGAGTTCGTCGGGCACCGACTTCAACGAGGCCAGGTACATGATCATGAAGAACGGCGCGCCCACCCAGACCGTCGCCAAAATGACGGCGAAGCGCGCCCAGTCCGCGTCGGCCAGCCACGGGATGGGCGCGATGCCGGCATGGACCAGGATCCAGTTGAAGGCGCTGAAGGACGGATCGAACAGCTCGCGCCAGGCGAGGGTGCTCATGGCCGGCGGGATCACCCAGGGGACGAGGAGGATGCCGCGCCACTTGCGCTGCCCACGAGCCGGGATGAGGTGCAGGAAATGCGCTGCCGCAAAGCCGACGAGGGCCTTGATCGCCACGGCGGTGACCGCGAACAGGGCGGTCTGGTAGAGGAGCGTCCAGAACCGCTCGTGGCTGAACAGAAGAACGAAGTGGCCGAGCCCGATGAACCGCGTCATGCCGCGATCGAGCATCGAGAGATAGACCGCGGAGCCCGCGGGATAGGCCACCAGCGCCGCCATCACGACGATCAGCGGCACGGTCAGCAGGAAGGCGACGGTCGACTGACGCCGCATCAGGCGGCGCAGGCTGTCGCGTCCTCCCGCGGTCACGGCGCTATCCCTTCTTGCGGCTTTCCTGCACCGCGCCGGCGGCCACGAGCGCGTCGATCTCGGCCGGTTTGTAGCCGGCTTCGGCCAGTATCTCGCGGGTCTGCTCGCCGTAGAGCGGGGCGTGGCCCTCGGTCTCGCGGGCGCCCCCGGAGAAGACGTTGGCGAGCTTGGTGCGGCGGATCTTGCCCTCGCTGGGATGCGTCTCCTCGCGGAAGAAGCCCACGTCCTTGAGATGCGGGTCGGTCAGCAGGTCGTCGATCGAGTTGTAGCGCGCCGCGGGCACGTCGAGCTTGTCGAACAGCTCGACCCATTCGTCGGTGGTCTTGTGGCCGAGGCAGGTCGCCTGGACCTCGAAATAGGCGGCGGCGTTCTTGGTGCGCGACGCGGCGCTGTCGAAGCGCGGGTCGGTCTTGAGCTCGGGCCGGCCGATCGCGTCGAAGAAGGCGAAAGCCTGCGCGTTGGTGTTGGGCCGCACGGTGACGTAGCCGTCCTTGGTCGGCACCGGCTTGTAGTTGGGGCTGAGCAGGCGGCCGTCGCCGGTCGGGCCGACCGGCGGATCGAAGGTGGCGGCGCCCATGTGCTCGCTCGACACGAACGAGGCCATGTTCTCGAGCATGGGCACGTCGATCGCCTCGCCCTTGCCGGTCTTCTCGCGGCGGAACAGGGCAAAGCCGATCGCCTGGGCGGCGATCAGTCCGCTGGTGTGGTCGGTCATCACCATCGGCACGAAGCGCGGCTCGCCGGTGGCACGCTCGATCGTGCCGGCGACGCCCGACAGGCTCTGGATGACGGGATCGTAGGCGGGGCGGCCGTAGTAGCGGCCGCCGCGGCCGAACGCCAGGATCGAGCAGTGGATCAGGCGCGGGTTGCGCTTGGACAGGCTCGCGTGATCGAGGCCGGCGCGGGCCAGCGCATCGGGGCGCACGTTGCTCACGAACACGTCGGCCTTGTCGATCAGCTTCAGGAGTGCGGCGAGGCCGTCCGGCTTCTTGATGTCGAGGCCGATCGAGCGCTTGTTGCGGTTGAAGTTGATGAACTTGCCCGACATGCCGGGATTGCGATGGCCTTCGGCCATGGTGCGCAGCAGGTCGCCGCCCGGCGCCTCGACCTTGATCACGTCGGCGCCGTAGTCGGCGAGCGTGCGCGTGCAGATCGGGCCGATGACGATGGTGGTGAGGTCGACGACCTTTACCCCGTCGAGCGGGCCGCTCACGACTTGAACTCCAGATCCATCTCGCCGCAGAGCGTGCCGTCCTTGTTGGCGGCCCAGATCTTGAGCTTGCCATCCTTCTGCTCCTCGCCGCGCACGTCGATCAGCTCGCCGACCCACAGCGGATGGACGAGGCGGGCGGTGAGGCCCGACAGCTCGCCGCGCCCGTGCTTGAGGGCGGCGTTGATCATCAGGTGCATCGACAGGCCGCCGTTGGAGACGATGGCGGGATAGCCTTCCTCGCCGCGCGTATAGTCGCCGTCATAGTGGATGCGGTGGGCGTTCCACGTGATCGCGCCGTAGCGGAAGTTGAGCGTATTGAGGAGCGGGGTGACCTCATTCCATTTGTGATCGGTGCGCGCGGGCGTGGCGACGGTGGCGGTCGTCTTCTGGCCGGGCGGCACGGCGGGACGGTAGATCGCGTCGAACGTGTCGATGGCGATCGTCTTGCCTTCCTGCTCGATCGTGTGGCGCATGGTCAGCACGAAGATGTCGCCCGAGCGGCCCGACTTGGGAACGATGTCGGCGACCTCGGCCTTCTTCACGGCGGGAATGCCGGCGCGCAGCCGGTTCATGATCTGCACGCGGCGGCCGGCGCCCATGCGGCGCGGCATCGGGATCGGCGGCAGCACGATGCCCTTGTTCGGATGACCGTCCGGTCCCAGCTCGGCCTGCACGATGGTCTCGCCGAAGAAGACGGTGAACCAGTGCGGCGGCAGGGCGTCGCCGCGCTTGATCGACTCCGGATCGACGTTGAACGTCGAGGCGACGCGGCGCACGGCCATCAGGCCGATATCGTCCTCCGTCGTGCGCACCCGCCCGATCCAGGGCCGCAGCTCGACCATCGCGTCATCCATCCAGCCCATCGTGGCATCCTCTTCGTCATCCGGACCGCGGGCTTCCAGCCCGCTCGGGATCATGAGCGCGCAGGATGCGCGCGGTCCACTGGAGGAGTGTCCGACAAAAGGTCGCCGCGCGACAGCGCCCCCTTCCATGATCCGAAAATCAGATTAAGAGTCGGCCGATGTTCAGGGACGCCAATCGCGAATACGAGGTCACGACGCCCGAGGGCGGGAAGGGGCGGCTGGGCTTTGCGCTGGGCGATCTTGCCCAGGACAATGCCTTCACCCGTCATGCGCGGTCGCTGGGTGCGCTGGGGTTCGGCGTGATCAGCTTTGCGGGCATTCCCGGCGCGCCGCAAAGCTCGATGTTGTGGACGCAGACGGCGACGGATACGGCGATGACCGTGGCCGACGGCGACCGCCAGCCGAGCGGAGAGCTTCAGCGTCTGATCGCGAAGTACATCGCGATCTACTTCGCCGACATCGCGGCGATCGCCCCGGAGCTGGGCGAGCCGCGCATCCGGCCGATGGAGTCGTAGAACTTCGCCTCATCCGCTTTCATGTTCCTCTCCCCCGCTAGGGGGAGAGGCTAGGAGAGGGGGCGTCGAAGATTGTGCGCTACCCCCTCACCCAACCTCTCCCCCTGGCGGGGGAGAGGAGAATGAAAGAGCGAAAGTAAGCGCTACTCGCGCGGACGCATGACGTTCTTGCCGTCCCAGTCGGCGGGCTGCGGCTCGGTCGGGGAGAAGTCGATCTCGACCTCGACGCCGTTGGGATCGGGGAAGAAGAGCTGCCAGGTCAGGAACGGATCCGGCGCGCGCATCAGGCGGTAGCCGATGTTCTTCTTCTTCAGCCAGGCGATGGTCCTGGCCATGTCCTCGCCCCAGAACGCCATGTGATCGAGCGCGCCGCGGCGCGGCTCGGGCATCTTCTTCACCTCGATCACGTGCAGGATCGGCTTCTTCTCCGGCCCGTACAGCCAGAAGCCGTTCACCGCGAAGTTCGGCCGCGGACCGGGCGTGAGGCCGAGCTCGGCGTAGAAGTTCTTGGTCTTCTCGCCGTCGTCGGTGACGATGGTGAAATGGTCCATGCGGTGGACGATGCTCATCGCGTTTCCTCTTTCCGTTTCCGTCGAGTGTGACGGCGGCCAAAAAGAAAGGCCAGCCCTCGCGGGCTGGCCTTCCGTTCGGAGCGGTTGGCTCAGATCGAGTAGTACATCTTGTATTCGATCGGGGCCGGCTGGTGTTCCCAGTTGTAGACCTCTTCCCACTTGAGCTCCATGTAGGCGTCGATCTGGTCGTCGGTGAACACGCCGCCCTTGGTGAGGAAGCTGCGGTCCGCGTCGAGGCAGTTGAGGGCCTCGCGCAGGCTGCCGGCGACGGTCGGGACCTTCGACAGCTCTTCCGGCGGCAGGTCGTACAGGTTCTTGTCCATCGGGTCGCCCGGATGGATCTTGTTCTGGATGCCGTCGAGGCCGGCCATCAGCATGGCGGCGAAGGCCAGGTACGGGTTGGCCGACGGATCGGGGAAGCGAACCTCGACGCGCTTGCCCTTGGGCGACGACGCGTAGGGGATGCGGCACGAGGCCGAGCGGTTGCGCGAGGAGTAGGCCAGCAGCACGGGCGCCTCGAAGCCCGGGATCACGCGCTTGTAGGAGTTGGTGCTGGCGTTGCAGAAGGCGTTCAGCGCCTTGGCGTGCTTGATGATGCCGCCGATGTAGTAGAGCGCCGTCTCGGAGAGGTCGGCGTAGCCCGAGCCGGCGAACAGCGGCTTGCCGTCCTTCCAGATCGACTGGTGGGTGTGCATGCCCGAGCCGTTGTCGCCGTAGAGCGGCTTCGGCATGAAGGTCAGCGTCTTGCCGTAGGAGTGCGCGACGTTGTGCAGGGCGTATTTGTACTTCTGCACGTTGTCGGCGGTCTTCACCAGCGTGTCGAAGCGGAAGCCCAGCTCGTTCTGCGCCGGCGCCACCTCGTGATGGTGGATTTCCATGGTGAGACCCATGTCGGTCGCGACCGACATCATCTCGGCGCGCAGGTCGTTGTGCGAATCGACCGGCTGGACGGGGAAGTAGCCGCCCTTGACGCCCGGACGATGGGCCATGTTGCCGCCCTCGTACTGGGTGTCGGAGTTCCACGGCGATTCGCTCGAGGTGATCGAGAACGAGCTGCCCGACATCTCGACCTTGAAGCGGACGTCGTCGAACACGAAGAACTCGAGCTCGGGGCCGAACACGGCGGTGTCACCCACGCCGGCCGACTTCATGTAGGCTTCGGCGCGCTTGGCGGTCGAACGCGGGCAGCGCGCGTAGAGCTGGCCGGTCGAGGGCTCGACGACGTCGCAGTTCACGATCAGCGTCGTCTGCGCCGTGAAGGGGTCGAGCACCGCGGTGGAGGGATCCGGCATCAGGATCATGTCGGACTCGTTGATCGCCTTCCAGCCGGAGATCGACGAGCCGTCGAACATCACGCCGTCGGTGAAGGAGTCTTCCTCGGTGGCGGAGGCCATGCGAGCCGTGTGCTGCCACTTGCCGCGCGGATCGGTGAAACGGAAGTCCACGAACTTCACGTCCTTTTCCTTGATCATCGCGAGAACTGCTTTGGCGTCCATTTGTCGATCGTCCCTTCTCAATAGACCTGGTGATCCTGCCCCCGGGGGCCGTTTCTCATACGGCGGCGTCACCACGCTCGCCAGTACGAATTCGAATTGCTTCCTCGATGCCAGACACGAAGATCTTGCCGTCGCCGATTCGTCCGGTGTGAGCCGAACCGCGAATCGCCTCGACGGCCTTCTCGACCATTTCATCCTCGATGATGAGCTCGATCTTCACCTTCGGGAGGAAGTCCACGACGTACTCCGCGCCGCGATAGAGCTCGGTGTGGCCCTTCTGGCGGCCGAAGCCCTTGGCCTCGAGCACCGTGATGCCCTTGAGGCCGATCTGGTTCAGCGCGTCTTTCACCTCGTCGAGCTTGAAGGGCTTGATGATCGCTTCGATCTTCTTCATTTGCCTGCGATACTCCAGACGACACCGTTTTCGGCGCCGCCAGTGACCGGCGCGCCGAGCCCCGACGAGGAAGCAGCTTTCATGCCAAAGATTTCCACAGCGCCAAATCGGAAGATCGCGATTTTTGTGTCTGGAAATTGAGCGGAAAGCTGAATGTTTGGGCAGAAAAAAGCTCAAAAATAGATCACCACTGGAAAGACCCATGAAGTCCGCCAATTCGCTGATGTCCGGCCTCGGAACGACGGTATTCGAAGTGATGTCGGGGCTCGCCCGCCAGCATCAGTCGGTGAACCTCGGCCAGGGCTTCCCCGACGACAAGGGACCGGAGGAGGTCCGCCGCGCCGCGGCCGAGTACCTGCTGGAGGGCCACAACCAGTATCCGCCGATGATGGGCATTCCCGAACTGCGCCAGGCCGTGGCCGACCATGCCAGGCGCTTCCAGGGACTCGACATCGACTGGCAGACCGAGGTGCTGGTGACCTCGGG
>JAFEFH010000212.1 GCA_018240695.1 Pseudomonadota bacterium | reverse complement strand
TCCTTGAGGGCGTTCCCGACGTCGCCCAGCGCGTGATAGGCGGTGGCGCGGCGGAAGATGAACTCCGGATAGGGCTGGCTCTTGTCGATCACCGACGTGTAGAGCCGCACGGCTTCGAGATTGTCGGCGGTGGCCTTCGTCTCGTCGCCGAGGTCGCGCCACGCCGCGGCGCGCACCAGATGCGCGGCGCCCTGTTCGCCGGGCGACAGCGTGGCGCTCGCGAGATAGGCGGTGCAGCGTCCGACCAGGATGTTGGCGTCGACGATCGGCCGGTCGAGGCCCTGAAGGCAGGCGTCGGCGGCGGACTGCGGAGCCATCGCCGCGACCTGAAGGTCGGATTGCAGGGCTTGGGCGAAAATCGGGGGAGTGAACGCCAGAAAGGTGACAAAGGCTGAAACGGCGGCTGAAACGGCGACGACAGTCCGCTGGCTCGGACGCATGCGAGTCTCCCAAGAGGTTGAGCGCGTCCCACAACGCGCGGTCCCGGAAAGAACGTCCCGGTTTCCAGGATAGTTTCATCCTTGGAAGTGCGAATAGGCGGAAGGTTTTCGCCGTACAGGCCGCGCGTGAAATTTGCCAGAATTGGATACACATCCGATGCCGAGGTTCCCGTGAAGCAGCTCAGAATTCCCGCGGTCTACATGCGCGGCGGCACCAGTAAGGGAGTCTTCTTCCTGCGCGACGACCTGCCCGCCGAAAAGCCCGCGCTGGAGCGGTTGCTGCTGCGCGTGATCGGCAGTCCGGATCGCTACGGCAAGCAGACCGACGGCATGGGCGGCGCCACGTCGAGTACATCCAAAATAGTGATTCTCTCGCGCTCCACGCGCGACGATTGCGACGTCGACTATCTTTTCGGCCAAGTCGCGATCGATGCGCCGGTGATCGATTGGTCGGGCAACTGCGGCAACCTCACGACGGCAGTCGGTCCCTTCGCGATCGATGCGGGCCTCGTGAACGCGCCGCCCGACGGATCGGCGACCGTGCGCATCTGGCAGGCCAACATCGGCAAGCGCATCGTCAGCCACGTGCCGATGAAGAACGGCGTCGTGCAGGAGCTGGGCGACTTCGAACTCGACGGCGTGACGTTCCCCGCCGCCGAGGTGCGGCTCGAGTTCCTCGATCCCGCCGCCGACGATGGCGAGGGTGACGGTGCGGGCGGCGCGATGTTCCCGACCGGCAACCGCATCGACACGCTCGACGTGCCGGGCGTGGGCAAGATCGAGGCGACGCTGATCAACGCCGGCAATCCCACCATCTTCGTCGATGCCGCGCGGCTGGGGCTGAAGGGCACCGAGTTGCAGGGCGACGTGAACGGCGACAGGAAGCTGCTGGCGCTGGCCGAGGCCATGCGTTCGCACGCCGCCGTCGCCATGGGGCTGGTGAAGACGCCGCAGGAGGCGACCGAGAAGCGGCCGCACACGCCCAAGCTCTCCTTCGTGGCGCCGCCCGCGGCCTACACCGCGTCGGACGGCAAGAAAGTGGATGCCGGCTCGATCGACCTGCTGGCGCGCATCTTCTCGATGGGCGTGCTGCACCATGCGATGACCGGCACCGGCGCGGTGGCGCTGGCGGCCGCGGCGGCGATCCCGGGCACGACCGTCAGCCGGCTTGCGCCGGTCGGTGCGGACGGCCGCGTGAAGTTCGGCCATCCTTCGGGCGTGCTGAATGTCGGCGCCGAGGCGCGCGAGGAGGCCGGGCAGTGGGTCGTCACCAAGGTGATGATGAGCCGCTCGGCACGCCGCCTCATGGAAGGCTGGGTGAGGGTGCCCGAAGACGTGCTGGCCTAGCGGCTCCGGGAGCGCGCCGTCTGCGTCAGCACCTCATCAGGCCGGCAACGGGTGGGCCCGATAGAAGTCGCTGATGAAGAGAAGCCCGCGCTTCTGTTCTTCGGTCAGCCGGGTGCCGTCGACGTGACGACATAGCCCTGTTCCGCAACGCCCGTGCGCCGGTCGAACTTGAAGATCTCCTGGGTCGTCACGGCCCGCGCGCGAATCGTGGTCGTCGTGACGTCGATGACGAGACACGTGCGGATCGGCCACCAGGGCCGTCCACATCTTCAGCATTGAAGATGTCGCCAGTTCCAAGCCGCCAGAGAGCCTTGTCGCGTGCCGTCATCGAGCCTCGATCGCCATCAGGGCGGCGGCAGCGGATGAGCCGCGTAGAAATCGTCGGTGAAATCTAAGGCGCGGGTTTCGTCCTCGGTCGAAGCGATCCTATCGGGAGGGCATTCCCACTCGGGATCTTCAGCACGCCGATATTCGAATTCGCGGTATTTCTCGTCGAGCTTCAGCAAGATCTGGCGAATGTCCTCCGGAAGAGTGGCGACGGAAGAAATGGTGTAGTAGACCGGCCGCGAGGAAAAATATCTCACCGCGATGCCGGTGCTGCGGTCGAATTCGTAGATCGCCTGGGTGGGAATGTTCCGCGCCAGAATCCTCTCGCCGTTGACCGACATGGCGAGACAAATCCTGATCGAACCGGTCGATCCGTCGGCATGAAAAATGTCGCCGGCGGAAATTCTACTCAGTGCAATTTGGCGAGCGGACAAAGCCAATGGGTGCTCATTCGAGTTCGTGTTTCCGTAGGTATTTATTCTGCTGAGGGCCCGATAGATTTTCAATCTTGAGGATTTTGACGGCGCAGTCTCGGCACACCGGCTTCCCCAATATTTCGTATGCCCCCGTGGTTCCACGGGTGCTGCCCTCGCCACATATACCCTGGCATTTCAGGTCGCCTACAGCGGCAATATCGATATTTGGATCCCGCCCGCCAAGCAGCGTCGGAGTGGGAGTCCAGTCGGAGGCGGGAGAGGATTTGGGAGTGGAAGTGTGCCAACCCCATTCGAGGATGTTCTTTGTCATGGCGCCTATCCTTGAGGAGGCGGCGCAAAACACGCACCTTGGTCACGTAGGCCCGTAAAACGTTGACGGGCCTACACTATAGAACTTCGGCTACTCCGGTTTGATGCCCTTCTCGCGGATGATTTTGCTCCAGCGAGTGGACTCCTGCTTCACGAAGGCGGCGAACTCGGGCTGCGGATTGCCGATGGCTTCGGCGCCGAGGTCGGCGAGCTGCTTCTTCGCGGCGTCGCTCTTCAGGATCTTCGCCAGCGCGTCGTGCAGCTTGGCCTGCACGTCGGCCGGCGTGCCCTTCGGCACGAAGATGCCGTTCCAGCCGATCATCTCGTAGCCCGGCACGCCCGCTTCCTGGATGGTCGGCAGGTCGGGCACCAGCGGCAGGCGCTTGGCGCTCGAGATGCCGAGTGCGCGCAGCTTGCCGTCCTTCACGAACGGCAGCGTGCCCGGCACGTTCTCGATCATGAAGGCGATCTGGCCCGCCACGAGGTCGGCGAGCGCCGGCGCGCCGCCCTTGTAGGGCACGTGCACCGCGTCGAAGCCCGCCATCGACTTCAGGAGCTCGACGGCGAGGAACGGCGTCGTGCCGATGCCGCCCGAGCCGTAGTTCAGCTTGCCGCCCTGCTGCTTGGCGTAGGCGACGAACTCCGTGACGGTCTTCACCGGCAGCGAGGGATGCACGACCAGCATCAGCGGCGCGGAGTTCACCATGGTGACCGGCACGAGGTCGGTCATCGGATCGAACGTCATGTGCGCGAACAGGTTGGGCGCCACCACCAGAGCGGTGTTGCCCATCATGATCGTGTAGCCGTCGGGCGCGGCCTTGGCGACGATGTCGGCGCCGACATTGCCGCCGGCGCCCGGCCGGTTGTCGACCACGACCTGCTGGCCGATGGTCTCGCTAAGATGCTGCGCGACGATGCGCGCCATGATGTCGAGGATGCCGGCGCCGGCCGCGAACGGCACGACGTAGCGGATCGGCCGCGCGGGCCAGGCCTGGCCGAAGCCGCGCCCGCCGGTCAGGAGGAAGGGCGCGGCCGTGGCGGCGGCGAGGAGGGAGCGGCGGGCGAGGATCGGCATCGGTTCAGGTGCTCTCGTTCGACAGCACGTCGCCGAACAGAGCCCACTTCTCGCCGTCGAACTTGGCGAGCCGCACCGACTGGATCGGATAGAAGTCGGTGGGGCTGGTGTTGATCTTGATGCCGGGCAGCAGCAGCGGCACCTCGAGGCCCTTCATGCTGGCGGCCTGCTTCATCAGGTTGGCGCGCGTGAGGTTGTCGCCGCACTGCGTCAGCACGTGGCGCATGGTCGACGACACGGCATAGGCGTAGACGTTGCCCGAGTCCGCCGGATTGGCGTCCGGCTGGTACTTCTTCATCCACGCCATCCAGTCCTTGAAGTCGGTGTCGTTGGCCCACTGCGGATCGGTGGCGTCCTTGAGGTAGGCCGCGGTGATGATGTCCTTGCTGTTGTCGAAGCCCGCGGGCTTCAGCACGGCGGCGACCGACGCCGAGACGTTGGCGAGATACTGGACGGGCTTCCATTGCAGGTCGGCGACCTTGCGGATCGCCTGCGCCGCGGCCTTGGGCGCGCCGTCGTTGAAGAAGACGTTGGCGCCCGAGTTCTTGATCTGGATGATCTGCGAATCGACCGTCGGATCGGTCACCTCGTAGCTCACCTTGGCGGTGACGAGATGCTGGTTCTCCTTGCCGAGGCCGTCGAGGAAGCCGCCCGAGTAGTCCTTACCGGAATCGTCGTTCTGGTAGAGGATGCCGATGCGCAGGTCCTTCATCTTGTCCTTGAACAGCGACAGCGCATGCTTGGCGTAGATCGCGGCCTCGGTGTGGTAGTCGGGCTGCCAGCCCATCGTCCACGGGAACTCCTTGGGGTTGCCCCACTTCGACGCGCCGGTGGCGACGAAGAGCTGCGGCACCTTCTTCTGGTTGAGGTACTTCTGGACCACGGTGTTCGTGGGCGTGCCGAGCAGCTGGTAGATCGCGAAGACCTGGTCGTCCTCGACCAGCTTGCGCACCATCTCGACGGTCTTCGGCGGCTGGAAGCCGTCGTCGTAGGTGATGAAGTTGATGCGGCGGCCGTTGATGCCGCCATTGTCGTTCACCATGTTCCAGTAGGCCGCGATCGCCTTGCCGATTGTGCCGTAGGCCGACAGCGGGCCCGAATAGGGGTTGGTGTGACCGAGCTTGATCTCCTTGTCGGTGGCGCCCGCATCGTACTTCTTCTGCGCATAGCCGATCGAGGGGGACGCGAGGGCGAACGCAGCACTACCGGCCGCGAAGGCGCGGCGATTGATCTTGGTCATTGTTTCCTCCGTCAGACTCGTTCTTGTCTAGAGCAGGTGGCCGGCCCTCTCGGCTTTGGTACGCAGGTAATTCTCGTTGTGCCCGTTGGCGGGGAAGGCGTGCGCAACGCGCTCCACGACTTCGACATCGTGGCGGGTGAGGCCCGCGATCTTCTCCGGATTGTTGGTCATCAGGCGCACGCGCTTGATACCCATGCGCTGGAGCATCGTGGCGGCCGGCGCGTAGATGCGCTCGTCGGCGTCGAAGCCCAGCTGTTCGTTGGCGTCGATCGTGTCGAAGCCGTCGTCCTGCAACTCGTAGGCGCGCAGCTTGTTCACCAGGCCGATGCCGCGGCCTTCCTGCGCGAGATAGAGAAGCACGCCCGAGCCCTGCTTGGCGATCTCGGCGATGGCGCTCCTGAGCTGCACGCCGCAGTCGCAGCGCAGCGAGCCCAGCAGGTCGCCCGTGAAGCATTCGGAGTGCAGGCGGATCAGCACCGGCTCGATCGGATCGATCTCGCCCACGACGATGGCGAGATGCTCCTTGCCGCCGTCGCTCGGACGCCAGGCGAGAATGCGCGCATTCTCCGCGCCCTCGAGCGGCACGCGCGCCTGCGCCACCTGCTGGAGGTTGCGCGCGGCGTTCTCCTCGTACTCGAGCACCGCCGTCGCATCGACATAGACCAGGTCCTGCTCGCGCGCCCAGTCGCGGCGCTTGTTGCCGGGATCGGCGCTGAGCGGCCCGAGCACGACGGCGGGCAGCAGCCGGGCGAGCTTGGCGAGTTCGATGGCGGTCTCGGCGATCACATCGGCGTGACTCGCGACCGGCCGCGACAGGTGGCGGAGCGCCACGTGGCGCCCCGCATCCTCGGCGCCGAGGGGACGCAGGATGATGTCGACGGGCACGCCGTCGGGCAGATGGAGCGTGATCGGCTTGTTGGTTCGGCCCATGCCGCCGGCGATATGCGGCGGGATGTCCATGCCGATCGCCTCGGCGCGTCGGCGCGTGGTGACCAGCACGGGCGCTTCCTGGGCCAGCCCCTGCAACCGTTGCAGAGCCTCGGCGCTGCACGACTCCGCGGCGATGGCGAGCCCGCCGCTGCCATTTTCGTGCCGCAATACCACTATTCCTCCACGTCGCAGCTCGGCCAGGGCACGCTCGACGGCGGCCAGCGATGCGGCGGCGGGGGTATGTATCTGACCCTGACCCATGCCTTTCCTCTTACCATGCCGGGGGGTTAAAGTAGATATATGGACGTCACAGGCGCGACCGGCACCTCGGTCAACAATCGCGGCAAGAAAATTCTGCTGGTCGACGACGACCAGGCGCTGCGGACGGTGCTTGCCGAGCAACTCGACCTCTACGACGGCTTCACCACCATCCAGGTCGGCACCGCCGCCGAGGGGCTGGAGAAGGCCAAGCTCGCGCACTATGACGCAGTCCTGCTCGACATCGGCCTGCCCGACATGGACGGCCGCGAGCTGTGCAAGCTGATGCGCCGCCAGGGCGTGCGCGCGCCGGTCATCATGCTGACCGCCGCCGACAGCGACGCCGACACGATCCTCGGGCTGGAGTCCGGCGCCAACGACTATGTGACCAAGCCGTTCCGCATCAACGTGCTGCTCGCCCGCCTGCGCGCCCACCTGCGCCAGCACGAGCGCAGCGAGGACGCGGTGATGGCGATCGGCCCCTACGAATTCCACCCGGCCGCCAAGGTGCTGGTCGAGAAGGGCGGCAAGAAGAAGGTGCGGCTCACCGACAAGGAAGCCTCGATCCTGAAGTAC
>JAFEFH010000211.1 GCA_018240695.1 Pseudomonadota bacterium | reverse complement strand
TTGTTGATGACGCCGTCGATCTTGCCGAAGTTCTCGACCGCGGCCTTGACCATGCGCTCGGCACCCGCCGGGTCGGACACGCTGTCCCCGTTGGGAACCGCCTTGCCGCCGAACGCCGCGATCTCGTCGCAGACTTTCTGCGCCGCCGTCGCGCTGCCCGCGCCTTCGCCGTCCACGGCGCCGCCCAGATCGTTCACCACCACCGACGCACCCTCGCGCGCCGCCAGCAGCGCCATCTCGCGGCCGATGCCGCCGCCCGCGCCGGTGACCAGGATGGATTTGCCCTTCAGCATGTTCGCCATGTCGGTTTCCTCTCTCTGTATTTCCTGCGGTCCATCTAGCGGCCAGCCGCGCCGGGATGCAACAGCCGCGCGCTGAGCAGCGTCGCCACCGCGAACGGGGCGAGACCGAGCATCAGCGGCATGGCGACATAGCTGCTGCTCATCCCGGTCAGCAGCGCCACCGCGACCGTTCCCATCGCGCCCATGCCCATCTGCGCCAGCCCAGCCAGCGACGATGCGGTGCCGGCCAGCTTGGGGAACATGCCGACGGCGCCGGCATTGGCGTTGGCCACGATCAGGCCGGTGCCGAAGCTCAGCATCATGTGCGGCACGATGATGGTCCACCAGGCGAGCACGCCCGCCAGCGAGAAGCCCGCCATGAAGACCAGCGCCGCGACGTGGCACCAGCCCGCGCGCGCGATGATCGTCGTCGGCGAGACGCGGCCGACGAGGCGGTTGTTCACGAAGGTGCCGAGGGTGAAGCCGCCGACCGACAACAGGGTCAGCAGGCCGAACTCGCGCGGCGAGAAGCCCAGGTTCTCCTGGAGGATGAACGGCACGCCGGCCAGCATGCCGAAGTTGATGGCGAAGCCGAAGCCCAGCGGCAGGATGTGGCCGAGGAAGCGGCGGCTGCGCAGCATCTCGCTTGCGCCGTTCATCAGCACGCCGATGTCGATACGGTCGCTGCGGAACTTGTTGGTCTCCTTCAACCCCAGCAGCACGATCACGAACAGGCTGAAGCCGAAGGCGCCGACGAACCAGAAGGTCGAGCGCCAGCCGATCCATTCGCCGAGGAAGCCGCCCACCGTCGGCGCCAGCGACGGCGCCACGTTCTGGCCGAGCGAGATCCAGCTCATCACCAGCGGCATTTCCTGGAAGGTGTAGGCGTCGCGCGTCAGCGCGCGGCCCAGCACCGAGCCGGACGCCGCGCCCAGCCCTTGCAGGATGCGCAGGCCGATCAGGCCGCCGATCGAGGGCGCGAGCGAACAGGCGAGCGTCGTGACGGTGAACACCAGCAGCCCACCCAGCAGGACGGGCCGGCGTCCATAGCGGTCGCTCAGCGGGCCGTAGAAGAGCTGGCCTACCGCGAAGCCCAGCATGTAGGTCGTGAGCGTGAGCTTCACGGCGTCGGGCCCGGCCGAGAGATCGTGGCCGACCGCCGGCATGACCGGCGTGTAGATGCTCATGGTGAGCGGGCCGAAGCTGCCGAGGGCGACCAGGAGGGCGATATACGCGGCCGAGCGCGGCGCGAGCGTCACGAGAGGATCACTTGTCGTTCGCTTCCCGCGCGCCCTCGGCGCCGAAGTCGCCGCCCAGCTTGCCGCCGAGCGGCAGCGCCTCCTGCTCGCGCGACAGGCGCGGATAGTAGTGCCTGAACGCGGCGCGGATCTCGTCGAACGGAACGTCGGCGAAGGTCCCGCGATAGGCGAGATACTCCATGTGCCGGCGGCCGCTGAGATCGAAAGGGTGATAGATCGAATCGCCCACCGCGTCCCACTCGAGCGGCTTCAGGCCGAAGCGCTCGGTCAGCTCCTTGTTGAAGGCGGGCGTCGCCTTTACCCAGCGGCCGTCGAGCCAGACGTCGGTATAGCCGTGGTAATAGAAGGTGTCGCAGCCCATCAGCTCGGCCAGCCGCTTGGTCGTCATGTGGTTGCGCACGTCGGCATAGCCCACGCGCGCGGGAATGCCGGCGGCGCGGCAGACCGCGGCCATCACGCCCGCCTTGTTGATGCAGTAGCCGTGGCCCGCGGCCAGCGTCGTGCTGGCGCGATAGGCCTCGCGCTTCATCGGCGTGTTGTACGGGTCGTAGCGCAGCCCGTCGCGCACGGCATAGTAAAGACGCAGCGCCTTCTCGCGGTCGGACCCTTCGCCCGCCATGCGCGCTGCATAGGAGACGATCGCGGGATGATCCGAATCGATCAGCGCCGCCGGCCGGCGATAGGCCTCGAAGGCCGCGCCGTCGCGGACGATGCCGTCGTCCGGGGTCGAGAGAGCGTCGAAATCCATGCGAGCGTTGTTTACTGCATGAGGGGGCAAAGTCCATGACCGAAGCGAAAACCGGCCACGCGCAATTCTCCCATGCACATATGGTGCGTTTCGAGCGCCAGATCGACGCCGATCCGGCCGCGATCTGGGCCGTGCTGACGGAGCCCAAGCGCCTGCCCGGCTGGTACGGCGAGGCCACGATCGAGGGCCGGCCGGGCGGCACGGTCAGCCTGATGGGCGGCCACATCAAGGGCGTGGTCACGCAATGGCAGCCACCGCGCCGGATCGCCTACACGTGGAACGTCTTCATGCCGGGACAGACCGTGTCGGATTTCCCCGAGTCCTACCTGACGCTCGAGCTGAACGATCGCACGCTCACCCTCACCCACCTGCCGGTGCTCGACGAGTTCGTGAAGCTGAACGCCGCCGGCTGGCACACCTTCCTCGACATGGTCGACGCCGCCGCGCGCGGCGAGACGGTCCAACCGCGCGAGACCTACATGAAACCCAACGCCGCGCTCTACGGCGGCGATTTGCCGGGCAACCCGTCTTGAACAGCTGTCATCCTGAGCGCAGCGAAGGATCTGGCGACGCGATCAGCAACGAGCCCGGCAACCGGCGCAAGGTCCTTCGCTGCGCTCAGGACGACAAGAATGGGACCGCGCGCATCCTGCGCGCTCATGATTCTTGAGCGGGCCTGGAGCCTTCGGCTCCGCTCAGGCCAGGGGCCCGCGGTCCCAGAAGAAGTCTACAACGCCGACGGCTCGTCGTCGGACTGGACGAGGAAGTGTGCCGACGCCGATGCGACCGGGCGGGAGCGGTCGTCCTGCCAGGCTTCGGCGAAGACGTTGACCATGCGGCGGCCCTGCTTCGTCACCTTGGCCGAGGCGATCACGTCGCGCGGACCGGCGGAGCGCAAATAGTCGACGGTGATGTTGACGATCTTCGGCACGGTCGGCGTCTCGGTCTCCCACAACAGATGGAAGATCGCGGCCATCTCCAGCATCGCACCGAGCGTGCCGCCGTGGATCGCCGGCAGGAACGTGTTGCCGATCAGCTCGTCGTGATAGCGCATGCGGGTCAGCAGCTCGCCGGTGCCGTTCTCCGGCGCGATGCGCATCCACTTGGCATAGGGGATCGCCTCGGCGAGCAGCGCCACGTTGCTGTTCTTGCGCGCCTCGGCGAGGCGCTTCATCAGGTCGCCGCTCATTTCAGCAGGTCCTTCACCGACTGGGGGCGCGTGACCTTGCCCTTGGTGCCGAGCATGAACGTGCCGGCCGCCGCGGCGACGGGGTTCTTCGGGTCGCCCTGGTGGGCGAAGGCGCGCGTGAAGGCGACCGAGCGCGTGATGCGGTAGCACTCGGCCTCGGCGATCACCGGCTTGCCGGGCTCCGCGGGCTTGGCGTAGTCGATGCGCAGGTCGAGCGTGGCGAAGGGCTCGGGCTTCTTCAGCATCGTGGCGACGGCCATGCCGCAGCAGCCGTCGAGCATCGCCGTCAGCGGGCCGCCGGCCAGCACACCGGTCTCGGGATTGCCGACCAGCTCCTCGCGCCAGTCGAGCTGCATCGAGGCGAGCCCGCGCGCCACGGCCACGACCTTGATGCCGAGCGCCTTGTTGTGCGGGATCGCGTCGGAGAACATCGTCTGGAACAGCGCCAGCCGTTCGTCGGGCGTCGTCAGGGGCGGTTTGGTCATGGCCTATCATAGCGTTCCTCCTCTCCCCCGATAGGGGGAGAGGAACATGAGAGTTAAAGCCCCATCTGGCGGGCCGCGAGGTCTTTCATGATCTCGACCGAGCCTCCGCCGATCGACATGACCTTGGTCTCGCGATAGATGCGCTCGACCTTGGCGCCGCGCAGGTAGCCCGCGCCGCCGAACACCTGCATCGCCTCGTTGGCGCAATATTCCATCGTCGAGGCGGCGAGGTTCTTCAGCATGCAGATCTCGGCCACCGGCTTCTCGCCCTGCGCCACCCGCCAGGTCAGCAGTTCGAGCGTCGCCTTCACCGCGTTGATGCGCATCGCCATGTCGACGAGACGATGGCGCACCACCTGGTTGGCGATCAGCGGCTTGCCGAAGGTGTGGCGCTCGCGGGCATAGGCGATCGCCTCGTCGAGACAGACCTTGGCGTAGCCGTAGGCGCCGGCCGACATGCCGAGCCGCTCCTGGTTGAAGTTCAGCATGATGCCGATGAAGCCCTTGTTCTCGGTGCCGATCAGGTTCTCGACGGGCACCTTCACGTCGTCGAAGAAGAGCTGCGCCGTATCCGACGCCCACCAGCCCATCTTCTTCAGCTTGGTGCGCTGGAAACCCGGCCGGTCGCGCTCGATCAACAGCAGCGACACGCCGCCCGCGCCCTCGCCGCCGGTGCGCACCGCCACGGTGAAGTAGTCGGCGCGCACGCCCGAGGTGATGAACATCTTGGAGCCGTTCACGATATAATGATCGCCCTGGCGCCTGGCCGTCGTCCTGAGGTTGGCGACGTCGGAGCCGGCCGACGGCTCGGTGATCGCGAGCGCGCTTATTTTCTCTCCCGCGAGCACCTCGGGCAGCACCTTGCGCTTCATCCACTCCGGTCCCAGCGCGGCGATCGGCGGGCAGCCGATCGTGTGGCTGTTGAGGCTGGCGTTGACGCCGCCGCTGCCGTGGCGCGCCATCTCCTCGGCCTTGATGATGCCGAAGAACGGATCGGTCGGCACGCCGCCATACTCCTCGGGGAAGCCCAGTTGCAGCAGGCCGGCGGCCGACGCTCTCTTGTAGAGGTCGCGCGGGAACTCCTCGGCCTCGTCCCAGGCGTCGACGTTGGGCAGGATCTCGCGGTCGACGAAGCGCCGGACGGTCTGGCGGAAGGCTTCGTGTTCGGGGGTGTAGAAAGGACTGGGCGGCGCCGCTGCCTCGAACATGGATAAAGTCTCCGGTCTGGTCGTTGACACTATCGCCGGGCCCTTCATAGTCCATTCGTCACGGGGACGTCAGATCGCCGGACATGGGACGGACGCAAAGACGGGTAAGACACCTGAACGATTTCCTGCAATTGACCCTGAACGGGCTCGCGGTCGGCTGCATCTACGGCCTGGTCGCCCTGGGCTTCGTGCTGATCTACAAAGCCACGGAGCTGGTGAACTTCGCGCAAGGCGACCTGCTGATGCTGGGCGCCTTCGTCTGTTACATGGCCGTGATCTGGTGGGGCTTCGACTACTGGCTGGCCTTCGCGCTGGCGGTGGTGACCGTGGCCGCGTTCGGCGCGCTGCTCGACCGGATCGTGCTGCGCCGCGTGATCGGCCAGCCGCAATTCGCCGTCGTCATGCTGACGATCGGCCTCGGCTCGATCTTCCGCACCTTCGCGTCGGTCACCTGGGGCTCCGAGATCTACACCCTGCCGACGCCGTTCGGCGGCGTCTGGAAGCTGGGCGGCATCACGCTCAGCCACCAGTACCTGTCGATCATCGTCGGCACGCTGATCCTGTGCGGCGTGCTCTACGCCTTCTTCAACTTCACGCGCATCGGCATCGCCATGCAGGCGACGTCGCAGAACCAGCTCGCCGCCTACTACATGGGCATCCCGGTGAAGGTGATCTTCTCGCTGATCTGGGCGATCTCGGCGGGCGTCGCGGCCGCCGCCGGCGTGCTGCTGGCGCCGGTGACGCTGATCGACATCAACATGGGCCTCGCCGTCGCGCTCAAGGCGTTCGCCGCCGCGGTGCTGGGCGGGTTCGGGTCGATTCCCGGCGCGCTGGCGGGCGGCATCATCATCGGCCTGATCGAGCTCTACTCCGGCGCAAACCTGCCGGACGGGTTCAAGGACACGATGCCCTATGTCGTGCTGCTGATCGTGCTGGCGGTGCGGCCGCAGGGCCTGTTCGGCACGCCCGGACGCAAGAAAGTGTAGGGCCGGCGCGATGCGTTTCGTGTTCAAGACGTCCTACACCCAGGACATCCAGCTGTTTCGCGACAAGGTCGACATGGGCTGGTACATCGCGCTCGCCGCAGCGGTGATCGCCGTGCCGTTCCTGCTGTCGGACTATTATGTCGGCGAGACGGCGTGGGTCTTCATCTACGGCCTGTGCGGCGTGTCGCTGATGGTGCTGGTCGGCTACACCGGCCTGGTGTCGCTGGGCCACGCGGCCTTCCTCGGCATCGGCGCCTATGCGCACGCCTATTTCCTCGAGCGCGGCATCCCGTGGGTCGGCGCGGTGACCCTGGCGGTGATCGTGACGACGCTGTGCGGCTTCATCGTCGGCCTGCCGGCGCTGCGCATGAGCGGCATTTATCTCTCGATCGCCACGCTCGCCTTCTCGGTGATCATCCAGGAAGTGTTCAGCCGCTGGGAGTCGGTGACGCACGGCTTCGCCGGCATGCCGGTGGCGCCGCCGGTGATCTTCGGCCTGTCCTTCGCCGACGCGCGCGAGTTCTATTTCCTCTGCCTGTTCTTCCTGGTGGCGGCGCTGTGGACGACGCGCAACCTGCTGCGCGCGCCGACGGGCCGCGCCTGGATCGCCATCCGCGACAGCGAGATCGCCGCGCAGTCGATGGGCGTCAACCTCGCGATCTACAAGTCGATGGCCTTCGCCTACTCCGCCGGCCTGATGGGCCTGGCGGGCGCCCTCTTCGCGCACAAGATCGCCTACCTCGCGCCCGACATCTTCACCATCCTGCTGTCGATCCAGCTGCTGCTGCTGGTGATCG
>JAFEFH010000210.1 GCA_018240695.1 Pseudomonadota bacterium | reverse complement strand
GACCCGCGAGGCAGTGATCACGCCATAGAGCACGGCGATAACGCCACTCGCTATGACGGCCCAAAGAACGGTAGACATCGTTTTCTAACCTATTGTTTTTATGGCATTTTCAGCCCGTCGCGCGCCGAAGCGAAAGATTCTCCCCCAACGCGAGGCGGGCGGAAAATGACAGAACGCATGGCCCTCCGCAACACCGGGTAGTGGGCGGAATCCCCTTCCCCGCAAGGGGTTGGGTCAGACGCGGGCGGGGTGGCGCAGCCGGAAAATGCCGATCACGAGCATCGCGATGCAGACCAGGGCGAAGGCCACGTAGTTCAACTCGGCCCAGCCGCGCACTTCGAGCACGACGCCGGCCAGCAGGCTCGACGTCGCCGTCGTGCCGAACACCATGAAGTCGTTGAAGGCCTGGGCCTTGCCGCGTTCGGCCGGCCGGTAGGTCGTGGTCAGCAGGGTCGTGGCGCCCACGAAGAGGAAGTTCCAACCGACGCCGTTCAGGCCGAGGGCTCCACGGAAGTGCCACTCGGTCGTGCCGAGCAGCGCCACGACCACACCGCCGATCAACAGGCCGATGCCCGCGGTCATGACGTTGAAGACGCCGAAGCGCTGGATCAGGTGGCCCGTGAAGAAGGCCGGCACGAACATGCCCATCACGTGCACGAAGATCGTCACAGGGGCTTCGGCCTTGTCGAGGCCGCACTGCACGATCGCCAGCGGCGAGGCCGCCATGACGAACGACATGACGCCGAAAGCGATCATCGAGCCGGCAGCCGCCACCATGTAGGCCGGCTGCGTCACGATCTGGAGCAACGGCCGCTGCGCGCCTGCCGTGTCTTCCGCCCGCACCACCGGAAACTCGATGAAGCTCATCACGACGAAGACCAGCGCATGGATCACCACGACCGCGACGAAGCTCGCCTGGAAGGTCGGCAGCCACAGATCGGGCGTGAGGCGTGCCAGCGTCGGACCGACGATGCCTGCCAGCACGCCACCGGCGGTCACGTAGGAGATGGCCTGCGCCCGGAAAGCCGGCGGCGCCAGTTCGACTGCGGCGAAGCGGTAGAGCTGCATGTTGGCGATGGCGAAGCCCAGGATCAGGCCGGCGCAGCACATGATCGGGAAGCTCCCGAGACCGAGGCCTATGGCGGCGCAGGTGGCGCCGACCATGCCCATCAGCGATCCCGTGCGGAAGCCGAACTTGCGGCCGCGCCGCATCATCAGCAGGGATGCCGGGAAGACCGAGAGCATCACGCCCACGTGCTGCATGGTGACCGGAAGATTCGCCCACACCCGCATATCGGGAGAGATGATGGTCAGCACCGCCAGCGCCGAGGAGGCGAACATCAGGGTGTTGCTGCTCTGCGTCAGCGCCTGGCACAACGCCAGCAGCGCGATGTTGCGGAGCGACCGGCGCGGCATGCGCGCGGGAGCCGTCTGGGCTTCGAACTTCAGGGAACCGTCCATGGGGCGCGCACTCTAGTCACGCCCGCCGGGGGTCACCACCCCTAGAAGTGGACGTAGCCCTTGCGCGGCACGCGGGCCTCTTTGCCGTCGATCGTGAGATGGACGCCCCTGCCCCGCCGGAATCCGCCGATTCGGGTGACCGTGACGCCGGCGGCCCTGGCCGCGGCCATGAGCCGCGCGCGGCGGCGCGGCGGCACCGCGATTACAAGCTCGTAGTCGTCGCCGCCGCCCAGCACCGGTCCCCATAAGGTCGGTGATGCATCCACAAAAGCACGCGCCGCACGCGACAGCGGCACGTCGTTGCGCTCGATGTGCACCGCAAGCCGCGACGCCTCGGCGATATGGCCGGCATCGGCCAGCAAGCCGTCGGAGACGTCGGCCGTCGCGCTCGCGACGCCAATCAGGCGCGGACCGAGTGTCGTGCGCGGCTGCGGCAGGCGATAGCGCCGCTCCAGCGCCGCCGAGTCGAAACGCCCCTGTGCGGCCAGCAGCCCCAACGCGCCATCGCCGATCGTGCCGCTCACCCAAAGCTCGTCGCCCGCGCGCGCACCGATGCGGCCGAGCCCCTTGCCGCGCGGGACGCGGCCGAAGGCCGTGATGCTGACCGTCGTCGGTCCCGGCGTCGCTGTCGTGTCCCCGCCCGACAGCACGACGTCGTAGCGCCGCTGGTCGGCCGCGAGGCCACGCGCAAAACCCGCGATCCAGCGTTCGCTCCAGTTCTTCTGAAGCGAGAGGGCGAGCTGGTAGGTGAACGGCACGGCACCGCCGGCCGCCAGATCCGACAGGCACACGCGCAATGCCTTGGCTGCCACCACGGCCGGCTTCTCGTCGGTGAGGAAGTGGACACCTGCCACCATCATGTCGGTCTTGATCGCGAGATCGTGGCGGCGGTCGACCGACAGGAAGGCATTGTCGCTCTTGAGGCCGCCCGCGCCGGCGAAGCCCTTCGCGAGCGGCGCGAAATAGCGCGCGATCAGCTCGAACTCGCCGATCCGGCCGCGGCGCGGCACGGTTCGCTACCGCGTGAGATCGGCCGCGCGCGCCTGATGCGCCACGCGATCGAGCACCGAGTTCACGAAGGTCGGCTCGCCCTGGTCGTAAAAGGCATGCGCGATCTCGACATATTCATTGATCGCCACGCGCGGCGGCACGTCCTTGCGATGGAGCAGTTCGTAGGTGCCCGCCATCAGGATAGCGCGCACGAGACGATCGACTCGCGCCCAGGTCCAGTCCTTGGCGAGCGCGCCGGTCACGGTTTGCTCGAGCTCTTCCTTGTTCGCGGCGGTGCCGACCACGACATCGCGGAACAGCGGCTTGTCGGCGTCCCGCCGCATGCCGCCCTCGCCCGCCTCACCGGTGCGCACGTTCAGGAACTGCTCGACGATCGCGGCCGGGTCGTCCTGGCCTTCCTGCCACTGGTAGAGCGCCTGGACGGCGGCCAGACGCGCGGCCTGACGACGCGTCGGCGCCTTGGGCGCGTCGTCGCTCACTTCTTCCGCCAGCGGCGGCCGAGCGCCACCATGGCGAGGCAGGCGTGCGCGGCGTCGCCGCCCTTGTCGCCGCGATCGGTGGCGGCGCGCGCCCAGGCCTGGTCGGAATTGTTCACGGTCACGATGCCGTAGCCGATGGCGAGCCTGTTGTTCACCGACAGGTCCATCAACGCCCGCGCACTCTCGCCGCAGACATAGTCGTAGTGCGTGGTCTCGCCCCGGATGACGCAGCCCAACGCGACATAGCCGTCGTAGCGCCGGCCCTTCTTCGCCGCCGCCAGCGCGATCGCACCGGGAATCTCGAAGGCGCCCGGCACGTTGATGCGCTCGGCCTTCGCGCCGTTCTTCTCGATCTCGCGTTCGGCGCCGGCGATCAGCGCATCGGCGATGTCGGCGTAGTAGTGCGACTCCACGATCAGGATGCGCGCGCCCTTGACGCCGGCGACGGCGGGCCGCGCCGTCGGATTTTCCGTCCGTGTCGACATGACTATCGCGCCATTACTTCTGCGGCGGCCGGCCTGGGACAGGCCGCTGGTCGGTGATCTTCAGCCCGAAGCCCTCGAGGCCGACGACGCTCTTCTTGCTGTTGGAGAGGAGCACCATCTCCTTCACGCCAAGGTCGATCAGGATCTGGGCGCCGATGCCGTAGTCGCGCAATTCGCCGCCCGATTCCTCGACCGCCTCGCCGCTGCGGCGGCGATAGTCGTTCAGCATGATGGTGAGCGGCTCGCGGATCAGCACGATGACGCCGCGGCCTTCCTTGGAGATCTCCTGCATGGAGGCCTCGATCTCGCCGCCGCGGCCGTGATCGCGCTGGCCGAGCGCATCGGTGAAGATGTTGACGGCGTGCATGCGCACCATCACCGGACCGCCCGACGCCGGATCGCCCTTCACCAGCGCGACGTGCTGCGCCATCGTCACCTTGTTGAGGTAGACGACGCAGCGGAACTCGCCGCCGTAGATGCTGTTGAACGTGTTCTCGCTGAGACGGCGCACGATCGAGTCGTAGCGGCGGCGGTAGGCGATCAGGTCGGAGATCGTGCCGATCTTGAGCCCGTGGCGCTGCGCGAACTGGATGAGGTCGTTGCGGCGCGCCATCGAGCCGTCGTCGTTCATGATCTCGCAGATCACGCCCGCGGGCGTCAGGCCGGCCAGGCGCGCGAGATCGACCGCGGCCTCGGTGTGGCCGGTACGCTCCAGCGTGCCGCCGTCGCGGGCGACCAGCGGGAAGACATGTCCCGGCGTCACGATGTCCTGCGGCCCGCACGACGGATCGATCGCCACCTGCACGGTGCGCGCCCGGTCGGCGGCGGAAATGCCGGTGGTCACGCCCTCGCGCGCTTCGATCGAGACGGTGAAGGCGGTCTGATGACGGGTGCCGTTGTGCTGGGCCATCAGCGGCAGGCCGAGTTGCTCGACCCGTTCGCGCGTCAGCGCGAGGCAGATCAGGCCGCGCGCGTGCTTGGCCATGAAGTTGATCGCCTCGGGCGTGGCGCACTGCGCGGGAATGACGAGATCGCCCTCGTTCTCCCGGTCCTCGTCGTCGACGAGGATGAACATCCGGCCCTTGCGGGCTTCCTCGATGATGTCCTCGGCGGCGGCCTTCACCTCGGAGAAGGTGACCCGCCATGCGTCTTTTTCGAGCGCGCTCATGCTTTTCCGTGCTCCAACAGTCGCGCAACGTAACGCGCGAGCATATCGACCTCAAGGTTGACCCGCTGGCCGAGCTTGGCCTGCCCCAGGGTGGTGACGGCCTGGGTATGGGATATCACGTTCACGCCGAAGCGGTTGCCCTCGACCTCGTTGACCGTGAGCGAGATGCCGTCGACCGCGACCGAGCCCTTGGACGCCACGAAGAGTGCAAGTTCCGGCGGAGCCTCGAAAACGAAGCGCACGCTGCCGCCTTCCGGTGTCATCGAGACGATCTTCCCCACGCCGTCGACATGGCCGTAGACCAGGTGGCCGCCCAGTTCGTCGCCGAGCTTCAGCGACAGTTCGAGGTTGATCCGGGTGCCTTCCTGCCAATCGCCGAGATGCGTCTTGGCGAGCGTCTCGCCCGAGGCCTCGACGGCGAACCAGTCCGGTCCCTTCTCGATCACCGTCAGGCAGCAGCCCGAATGGGCGATCGAGGCGCCGATCGGTACCGGCGTCAGGTCGTGGCTGGTCTTGACCGTGAAGCGGCGGTCGCCCTTCTGGCCGCCCGGGGCAATGGCAACGATCTGCCCGACGTCGGTGACGATTCCCGTGAACATGGAGGATACCTAAGAGGCCTTTCGCCAGGTTTCCAGCGTGTCGCCGCCCACGACTCCCGTCGAAACCAGGTTGAACCGGGGCGCGAAATCCAGTCCGGCAAGGCCCAAAGCTGCAACCGCAGAGCGGCTGTCGCCGCCCATCAGCAGGCCGGCCCGGTACACGGTCAGGCGGTCGACGAGGTCGGCTTTCAGGAAGGCCGAGGCCACGGTGGCTCCCCCCTCGACCAGCACGCGGGTCAAACCGCGCCTGCCGAGCTCCCGGGCCGCCGCGGCGACGTCCACGCGGCCATCCTTCGCGGTCACTTTGACGATCTCGACGCCGGCCTCGCGCAGGAAGTATTCGCGCTGGGCATCGATGTCCGTGCACACGAGCCAAAGCGGCACTTCGCGCGCCGTCTTCACCAGACGCGACTCGAGGGGCAGCGAGCCCGTGGAATCGAGCACGATGCGCACCGGCGAATAGCGTTCGAGGCCCGGCAGTCGGCAGGTGAGATCCGGATCGTCGGCGGCGACTGTCGTCACACCGACCAGGATCGCGTCGTGCGACGCGCGCAGCCGATGGCCGTCGGCGCGCGCGGCGGCGCCGGTGATCCATTTGCTCTGGCCATTGGCCGTCGCGGTGTGCCCATCGAGCGACGAAGCAATCTTGAGATGGAACAGCGGGCGTCCGTGGCGAACGCGCATCAGGAAGCCGGCATTGATCTCGGCGGCTTCGGCCGCGCCTTCGCCGATTTCGACCGCGATGCCCGACGCCTTCAGCCGCGCGTGCCCGCCGCCGTTCACCTTGGGATCCGGATCCTGCATCGCCGAGACGACTTTTGCGACGCCTGCACCGATCAACGCATCGGCGCACGGGCCGGCGCGGCCCGCATGCGAGCATGGTTCGAGCGTGACGTACGCGGTGGCCCCCTTCAGAGATCCCGAGGCGTTGGCGATTGCGTCGGCCTCGCCGTGCGGGCGGCCGCCGTCCTGCGTGCGGCCTCGCGCCAGCACGCGGCCGTCGCGCACGATCACGCAGCCGACGGCGGGATTGGGCCAGGTGCGGCCGAGCGACCGGCGCGCCAGCGCGAGCGCGGCGCGCATCATCGGATCAGTCCTTCAGGCTCGCGGTCTCGGCGAGATCGGAGATGAACTCCTCGAAGTCGCGGGCCTCGCGGAAGTTGCGATAGACCGAAGCGAACCGCACATAGGCCACCGGATCGAGCGCGCGCAGCGCGTCCATCACCAGCTCGCCGATCTGCGTCGAGGGAATCTCGCTCTCGCCCGAGCTCTCGAGGCGGCGCACGATGCCGTTGACCACGCGCTCGACACGCTCCGGGTCGACCGGGCGCTTGCGCACCGCGACCGAGATCGAGCGCTGGAGCTTGTCGCGATCGAACTGCACGCGCTGGCCGTTCTTCTTCACGACCGTGAGTTCGCGCAACTGCACGCGCTCGAAGGTGGTGAAGCGCGAGCCGCACGACGGGCAGTAGCGCCGGCGGCGGATCGCCGAGTTATCGTCGGTCGGCCGCGAGTCCTTAACCTGGGTGTCCTCGTGGCCGCAGAATGGACAGCGCATCTCGTTCCCCTGTTCTTTTCTGGCCGATCAGCCGCGGTAGATCGGAAAGCGTTCGCACAGCGCGCGGACCTTGCCGCGCACCTGCGCCTCGACCTGGGCGTCGCCGTCCGGGCCGTTCTTGGCGATGCCGTCGAGCACGTCGGCGATCAGGTGGCCGATCTGGCGGAACTCCGCCACGCCGAAGCCGCGCGTCGTGCCGGCGGGCGAGCC
>JAFEFH010000020.1 GCA_018240695.1 Pseudomonadota bacterium | reverse complement strand
CTCCCCCGATCGGGGGAGAGGAACATGATGAAGCCGAAGCTGAACTGGCAGGCGATCGTCTCGGTCGCCGTGATGCTGATCGTCGGCTTCCTGGTCGTCCTGCCGCTGGTCTTCCTGGTCGAGGAGTCGCTGAACGTCGGCGACGCCATGGCGTTTCCGCCGCAGGAATACGGCATCAAGAACTACATCGCGATCTTCGACGAGGACTTCAACGTCCTGGTCAACACCGTGATCATCGCGGTGATGGCCACCGTCATGGCGATCTTCATCGGCTTCACGCTGGCCTGGATCCTGACCCGCACCAACGTGCCCGGCCGCGACAAGCTCGAGCGGCTGATGGAGCTGCCGTACTACATGACGCCGCTGGTCGGTGCGCTGGCCTGGAGCATCATCGCCGGCCCCAAGAGCGGCTTCGTCAACCAGCTCTGGAAGGCCGCCGGCAACAGCGGCGACCTGGTCGACGTCTACAGCCACTTCGGCATCGCCTGGATCATGGCGCTGTTCGAGGGCACCGTGGCCTTCGTCATGATCTCGGCGTCGATGAAGTCGATGGACCCGGCGCTCGAGGAATCCGCGCGCGTCATGGGCGCCTCCAAGCTGCGCACGATGCTGACCGTCACCCTGCCGCTGGTCATGCCGGGCGTGCTGGGCGCCACGCTGTTCGTGTTCGCCGAGATGCTGGGCTCGTTCGCGGCGGCGCTCGTCATCGGCATTCCCGCGCGCATCTACGTCATCACCACCGCGATCTGGGACTCGACGCTGTCCTATCCGCCGGACTATGGCCGGGCCTCGGCGATGGGCCTCTCGTTGTTCGTGGTGATGTTCGGCATGCTCACCTTCTATCGGTGGCGCATCAACAAGGGCAGCTTCACCACCATCAGCGGCAAGGCGTTCCGGCCCCGCCCGATGGACATGGGACGGCTGGCCTGGCTGTTCCTGGGCGTGTGCTGCCTCTACGTCTTCCTCGCGGTGTTCCTGCCGCTGGCGGCGCTGGTCTTCACCTCGCTCGAGCGCTTCTCGACGGTGATCCTGAGCCAGGCCGAATTCACCCTGGCCAACTACCAGACCGCGCTGTCGCTCGGGCCGGTGCGCGTGGCGCTCGGCAACAGCCTGATGCTGGGCTTCGGCGTCGCCACCGTCGGCGTGCTGCTGATGGCCTTCCTGGTCTGGATCATCTACCGCTCGCGCATCTTCGGCCGCGGCATCATCGAATATCTCGTGATGTTCCCGCAGGCGGTGCCGCGCCTGGTGTTCGGCCTCGCACTCCTGTGGGCGTGGCTCAACATCCCGGTGCCGATCTACGGCACGCTGTGGCTGCTGGCGCTGGCCTATCTCACCGTGATGCTGCCGCTCGGCGTGCGCACGCTCGCGGGCGTGGTGTTGCAGATCGACAAGAGCCTCGAGGAATGCGCTCGCGTCTGCGGCGCCGGCTGGCTCTACCAGATGCGCACCGTCACCCTGCCGCTGCTGAAGCCCGGCATCCTGGCGGCGTGGCTGCTGATCTTCATGGCCTGCGTGCGCGAACTGGGCACGTCGGTCTTCCTGATGGGCCCGAACGCCAAGGTGATCGCGCCGTCGATCGTCGCGGCGTTCGCGAGCTCGGGCACCGAACTGACCGCCGCGATGGCGCTGATCCAGACCGTGACGGTGATGGTGGCATTGATCGTCCTGTTCCGGCTGAGCCGCGGCGTGACAAAGGAGCTTTCGTGAGCACGACGCGCATCGAGGTATCGGACCTGGTCATCCGCTACGGCGACATGACGGCCGTGAACGGCGTCAGCTTCACCGTGGGCAAGGGCGAGCACCTGACCCTGCTGGGCCCCTCGGGCTGCGGCAAGACCACGACCCTGCGCGCCATCGCCGGGCTGGAGCAGCCCGCCGCGGGCCGCATCACGGTCGACGGGCGGGCGATGTACGACGGCGCGAAGAAGGTCAACGTGCCGGCCGAGGATCGCGGCGTGTCGATGGTCTTCCAGTCCTACGCCGTGTGGCCGCACATGTCGGTGTTCGACAACGTGGCCTACGGCCTGCGCGTGCGGAAGATGGGCAAGGACGAGATCAGGGCCAATGTCGAGCGTGCGCTCGACCTGGTGCAGATGCGCCATCTCGCCGAGCGCGGCGCCTCCAAGCTGTCGGGCGGCCAGCAGCAGCGCGTGGCGCTGGCCCGCGCCGTCGCCTTCTCGCCCACCGTCGTGCTGTTCGACGAGCCGCTCTCCAACCTCGACGCCAAGCTGCGCGCCGAGATGCGGGTCGAGCTGCGCGAGTTGCAGCGCCGGCTCGGTATCACCGCCGTCTACGTCACGCACGACCAGGAGGAGGCGCTGGCCATCTCCGACCGCGTGATCGTGATGAACGTGGGCGTGATCGAGCAGATCGGCACGCCGGAAGAGATCTACAACAGCCCGCGCAACCGCTTCGTCGCCGACTTCGTGGGCTCGGCCAACCTGATCAAGGGCAAGCTGACGGCGCCGGGCACGTTCACGACCGAGGGCGGCGTGCCCCTGCGCGTGACCGCGCCGCACACGCCCACCGGCAGCGAGACCGAGGTGGCGCTGCGCACCGCCTATATCGGCGTGTCGCCCAATCCCGGCGACAACCAGGTGATGGGCACCGTGCACCAGCGCCTGTTCCACGGCGACTTCGTGCAATACATCGTCGACAGCCCGCTCGGCCGCCTGATCGTGCGCCGGCCGCCCACCCAGCTGCTGGCCGAAGGCTCCCGGATCACGCTGTCCTTCTCGCCCGAGCACACGGTGCTGCTGCAGGACTGAGTTTTCCTTTCTTTTCTCGTTTTCCGGTGCGCTCTCAGGTGCCGCCGACGGTGGCGGGTGTCGTCCGGCCGGGGAAAATCGCGGCACTCTGCCGTCAAAATGCGGCGCTGCGGGAGCCGTCGGGTGCAGGCCGGCGTGCATTGCAGCGGTGAACGCGACCATGTTGGGCGATCCGGAGCGAGGCGCCTAAAATAGGTGTCATGTCGCTTCGCCAGACCCCTGTGGTTTTTTCTCTTGTTTTAAAAAGGGTTACCTTCGGTGACCGCCTCTCAGAACGGCGCGGTGCCGGCCACGATAACGCGGTGCATCAGCCGCCGCTCGCCCTCGGGATAGTCGGCGTTGGCCTTGTGCATGGTGCAGCGGTTGTCCCAGATCACGATGTCGCCCTCGCGCCAGACATGGCGGTACTGGAAACGCGGCTCGATCGCATGGGCGATCAAGGTGTCGAGCAGGGCGTCGCTCTCGGCGCGGTCCATGTCGACGATCTGCTCCATGCGGTTGGCGTTGAGATAGAGCGCCTTGCGGCCGGTCTCCGGATGGGTGCGCACCAGCGGGTGCGTGGCTTCCGGCATCGCCTTCATCTCGTCCGCCGGGCGCTTCGAGACGCGGTTGGTCTGGCGGCTCGACTGGTACTTGTGGACCACCTGAAGCTTGTCGATGCGCGCCTTCATCTCGGGCGACAGCGCTTCGTAGGCGGCATGCATGTTCACGAACTGCGTGTCGCCGCCGCGGCTCGGCACGACCACGCCGTAGAGCATGGTGAGCGAGCAGGGCTCGCGCATGAAGCTGTCGTCGGTGTGCCACGAGGCGCCGTTGACCAGCTTCTTGCCGTCGCCCAGCACGTCGCGGTCCTCGCTCGAGATGATGTTCACCTCGGCGCACTCGTCGGTCGCGGCAAGCTGCTTGCGCAGCATCGGCGTGCCGAAGCGGGCCATGGCGTCGCGGAACGCCGGCGGCGCCAGCTTCTGGCCGCGGATGCACAGCACGAGATTGTCGTTCAGCGCCGCGCGCAAGGCGGCTTGCGTCGCCTCGTCGGCCGGGCGGTTGAGGTCGATGCCGCTCACCGCCATCGCCATGTGGTCGCCAAGCCTCTGGGACTCGAAGGTCATTTTACCCTCTCGAAGACGTCGAACTCACCGAGCGTGCCGTTGGGACGCCACCTGTCGCGCCAGCCCCGCACGGTCTTGTCGAGATATTCTACATCCTCGTCGTGCAGCATGAGGTAGTCGAGATGGGCGGAGTCGATATAGCTGCCCAGCGTTCCCGCCTTGACTGCCTTCAGGGCGTCGACGTTCATCTTGCCGTCGAGATTGACGACGCGGGTGGGATACAGGAAGCCCAGCCGCCCGGACTCGGTCATGCCGAGGCGCGAGGTGCCCTTGGCATAGGGCGAGCGCACGATCTCGTAGGCCTCGACGCCGAGGTGGCTGCGGTAGGGCTTCGAATAGTCGCGCGCGATCCAGTAGAGGTTCGAGCCGACGGTTCCGGCCGCGACCAGGACGACCAGCGCCGCCACGGCCGGGCGGTTGCCGGCGCGCGCCATGGCCCGGGCGATCAACAGGCCGCCCAGCAGGAACAGCAGCAGCTTCACCGGCAGGAAGTAGCGCTCGAAGAACTGCCCGGCGGAGCTGACGAGCGGGTAATAAAGCAGCAGGCACGCGCCGGCGATGCCGAGGCCCAGCAGCACCTTGCCGGCGGGCGGCACGAGGATGGGCCGCGCGCGGCGCCACAGGACCGTGAGCAGGACGAGGAGGACGGCCGTCACGGCGACCATGATCGACAGGTAGTCGTCGATCAGCGTGCGGAGCTTCAGGAAACCCAGCGGATCGATGCTGAGCAGGATCTTGCGCACGATCGAGACCGTGGCGACGTAGCCGCGCACGGCGACCGAGGTCGCGATCCCGCTTTGCGGCATCGGGTTGCCGGACGCCCATTGGCAGTAGGCGAGCCACGGCACGATCAGGGCGCTCGCCACGACGACGATCACGGCGATGTCGCGCACCGGCTGGCGGCGATGCCCCGCGAACAGCGTGACGGCGAGCAGGCCGCCGCACAGGAAAAGCGTGTCGTTGCGCGCCAGCATGGTGAGGCCCGACAGTACGCCCAGTCCCACGACGCGGCCGAGGGTCACATCGCCGGCCGGCAGGCGGAGATAGTCGTGGAAGGCCAGCATCAGGACGAGCGACATGGTGAGGGCGAGGCCGGTCTCCATGCCGTTGAAGTAGCCGCGCGAGAACTGGCTTTCGCCCAAGAACAGCACGGCGATCAGCGCGGCCGCGGCCGCCGTGAGCGGGGTCGCCGAACCGCGGCGCACGAGGCGCACGAACAGCCAGGCGCCGGCCAGCCACAGGCCGATGCTCGCGATGTAGATGAGGACGAAGGCCGCGCGATCCGAATGAAAGAGGAAGGAGATCGCGCAGAGGAAGCCCCACAGCGGCTGGAAGCCGGTGGTCCAGTGCACGCCGTCGATGGTGATGCCGTGGCCCTGCGCGATGTTGCGCGCGACGGTGAAGAAGTAATAGGCGTCGTCGCCACCCTCGGCGAAGCTCACCGCCACGAGGTCGGGACTCGTCACGCGATGGACGAAGTCGACGCCATAGGCCCCGACCAGGAGGGCGATCAGGGCCCAGACGATGGCGGTAGCGAGTTTCATCAGATGGACAGCCGGTTGAACACGAAGCGCGGCAGGTGCCGCACGATCAGCATGACAAGCTGCCATATCGGCGGTGCGTATACGACCGCCTTGCGGGCATCGATACCGCGCACGATGGTGCGGGCCACGTCCTCGACCGCCGCCAGCCGCCGGCCGTTCGCCTTGTTCTCGGCGGCCATCGGCGTGTCGGTCGGCCCCGGCTTCAGCAGCACCACGGCAACACCCGTTCCGGCGAAGCGATGCTCCATCCCCTCGGCATAGCGGGCGAGGAAGCCCTTGGCCGCACCGTAGGTGTAGTTCGCCTTGCGGCCGCGGTCGCCCGCGACCGAGCCGATGATGGCGATGGTGCCGTGATCGGCCCTGGCGAAATGACCGGCGAAGGCCTCGGCGAACAGCGCCGGCGACACGGCGTTGACCTCGAGCGACTCGCGGCAGGCGGCGATGTCACTGCAATTTTCCTGCCTGGTCAGCACGCCGTGCGCGATCATGACGACATCGATCCGGCCGGCAGCGGCGGTGGCGTCGGCCACGCGCACGATGTCGGCGGTGTCGAGGAAGTTCGCGATCATGACCTCGACGCTCGTGCCCGCGCCGCCGCGCACCCTGAGGTCGGTGGCGATGCGCTCGGCCTTCGCGGCGTCGCGCGCCACCAGCACGAGGTCGGTCGGGCCGCGCTGCACCCACAGGCGGCAGCAATGCTCGGCGATGGCGGCGGTGGCGCCGATGACGACGATTCGGGTCCGGTCTTGCATGTCTCAGCTTCCCATCAGTCGGCGCGACATGGCGGAACTCATGCCGGGGTCGCGATAGGGCAGGAACTCGGGCAGGCGGGGATAGCCCGCCTCGAACATCTCGCGCGGCATGCGCGCATCCTTGGCGGGATAGAGCCGCCCGCCGGCGGCGCGCACGATGGCGTCGAGCCGTTCGAACAGGCCGAGCACGCCCGGGCTGTTGCGGAAGTCGAGCGCCAGCGTGATGCCGGGCTGCACGAAACTCAGCAGGCCGGGCGGCCGGCGCTCGCCGAAGGTCTTGAGCACGGCCAGGATCGAGCCCTCGCGCGCCTCGGCGATGGCGCCCAGCATGTCGCGGATTGCCTGCGGGCCGGGCTCGAACGGCACGACGCACTGGTACTGGTAGAAGCCGCGCGGTCCGTAGAGGCGGTTCCACGCGCCGATGCCGTCGAGCGGATAGAGGAACGGCTCGTAGTGCTCGATGCGCACGCCGGGCTTGCGGCGGCCGAGCTCGTAATAGGCGGCGTTGAGCGAGCGCAGGTTGAGGCGGTTCACGACCGACACCGGCGGCGTGAACGGCACGGCGCGGTCGCGCGTGCGATGGCGCCGGCCGCCGCCGTCCGCGGCGGGCCGCGCGCGCAGGAAGAGACCGCGCACCTCGATGCCCGAGGTGCAGTCGATCCACGAGACCGTGTGCTCCCAGTCCGCGACCGAGTCCTCGGACAGGCGGAAGAAGGCGTCGAGGCCGGCGAAGGGAACGATCTCGGTCGTGAGCCAGGGGCCGGGCGTGCGCTTCAGTTGCAGCTCGGCCTCGGCGATCAGGCCGGTCAGGCCCATGCCGCCCACGGTCGCGGCGAACCGGCCGGCCTCCTTGTCGGGGCCGCAGTCGATCGTCTCGCCGGTCGTGCGCACCAGCCTGAGCGCCGTCACATGGTCGCCGAAGGTGCCGGCGGCGTGGTGGTTCTTGCCGTGCACGTCGTTGGCGATGGCGCCGCCCACGGTGGCGATCTGCGTGCCGGGCACGACCGGCAGGCTCCAGCCGCGCGGGATCATCAGGCGCTGGATGTCGCGCAGCACGACGCCGGCCTCGCAGCGCAGCCGGCCGGTGGCGTCGTCGAAGGCGATCAGGCGGTCGAGGCCGCGCGTGCTCCACAGCGGGCCGTCGGGGTTGAGGCACTCGTCGCCGTAGCTGCGGCCCATGCCGTAGGCGATGCCGGGCGCGCGGCCGGTGAGGGCGGCACCCACGCCGTCGCGGTCGGCGAGTTCGACCACGTCGTGCGGCGCGGCGGAGAGGCGGCCCCATGACGACACCGGTCTCATGCCGCAGCCTTCCCGAACACGAAGCGCTTGTCGAGATTGTACTTGGTCCAGTAGCCGATCCCGAGCCCGATCAGGCCGCCGAGGTAGCGTATCTCCTTGTCCTGGAAGAGCGCGTCGAAGCCGAACTCGAAGCCCCAGAAGATCGCCGTCGTGACGACGCCCATCACGGTGTAGAGGGCGAAGGTCCGCGCGTCGTGCAGCGCGTTGTCGGCGCGGAAGCGGAAGATGAAGGCCTTATCGAGCACGTACTTGATGACCAGCCCGACGCCGGTGGCGATGAACACCGACAGCGGCACGTGATACGGCCCCTGGTAGGCGCGGAGCACGAGTTCCTGAGCGCCGATGTTGCCCGCCATGGCGATCAGCGCCAGTGCCGTATAGAGAATCGCCAGCCGCATTGTTTGCCAGTATAAGCGAGCCGACGGCATGAAACTTCCTTTTAATATCCGGCTGCCGGAGCTTTTGCGGCTCGCGCGGCCCAAGCAGTGGGTCAAGAACGGCTTCGTCCTGGCGCCGCTGGTCTTCGCCCGCGCGTTCCACGACACGGTGGCGCTGCAAAATGCCGCCCTGGCGTTCGTCCTGTTCTGCGTCGCCTCCTCGGCGACCTACATCCTGAACGACCTGCGCGACATCGAGCGCGACCGCGCCCATCCGGTGAAGAGCTGGAGCCGGCCGCTGGCCGCCGGCACGGTCAAGCCGCGCACGGCGATCGCGCTGCTGGTCGCGCTCTATGCGGTGCTGGTGGCGGGCCTGCTGTGGTCGCCGCTCACCATGGCGGTGATCGCGGCCTACATGGCGCTGAACTTCGCCTACTCGTTCTGGCTGAAGCACCAGCCGGTGCTCGACATCTTCTCGGTGGCCTCGGGCTTCGTGCTGCGCATCTTCGCCGGCGCGGTGGCGATCGCGGTGCCGGTGTCGAACTGGATGGCGATCACGACGCTCTGCCTCGCGCTCTATCTCGCCTCGATCAAGCGGCGACAGGAACTCGCGACCTCGGGCAGCGGCGGCCGCGAGGTGTTGCAGCGCTACTCGGTGGCGCTGGTCGACCGCTACGCCGAGATCTCGGCGGTGGGCGCGCTGATCTTCTACAGCCTGTTCGTCATGAGCTCGGGCAGCGACCGCATGGCGCTCACCATCCCGTTGGTGATCTTCGGCCTGTTCCGCTACTGGTACGTGGTCGAGGCGCTCGACGGCGGCGAGTCGCCGACCGACGTCGCCGTCACCGACAAGCCGCTGATCGCCACCGTCGGCCTGTGGGTCGCGGCCTGTCTCTACGCCCTGTCGTAGGCCCTCAGGGCGGCCGCCAGCCGCGCGAACGCGGCGCCGTCGCCGGGCAGGCCGAAGCGCAGCCACGACGGCTCGCGCGCGAAGCGGCGGACATGGATGCCGTGCGCGGCCAGCGTCTCGGCAATCGCCGCAGCCTTCGCATGGCGCGCCAGCCGGAACAGGGCGGTCCCCCCCACCAGGCTGAAACCCGCGTCCTGAAGCAACGCGTCGAGTCGTTGCCCGTCGGCCGCGAGACGCCGGCCCGCGTCGTACAGCCAGGCGTCGTCGCCGAGCGCACGACGGCCGATCTCGAGCGCCGGTCCCGGCACCGCCCACGGCCCGAGCTCGTCGCGCAGCCGGTCGGCGATTGCGCGCGGGGCGATGGCGAAGCCCAGCCGCAGCCCGGCGAGGCCGTAGGTCTTGCCGAACGAGCGCAGCACGACCGCGCCTGAGCCCGCGACGCTCGCGCTGCGCGGATGGAAGTCGATGAACGCCTCGTCGACGACCAGCAGGCCTTTCGTTCCCAGGAGAGTGTCGGGCATGATCAGTCGCCCGGTCGGGTTGTCGGGGTTCACGAGCAGCGCGACGTTCGCGTCGCGCGGCAGCGTGTCGACGATGGAAACGTCATGACCCTGTCGCCGCCACGACACCTCGTGTTCCTCGTAGGTCGGCCCGAGGATCGCGACGCGGCCTTTCGGCACCAGACGCGGCAGGAGCTGGATCAGCGCCTGCGTGCCGGGCGCCGCGACGACCGTGGCCGGGTCGACATCGTAGCGCCGCGCCGCCGCCGCGATCAGCGCGCGCTGCTCTTCGTGCGCGGGCAGGCGGGTCCACGCCTCGGCCGGCAGGTCGGGCACCGGATAGGGCACCGGGTTGATGCCGGTCGACAGGTCGATCCACGGCCGCGGCGCGTCGGGAAAACGCCGCCGCACCTCGCCGAGATCGCCGCCGTGCGCGACCGGTTTCACGCCTCTGCCCGCCGTGTTAGGCAACGCCACATGTCGTTCGAACTCGCCCTCGTTGCCGTCGCGGTGGAAGCGATCGTGGGATATCCCGATGCGGTCTATCGCGCGATCGGCCATCCGGTGACCTGGATCGGGCGGCTCATAGCATGGTGCGACCGGACGTGGAATTCGCCCGACCAGTCCCCGGACGAGCGCCGCCTGTGGGGCGTGGCGACCTTGGCGCTGCTGCTCCTCGTCTCGATCGTCGCGGGCCGTGTGCTCGAGGCGTTGCTGCCCATGGCGGTGTGCGCGGTATTGGCCAGCAGCCTGCTGGCCCAGCGCAGTCTCCATCGTCACGTCGCCGACGTCGCCGACGGGCTGGAGCGCGGCGGGCTCGTGGACGGACGCAAGGCGGTGTCGATGATCGTCGGCCGCGATCCCGAGCGGCTCGACGAGGCGGGCGTGGCGCGCGCCGCGATCGAGAGTCTCGCGGAGAATTTCTCCGACGGCATCGTGGCGCCGCTGTTCTGGCTCGCCGTCGCGGGCCTGCCGGGCGGCATCGCCTACAAGGCGGTCAACACAGCCGACAGCATGATCGGCCACAAGTCGGAGCGGCATCTCGCCTTCGGCTGGGCCGCGGCGCGCTTCGACGATCTGGTGAACCTGCCGGCGTCGCGCCTCGCCGCGCTGTGGCTGGTCGCGGCGGCGGGCTTCGTGCCCGACGGCTCGCCGCAGCGCGCCTGGGCCACGGTGCGCCGCGACGCGCGCTTCCATCGCTCGCCCAATGCCGGCTGGCCCGAGGCCGCGATGGCCGGCGCGCTCGGCCTCAAGCTCAACGGTCCTCGCCTCTACGACGGCGAGGTGGTCGACGATCCCTATATGGGCGACGGCCGCGCCGAGGCGACGGCGGCGGACATCCGCCGCGCGCTCCAGCTCTATCGCATCGCCTGCGGGATCCAGATCGCCGTGCTGGCGATCCTCGTGGTGCTCAGCCTGCCGTCGTGACCTTGGGCGCGCGCGCGAGCGCCAGCAGCGCGTCGCAATCGACGTGCTTCTCCAGATGGTCGGCCAGCTGGTCGAGCGTGGCCTCGACCTCGGCCTCGTAGCGCAAGGTCGAGATCGGCGCGCCGACCTTGCGCAGCCAGTGGGCGCGCTGGCGGTCGTCGGTCAGCAGCCCATGGATGTAGCAGCCGGCGATGCGGCCGGAGTCGCTCACCATGCCGTCGGTCTTGCCGCTGTCGAGCCGCAGCAGCGGCCGCGTCGCGCCCGTCGTGCGGCCGATATGGATCTCGTAGCCCTTGAACGGCACGTTGGTGTCGACCGTTGTGCCGCTGGTCTCGGTCAGCACCTTGTTGCCTTCCAGCACGGTCTCGATCTCGAGCAGGCCCAGTCCCTCGACGGAGGAGGGCGGTCCCTCGATGCCGTCGAAATCGGCGACCTTGCGGCCGAGCATCTGGTAGCCGCCGCAGATGCCCAGCACGTGGCCGCCGCGCCGCACATGCGCGTGCAGGTCGATGTCCCAGCCGGCTTCGCGCAACGACGCAAGGTCGGCGATCGTGGCCTTCGAGCCCGGCAGGATCACCAGCGCGCAGTTGCCGGGGATCGCCTCGCCCGGCCGCACGAACGCCAGGTCGACGCCGGGCTCGAGCTTCAGCGGATCGAAGTCGTCGAAGTTGGCGATGCGCGGATAGGCCAGCACCGCGATGCGCACGCCCGGTCCGCTCGGGCCGGTCGCGAGCCCCAGCGCGTCCTCGGGCGGCAGCTTGTAGGCGGCGTCGAAGTGCGGCACGAGGCCGAGCGATTTCCAGCCGGTGTGGCGGGCGATCGTCGCCATGCCGTCGGCGAACAAGGACGGATCGCCGCGGAAGCGGTTGACCAGGAAGCCTGCGATCATCGCGGCGTCGGCGGGATCGATCACCGCCTTGGTGCCGACCAGGCTCGCGATCACGCCGCCGCGGTCGATGTCGCCCAGCAGCACGACCGGCACGTCGGCGGCGCGTGCGAAGCCCATGTTGGCGATGTCGGACGCGCGCAGGTTCACTTCCGAGGCCGAGCCCGCGCCCTCGACCAGCACGAGGTCGGCATCGGCGGCAAGAATGCCGAAGCTCTCCAGCACGGCGCCGAGCAGTTTCGGCTTCATTGCCTGGTACTCGCGCGCCTTGGCGGTACCCACGGCCTTGCCCTGCACGACGACCTGCGAGCCCACGTCGCTCTGGGGCTTCAGCAGCACCGGGTTCATGTGCACGCTGAGCGGCACCTTCGCGGCGCGCGCCTGCAACGCCTGCGCGCGGCCGATCTCGCCGCCGTCGGCCGTGACCGCGGCATTGTTCGACATGTTCTGCGGCTTGAAGGGCCGGACCTTGAGGCCGCGCCGCGTGAAGACGCGCGCGAGGCCAGCCACGATCATCGACTTGCCGACGTCAGATCCCGTGCCCTGGATCATGAGGGCGCGCGTCATCGCTAGAACTCGATGCCTTCCTGCGCTTTCACGCCGGCGGCGAAGTGATGCTTCACCGGCGTCATCTCGGTCACGAGGTCGGCGGCGTCGAGCATCTCCTGCTTGGCGTTGCGGCCGGTGACGACGATATGCTGGTCGTGCCGCCGCGCCTGCAAGGCCGCCACCACCCTGGCGATGTCGAGATGATCGTAGCGCAGCGCGATGTTGATCTCGTCGAGCACGATGAAGCGGATCGCGGGATCGGCCATCAGCTTCTCGGTCGCGGCCCAGGCGCGCTCGGCGGCGGCGACGTCGCGCGCGCGGTCCTGCGTCTCCCAGGTGAAGCCCTCGCCCAGCGTGTGCCACTGGACCTGGTCGGCGAAGTGCTTCTCGATCGCGGTGCGCTCGCCCGACTGCCAGGCGCCCTTGCCGAACTGCACGACGCCGCAGCGGAAGCCGCGCCCCAGTGCCCGCAGCATCAGCCCGAAGGCCGCCGTCGACTTGCCCTTGCCCTTGCCGGTGTGGACGATCAGCAGGCCCTTTTCGATGGTCTTGGCCGCGACTTCCTTGTCCTGGATGGCCTTGCGGTTGGCCATTTTGGCCTTGTGGCGCGCATCTTCGTCGTTTGCCGTTGTCATGGTCCTACAATGGTCGGCAAAGCCCTTGTCAGCAAGGCGCCCGGCCCCTATCAAGCGGGCGACGGTGCCCCTCACGGGGATCAAAAGGGAACGCGGTGAAGGCCGCGGCTGCCCCCGCAACTGTAGTCGGCGAGCGCGAGGCCATCAGCCACTGGAAGTACCGCAAGGGAAACCGGGAAGGCGGCCGAAGGCAACGACCCGAGAGCCAGGAAACCTGCCGTCACACGAGTTGAACCGATGGCGCGGGGTGGCGCCAAGTGAGGGATGACGTGTCGATACTCTTCGTCTGCGTGACCTGTCGCCGGGAAGGCGAGCCGCCGGCCGAGCCGCGTCCGGGCGCGCGCCTGCATGCCGCGCTCAAGGCGCACGCCCCCGATCTCGAGATCGTCCCCGTCGAGTGCCTGTCCAACTGCACGCGCGCCTGCAGCGCCGCCGTCTCGGCGCCGGGCAAGTGGACCTATGTGATCGGCGACCTCGATCCCGAGCGCAACGTCGACGACATGCTGGCCTTCGTCCGCGCGCACGGCGAGGCGGCCGACGGGCTGACGCCCTGGCGCGAGCGTCCCGTCCACATCCGCCAGCACACGATCGCGCGCGTCCCGCCCCTGCGTCTTCCGGAGGAATTGAAATGAGCACCCAGACGAAAGCCCTCGCCAAGGTGCCGTGCACCATCGTCACCGGATTCCTCGGCGCGGGTAAGACCACGCTGGTGCGCCACGTGCTGGAGAACGCCGAGGGCCGCAAGCTCGCGGTGATCGTCAACGAGTTCGGCGATGTCGGCATCGACGGCGAGATCCTGAAGAGCTGCGGCATCGAGAGCTGCCCCGAGGACGCGATCGTCGAGCTGGCCAACGGCTGCATCTGCTGCACCGTCGCCGACGACTTCGTGCCGGCGCTGGAAGCGCTGCTTGATCGGCCCAATCCGCCCGAGCATATCGTGATCGAGACGTCGGGCCTCGCATTGCCCAAGCCGCTGGTGCAGGCGTTCAACTGGCCCGCGATCGCCTCGCGCGTCACCGTCGACGGCGTCGTCGCGGTGGTCGACGGCGCCGCGGTCGCGGCCGGCCGCTTCGCCGACGATCACGAGGCGCTCGCCCAGCAGCGCGCGGAGGATTCCTCGCTCGACCACGACAACCCGCTGGAAGAGGTCTTCGAGGACCAGCTCCTGTGCGCGGACCTCGTGGTGCTGAACAAGGCCGACCTGATGTCGTCGGACGAGCGCAAGGACGTGACCAGCCAGATCGGCACGACCCTGTCGCGCGCGGTCAAGGTGGTCGAGGTCGAGAACGGCAAGGTGCCGACGTCGGTCCTGCTGGGCCTCGGCGCTGCCGCCGAAGGCGATCTCGCCAGCCGGCCCTCGCACCACGACGCCGAGGGCGAGCACGACCACGAGGATTTCGAGACCTTCATCGTCGACCTGCCCGCGTTCACGTCGCCGCAGCAGCTGGTCGACCGCATCAAGAAGATCGCCGAGGTGCACGACGTGCTGCGCGCCAAGGGCTTCGCCGAGATTTCGGGCAAGCCGATGCGCCTGCTGGTGCAGGGTGTCGGCAACCGCATCCAGCATCATTTCGACAAGCCGTGGGCGGCGGGCGAGAAGCGGCAGGGCCGGCTGGTCGTGATCGGCGAGAAGGGCCTCGACCAGGCGGCGATCCGCGCCTTGATCGCCGGCTGATCCTGGGCGACTAGGTCTCCATGCATATCCTGGCGACCGAGATCGCGAGTCTCGACGAGGCCGAGGCGGCCGTCGATCTCGCGCAGTCGCCGGCGGACATCGTCGTGCTGTCCTTCTCCGACAGCGACCTCTCGGCGCTGGCCGCGGCGTGGCAGCGCGAGGCCGACACTCTTCCCAGCCTGCGGCTCGCGAGCCTGAAGCGCCTGCGCCATCCGATGTCGGTCGACCTCTATGTCGACAAGGTCGTGGCCGGCGCCAAGGCCGTGATCGTGCGCTGCCTGGGTGGGCTCGACTATTGGCGCTACGGGCTCGAGCGGATCGCCGATATCGCGCGCGACAAGGGCATCCTGTTCGCGGCATTGCCGGGCGATGACCGGCCCGATCCACGGCTGGCCTCGGCGTCGACAGCCTCGCCCGCGCAGCTCGACCTGCTCGATCGCCTGTTCCGCGAAGGCGGCGCAGACAATCTCGGCAATGCGTTGCGTCTCGTGGGCGGCCTGCCGTGGCAGCCGCCCGTCGCGCTGGGCGCGCTCACTGTGTTGGGCGACCGAGACGACACCCGCCCGACGGCGCTGATCGTGTTCTACCGCGCCAACCTGCTGGCGGCCGACATGGCGCCGATCGAAGCGCTGATGACCGCGCTCGACCGCGAAGGACTGGCGCCGCTCGCCGTCGCGGTCGGCAGCCTCAAGGATCCCGCGATCCAGGCGCCGCTCACGGAACTGCTGAAAGCGCACCGGCCCGCCATCGTGCTCAACACCACGGCGTTCTCGGCGATGCGCGCCGACGATACAACGGTGCTCGACCAGGCCGACGTGCCGGTGTTGCAGGTCGTGCTCTCGGGCAGTGCGCGCGTCGCGTGGACCGGCTCGGCGCGCGGCCTGTCGCCATCGGACCTCGCGATGAATGTCGTGCTGCCGGAACTCGACGGCCGCCTGCTGACGCGCGCGATCTCGTTCAAGGAAGAGACGCCGGTCGATGCGCGACTGGAGTTCGCGCGGGTTGAACACACGCCCGACCTCGATCGTGTCGACTATGTCGCGTGCCTCGCGGCCAACTGGGCGAAGCTCGGTCGCACGCCGCCGGCGGAGCGGAAACTGGCGCTGGTACTGGCGAACTATCCGGCGCGCGGCGGCCGCGCCGGCTACGCCGTCGGCCTCGACACGACGGAAAGCGCGCTCGAGATCCTGCGCCTGCTGCGGGACAATGGATACGATATCGGCGCGACGGACTGGCAGGCCGCCGACATCGCGCCGCTGCTGGCGGGAACGCAGCCCGAGCTGCGCTGCGGCAAGGTGATCGTGCTGCTGCAACCCGATCGCGGCAGCGCCTATCACGACATGGACGCGCCGCCGTCGGCCGAATACGTGGCGACCTACGCAAGGCTGCGCGACGACGAGAAGATCGATGCGCTCATCCATCTCGGCACGCACGGCACGCTCGAATGGTTGCCGGGCAAGGCGCTGGCGCTGTCGGCCGAATGCTGGCCGGAGCGCGTGCTGGGACCGGTGCCGGTCGTCTATCCGTTCATCGTCAACAATCCGGGCGAAGCCGTGCAGGCCAAGCGCCGGCTGGCCGCCGTCACGCTCGGCCACCTGACGCCGCCGCTCAGCGCCGCCGGCCTGCATGGACCGCTGGGAGAGCTCGAAGGGCTGATCGAGGAGTATGCGGCGGCCGACGGGCTCGATCGGCGGCGGCTCGGCTTCCTCGAGGACGAGATCGTCGAGCGCGCATGGTCGTCGGGTCTTGCGCAGGACTGCGGGCTGGTGAAGGACGAGCCCAACCGCGAGGCCGTGGCCAAGCTCGACGCGCAGCTCTGCGACATCAAGGATTTGAGCATCCGCGACGGGCTGCACGTCTTCGGCCGCATGCCCGACGCCGACAAGCTCGACACGCTGGTGGCCGCGACCAACGCCGAGGCCGGCGTACGCGCGAGTGCTGCGTCCGAGCGCGCGGGCCTGCTGGCGGCGCTCGACGGACGGCGGGTGGCGCCCGGTCCCGCCGGCGCCCCGACGCGCGGCCGCGCCGACGTGCTGCCCACGGGGCGCAACCTCACCTCGATCGATCCGCGGTCGATTCCCACGCGCACCGCCGCGACCATCGGCGGGCGTGCCGCGGGCGAGGTCGTGCGCCGCTACCTCCAGGATCATGGCGACTATCCGCGCGCGCTGGTGATCGACCTGTGGGCCTCGGCGTCGCTGCGCACCGGCGGCGACGATCTCGCCCAGGCTTTCGCCTATCTCGGCGTGCAGCCGGTGTGGGACAAGAATTCCAGCCGCGTCACCGGCATCGAGGTGCTGCCGCTGGCCACGCTCGACCGGCCGCGCATCGACGTGACGCTCCGTATCTCGGGCCTGTTCCGCGACATCTTCGAGAGCCAGATCGCGTTGTTCGATCTCGCCGTGCGCCGCGTCGCGGCGCTCGACGAGGAGGCGGCCGACAACCCGCTAGCCGAGGCCGCGCGTAGCGGCGGCGATCTCGCACGCGTGTTCGGCGGCGCGCCCGGCAGCTACGGCGCGCGCGCGGGCGATCTTGCGCTCGACGGCGACTGGAAGACGCGCGCCGATCTCGGCGAAGCCTATCTGGCCGCCGTGACGCACGCCTATGGCGGCAGCGAGGGTGAGGCCGCGGCGGGCGACACGTTCCGCGGCCGCGTCTCGGACGCCGACGTGCTGGTGCATCCGCAGGACGACCGCGAGCGCGACGTGCTGGACGGCGACGGCGTGGCCGATTTCGCCGGCGGCTTCGCGGCGGCGGCGGCGCTGCTGGGCAAGGCGCCGGAGCTCTATCATCTCGACACCAGCCGGCCCGAGGCACCCAAGGCGCGCCGCCTGGCCGAGGAGATTGCACGGGTCGTGCGCGGCCGGTTGACCAATCCGCGCTGGCTGGACGGCATGCTGGCGCACGGCCATCGCGGTGTCGCCGAGATCGCCCAGGCGGTCGACGCGCTTTATGCCTTTTCGGCCACGGCCGAGGCGGTTTCCGGGCCTCTTTTCGATGCAACGCATGCTGCCCTGATCGCCGATGAAGCGGTATTGTCGGCCATGATCCGTGACAACCCCGCCGCGACTGCCGCCATTGCGCACCGCCTGCGCGATGCCCGCGCGCGCGGCCTCTGGGTCAGCCGGCGGAACTCCGTCGACAACGAACTCGAGCGGGCGATCCAGCGGGCGGCGACATGAGCCGCGCCGCCGCGTTCGATATCAAGGGCTGGTGCCCCGGCGTGCTCACGCCCATGCCGAGCGGCGATGGGCTTCTGGTCCGCGTGCGGCCATGGGCGGGCGCCTTCGGCCGCGCCCAGGCCGCGGGCCTCGCCGACATCGCCGAGCGCCTCGGCAACGGCCATCTCGACCTGACGCGCCGCGCCAACCTCCAGATTCGCGGCCTGCGGGACGAAGGTCTTGGCGCGTTGCGAGGGTCGCTCGACCGGTTGGGCCTGCTCGATCCGGACGCCGGCACTGAAGCCGCGCGCAACGTCATGGTGGCGCCGCTTGCCGATGAGCGCACGCGCGCGCTGGCACTATCGCTTACCCGCGCGATTGCTTCCGAGCGCCGGCTGGCTGCGCTGCCGGCCAAGTTCGGCTGGCTGGTCGATGGCGGCGGACCGCTGTCGATCGTGGGCGAGCGCGCGGACGTGGCGCTGTCCGTTGGCGCCGCCGACGTCGCGCTTGCCGTGCGGGGCGCATGGCTCGGCAGCGTGCCGCCCGACCAGGCGGTGTCCGCGGCGATCAAGCTGGCACTGGGCGAGCGGCCGCTGATGGCAGCGCTGCACGAGACGCCCGTGTCGGGTGCGCGACGGCTGGGAGCCGTCGGCAATTTCTTCGGTGTCGGCGCGCCGTTCGGTCGTCTGGAGGCGGCGCAATTGCGTGCGCTTGCCGCGACGCCCGGCCTGCGCGAGCTGCGGCTGTCGCCGTGGCGCGCGCTCTATCTCGATGCGCTGGTGGAAGAGGCGGAGACGCTCGGCCTGATCGTCGACGAGAGCGATCCGTTGCTGCGCATCGAAGCCTGTCCCGGGGCGCCGGCCTGCGCCTCCGGCACCGTCGACACGCGCCGCGCCGCACGGCGTCTTGCCGCGCACGGCATTTCGGGGACCGTCCATGTCTCGGGTTGCGCCAAGGGCTGCGCGCGTCCCACGCCGGCCGATCTGGTATTGGTCGGCACCGAGGGCCGCTTCGGCGTCGTGCATCGTGGCACGGCGCGCGACTCTTTCGAGAAGATCGTCGAGCCGGACACGCTATGAGCAACCGCGACTACATCCGCGACGGGGCGGAAATCTACCGCCGGTCGTTCGCGATCATTCGCGCGGAGGCCGATCTCGCGCGCTTCAGCAAGGCCGAGGAGAAGGTCGCCGTCCGCATCATCCATGCCTGCGGCATGGTCGAGGTGGCGCGCGACATCGTGATGGCGCCGGGCTTCGCCGACAATGCGCGCTGGGCACTGATCGGCGGCGCGCCGATCCTGTGCGATTCCAGGATGGTGGCCAACGGCATCACGCGCGCGCGCCTGCCGGCCGGCAACGAGATCGTCTGCACGCTCGACGATGCTCGGGTGCCGGGTCTCGCGCGCGACATGGGCAACACGCGCAGCGCCGCCGCCATGGAACTGTGGCGCGACAAGCTCGCCGGCGCCGTGGTGGCGATCGGCAACGCGCCGACGTCGCTGTTCCATCTGCTCGACATGCTCGATGGCGGCGCACCGCCGCCGGCCGCGGTGATCGGCCTGCCGGTGGGCTTCATCGGCGCGGCGGAATCCAAGGCGGCGCTGGCGGCCGACGGACGCGTGCCCTTCCTGATCGTGAAGGGCCGCAAGGGCGGCAGCGCCATGGCCGTCGCCGCCGTGAACGCGCTGGCGAGCGAGGCGGAATGACCACGCTCGATGCGCTGGCCGGCACCGCGCGCGCGGGCACGCTCTACGGCATCGGCGTCGGGCCGGGCGACGTGCGCTATCTCACCCTGCGCGCGGCGGGACTGGTGCGCGCCGTCGATGTCGTGGCGTTCTTCGCCAAGAAGGATGCACGGGGCAATGCGCGCCGCATCGTGACGCCGCTGCTGGCCGCCGGGCAGGCCGAAGAGCGGCTGGAATATCCGGTCACCGAGGAAGCGCCGGCCGACGGCGCGGAGTATCAGCGCGCGATGGGCGACTTCTATCGCGACGCCGCGGCGCGGCTGGCGGCGCTGCTGCGCGCGGGCAAGTCGGTGGGCCTGCTGGCCGAGGGCGACCCCTTCTTCTACGGCTCGTTCATGCATATGTGGCGGCGCCTCGCGGCCGACTTTCCGGTCGAGGTTGTGCCCGGCGTCACCGGCATGTCGGGCTGCTGGACACGCGCCAAGACGCCGATCACCTGGGGCGACGACATGCTGGCCGTGCTGCCCGGCACCTTAGGCGAGGGCGCGCTGATCGAACGTCTGCGGCTCACCGATGCCGCGGTGATCATGAAGGTCGGCCGCAATCTCGCGAAGGTGCGCCGCGCCGTCGAGCAGGCGGGCCTTCTGAAGCGCGCCGTCTATGTCGAGCGCGGCACCATGGAAGACGAGCGCATCCTGCCGCTGGCCGACTGCGGCGACGCGCGCGGCGCCTATTTCGGCATGGTGCTGATCCCGGGCGAGGGGCGGCGCCTATGACCGGCTCGCTCGTCGTTGTGGGCACGGGACCCGGCAAGGCGGAGTTGATGACGCCCGCCACCCAGGCGGCGCTGGCGCGCGCCACCGATCTCGTGGGCTACGGCCCCTATCTCGATCGCATTCCGGCGGGCCGTGCCGACCAGCGCCGCCATGCGTCCGACAATCGCGTCGAGCTCGACCGCGCACGGCATGCCTTGGAGCTCGCGGCGTCCGGCCATCAGGTCGCGGTCGTGTCGGGCGGCGATCCCGGCGTATTCGCGATGGCGGCGGCGGTGTTCGAGGCGGTCGAGGCGGGCGATCCGGCATGGCGTTCGCTCGACATCCGGGTCGAGCCCGGCGTGACGGCGATGCTGGCGGCGGCGGCCGAAGTCGGCGCGCCGCTGGGTGGCGACTTCTGCGCGATCTCGCTGTCGGACAATCTCAAGAGCTGGGCCACCATCGAGAGGCGGCTGGCGGCGGCGGCCGAGGCCGACTTCGTGATCGCGCTCTACAATCCGGCATCGAAGGCGCGGCCGCACCAGATCGGTCAGGCGTTCGACCTGTTGCGAGCGAAGAAGCGGGGGGAGACGCCGGTGCTGTTCGTGCGCGCCGCCGGCACCGCCGAGGCGCGGGTGGTCAGCACGACACTCGGCGAGGCCGATCCCTCGATCGTCGACATGCGCACGCTTGTCATCATCGGCGCCAGCACGACGCGGCAGGTCGGGCGCTGGATCTACACGCCGCGCAGTGAGCGGGGCGGCGCGTGATGCAGCCAGTCGATCGCTTCCTGTGCGCTCGCGACCGGATGACCCGTGGCCTTGTCGGGCCGCGCGATCATCAGCACGCGAATGCCGAGCGTGCGCGCGGCGGCGATCTTGGCGTAGATGGCCGTGCCGCCGGAATTCTTGGAGACCAGCACCTCGATCTTCTCGTCGCGCAGCAGGCGCGTCTCGGCGTCGATCGTGAACGGCCCGCGCGCCAACAGCATGCGGATGTCGGGCGGCAGGGCGACGCAGCGCGGCTCGTCGACCGAGCGGCCGAGATAGTGGTGCTGCGGTGCCGCCGCGAAGGCGCCCAGCTCCTGCCGGCCGAGGCTCAGGAACACGCGGTGCGGCCGCGTGCCGATGGCGTGCGCCGCGGCGTCGGCATCGGCCACGCTCTGCCAGGTGTCGCCCGGCACGGCGGTCCAGGGCGGGCGCACGATCGAGGCCAGCGGCACGCCGGTCTGCCCGCAAGCGAAGACGGCATTGGCCGACATCTTGTCGGCATAGGGATGCGTGGCATCGACCACGGCCTCGATCTTCTCGTCGCGCAGCCAGCGGGCCAGCGCCTCGGCGCCGCCGAAGCCGCCGCTGCGCGTGGCGATGGGCTGCGGGCGCGGCTTCATCGTGCGGCCGGCCAGCGACAGGGTGGCGTCGAAGCGCTTGTCGTCGGCGACAAGCTTGGCGAGTTCCGAGGCTTCGATCGTGCCGCCGAGAATGAGAATGCGCATGGCTGAGCGCGCAACCTGCACGGGCTCGCGCTGGCTGTCCATCGTCGGGATCGGCGAAGACGGCGTGGCCGGCCTGTCGCCGGTGGCGCAACAGCTCGTGTCCGCGGCCGCGCTGGTCGTGGGCGGCAAGCGCCATCTCGCGCTGGCGGACGGGTTGATCACCGGCAAGCGGCTGGCCTGGCCGAGCCCGATCGGCGAGGCGATGCCGGAGATTCTTTCCCACCGAGGCCAGCCAGTCGTGGTGCTGGCAAGCGGCGATCCGTTCCACTATGGCGTGGGCGACATGATGATGCGCGCCGTGCCGCCCGAGGAAATGCTCTGCCTGCCGCAGCCGTCGGCTTTCAGCCTGGCCGCCGGGCGGCTCGGCTGGTCGTTGCAGGACACGGCGCTGGTCAGCCTGCACGGCCGGGCGCTCGAGGGCATCGTGCGCCACCTGCATCCAGGCGCGCGCATCCTGGCGCTGTCGTGGGACGGCACGACGCCGGCCAAGCTCGCCAAACTGCTCGTCGAACGCGGCCTGGGCGGATCGACGCTGGTCGTCTGCGAATCGCTAGGCGGTGCGCAGGAGAAAGTGCGGCGCACCACGGCGGCGGGCTTCGATCTTGGCGACGTGGCGGCGCTCAACACTATCGGCGTCGAGGTGGTGGCGGGCGAGGGCGCGACGGTGCTCGGCCTTGTGCCGGGTCTCGAGGACGCCGCGTTCGAGCATGACGGCCAGCTCACCAAGCGCGAGGTGCGGGCCGTCACGCTGTCGGCGCTGGCGCCGCGCCACGGCGAGCTGCTGTGGGACGTCGGCCTCGGCGCCGGCTCCATCGCCGTCGAGTGGCTGCTGCGGCATCCGTCGCTCAGGGCGATCGGTTTCGAGAGCGATCCCAAGCGCGCCGGCCATGCCGCGCGCAACGCGGCGGCGCTGGGCGCGCCCGATCTCCAGATCGTGCAGGGCCGCGCGCCCGAGAGCTTCGCGGGACAGCCCGCGCCCGACGTCGTGTTCGTGGGCGGCGGGCTCTCCAATCCCGGCTTGTTCGATGCGGTGTGGGCGGCGTTGAAGCCGGGTGGCCGGCTGGTCGCCAACGGCGTGTCGCTGGCCACGGAAGCACGGCTGATCGACTGGTTCGGCCGTCACGGCGGCGAGCTCGTGCGGCTGGACGTGTCGCGCGCGGGCCGCGCCGGCGCCACCAGCACCTTCGTCTGGCGGTCGGCAGCGCCGATCGTGCAGTGGCGCGTGAGGAAGCCATGATCGTCGCGGGCGTGGGCAGCCGGCGCGGCACCGAAGCCGACGAGATCGAGAAGGTCGTGCGCATGGCGCTCGATCTCTATCGCGTGCCGGCCGAACGCCTCGAAGTGCTGGCGACGGAGTCCGACAAGGCGGCGACCGAGGCATTCCTCGAAGCCGCGCGCCGGTTGTCGGTGAAGTTGGTGGCCTGCACCGTGCTCGATCTCGATCGCGTGGCGGGGCAGGTGCTGACGCCCTCGAAGCTGGTGCTCGAGACCAAGGGTGTGCCGTCGATCGCCGAAGCCTCGGCACTGGTCGCGGCCGGCCGCGACGCGCGCCTGCTCGGCACGCGCGTCGCCACGGCGGGCGCCACCTGTGCCATCGCCATCGGAGAAGGGCGATGACCGTTCACTTCATCGGCGCCGGGCCGGGCGCCGCCGATCTCATCACCGTGCGCGGCCGCGACCTGATCGCGCGCTGCCCGGTCTGCCTCTATGCCGGCTCGCTGGTGCCGCAGGCGCTGCTCGATCATTGCCCGCCCGGCGCACGCATCGTCGACACCGCGCCACTGTCGCTGGAGGAAATCGTGGCCGAGTGCCGGCGCGCGACCGATGCCGGACAGGACGTGGCGCGGCTGCATTCAGGCGACCTGTCGATCTGGAGCGCGCTCGGCGAACAGTTGCGCGCGCTGGACGCCGCGGGTGTCGACTACAGCGTGACGCCGGGCGTGCCGTCCTTTGCCGCCGCCGCGGCCCTGCTCGGCCAGGAATTGACCCTGCCCGAAGTCGCGCAGTCGGTCGTGCTGACGCGCACGTCGGGACGCGCCTCGTCGATGCCGGCGGGCGAGGACCTCAAGGCCTTCGCCGCAACCGGCGCGACCTTGGCGGTGCATCTGTCCATCCACGTGCTCGACAAGGTCGTGGCCGATCTCGTGCCGTTCTACGGCGCCGACTGCCCGGCGGCCGTGGTCTATCGCGCGACCTGGCCCGACGAGCGCGTGGTGCGCGGCACGCTCGCGACCATCGCGGCCGAAGTCGCCAAGGCGCCGATCGAGCGTACGGCGCTGATCCTGGTCGGCAAGGTCCTGGGCACGCGGGATTTCCGCAACAGCGCGCTCTACGACGCGGGCTATCAGCGGCGCTTCCGGGGACGCGCATGAGCCTGCCCGGTTTCCCGCCGATGCCGGATTTTCCGGCGGGCGAAGTATGGCTGGCGGGCGCCGGTCCCGGCGATCCGCGGCTGCTGACGTTGCTGGCGCTGCACGCGGTGTCGGCGGCCGACGACATCGTGCACGACGCGCTGGTCGATGCGCGCGTGCTGGCGCTGAAGCGCGCCGATGCGGAGCTGATCGCGGTCGGCAAGCGCGGCGGCCGCGCCTCGCCGCAGCAGCGCGACATCAACGAGGTCCTGGTCGAGCGCGCGCGGCTCGGCCGGCGCGTGCTGCGTCTCAAGGGTGGCGATCCGTTCGTGTTCGGCCGCGGCTGGGAAGAAGCGACGGCGCTGACGGCGGCGGGCATCCGCTTCCGCGTCATTCCGGGCGTGACGGCGGGCCTCGCGGCGACGGCCCTGGCCGGCATTCCGGCCACGACGCGCGACACCAATCATGCCGTCGTGCTGGCGGCCGGCCATCGCGCCGAGGACGGGCAGTCCGCCGCCGATTGGGTGGCGCTCGCGAAGCTCGGCCAGCCGATCATCCTCTACATGCCGATGGCGCAGCTCGCCGAGATGGCCAAGGCGTTGCAGGAAGGCGGCCTGCCGGCCGACACGCCGGCGGCGATGATCCAGTCGGCCACCACCGAGAACGAACGCGTGGTCGAGACCCGGCTCGGTACGCTGGCGTCGGATGCAAAGAGCAGCGGCATCGGCTCGCCGTGCATCGTGGTGATCGGCGCGGTGGCGGCGTTGCGCGACCAGGTGCGCTCGACCATGGTCGGCTGGTCATGACACGCGGCCTCGTGGTCGCGGCGCCACGCTCGGGCGCGGGCAAGACGACGGTCGCTCTGGGCCTGATGCGCGCCTTTGCGCGGCGCGGCGTCGGCGTGCAGCCCTTCAAATGTGGCCCCGACTATATCGATCCCGCCTTCCATCGCGTGGCGACGGGGCGCGACAGCTTCAATCTCGACGGCTGGGCGATGAGCCCGGCTGCGATCGCCGGCCTGGTCGCGGACCGGCCGGCGGCGCTCGCGATCGCAGAAGGCGTGATGGGTCTGTTCGACGGGATCGGCGGGCGCGGCGCCACCGCCGACGTCGCGGCCTTGCTCGGCTGGCCGGTCGTGCTGGTGCTCGACGTGAAGGGGCAGACCGAGACGGCGGCGGCCATTGCGCTCGGCATCGCGCGCTACCGTGCCGACGTGAGCGTCGCCGGCGTGATCCTCAACCGCGTCGCGAGCGAACGGCATCTGCGCCTGATCTCACCGGCGCTGGAGTGCGCCGGGATCGCCTTGTTCGGTGCGCTGTCCGACGATCCGCGTCTCACGCTGCCGGAGCGGCATCTCGGCCTCGTGCAGGCGAGCGAAACCGCCGGTCTCGAGGATCATCTCGATGCGCTGGCGGCGGCGCTGGCGGAGCGGATCGATCTCGACGCCGTCGCCGCTTGCGCGCGCGCGACGAAGACCGGCGCGCCAGTGGGCGCGGCCGCCTTCATCGATCCGCCGGGGCAGCGGGTGGCGCTGGCCAGCGATCGCGCCTTCTCCTTCATGTATCCGCATCTGCTGGCGCACTGGCGCGCCCGCGGCGCGGAGATCAAGCCGTTCTCGCCGCTCGCCGACGAGGCGCCGGCCGCGGACGCCGATGCCGTGTGGCTGCCCGGCGGGTATCCCGAGCTGCATGCCGCGACGCTCGCCAAGGCCCAGCCCTTCCACGCCGGACTGCGGGCGCTGGCCGAACGTGCGGTGCCGATCCACGGCGAGTGCGGCGGCTACATGGTGCTGGGCGCGGGCCTCGAGGATGCGGGCGGCGCGCGGCACGCGATGGCCGGCCTGCTGGCGCTCGAGACGTCCTTTGCCAAGCGCCGCCTGCATCTCGGCTATCGCTCGGCGCGGCTCGGGGCCGACAGTGCGCTCGGCCGTGCCGGCACGACGATCCTGGGTCACGAATTCCACTATGCCCGCGTGCTGAGCGTCGGCGACGACCCGTTGGTCGACTGTCGCGACGCCAGCGGCGCTTCCATCGCCGAGGCGGGCGCGCGCCGCGGCTCGGTCAGCGGCACTTTCTTTCACGCGATCGGCAGGAGAGAGACATGAGCGACGACAAGCCCGTACCGCCGGTGCACCTGCCGTTCGACGCGACCTTCCGCGCCACCTTCCGCGATCTCGTGTTGTGGCGGCGCGACGTGCGGCGCTTTCGACCCGATCCGGTCGACGAGAAGCTGATCGACGACCTGATCGAGGTCGCCACGCACGCGCCGTCGGTCGGCTTCAGCCAGCCCTGGCGCTTCGTGAAGGTGAAGTCGCCCGAGCGGCGTCGGCTGGTGTGGGAGAGCTTCGCGCGCGCCAACGACAGCGCGCTCAAAGGCTATGACGGCGAGCAGAAGAAGAACTACATGGGCCTGAAGCTCGCCGGCCTGAAGGAGGCGCCGGTCCATCTCGCGGTGTTTTCCGACGAGTCCACGGAGACCGGCAGCGGCCTTGGCCGCCAGACAATGCCCGAGACCTTGCGCTATTCCGTGGTCGCGGCGATCCAGACGATGTGGTTGGCCGCACGCGCCGAAGGGCTCGGCATGGGCTGGGTGTCGATCTTCGATCCGGCCGAAGTGAAGCGCGCGCTCGACGTGCCGGCGGGCTGGAAGTTGGTGGCCTATCTCGACCTCGGCTGGCCGGCGGAGGAACATCTCGATCCCGAGCTCGAGCGCCATCACTGGGAGACGCGGCACTACACGGGCGACCTGGTGTTCGAACGTTGAGGACGGCTTGACGGTCTGCCGCACGGCTGCCACAAATCCGGCAGTGGTTCCCGCAAGGGATCAAAAGGGAACGCGGACATTCCGCGGCTGCCCCCGCAACTGTGAGCGGCGAGCTCGCGACCGTTAAACCACTGGAACCGCAAGGTTCTGGGAAGGTGGTCGAGAGCTGAGACCCGTAAGCCAGGAGACCTGCCACTATCCGCGGTCACGCGCGAACGCATTGGGCGGGGTGTCCTGATGTAGCAACCGGCTCGTCGTCCGTGTGAAGCGGGAGAAGGGCCGGCTACGGTTCGCGGTGACGGATGTTGTGCCGCGAGTCCGTCGTGTCGGTTTCCGTCTTTCCTTCCGCCGCTCCCCGGCCTGCGATCGATCCGCTCGAGCTCTATGCCTCGGCGATCGATACGTCGGACTATGTGGCGCGCGTGGCGCCTTTGGTGCGCCGCTTCGTGGCGCGGACCGGCGAGCTGCTGGATGTCGGCGCCGGCGGCGGCCAACTCGGCGCCGCGTTGCGCGAGCGAGACATTCCGTGGACCGCCATCGAGCCGTCGCCGACGATGCGCGCGCGGCTCGCGCGGCTGCACAGCCCGCCGCGCATCGTGCCCGACGGCTGGGCCATGGCCGACGTCCCCGAGCAGGGGCACGACACCGTGCTGGCCGCCACCATGCCCGCTTTGTTCGAGGAGCCCGAGCACTTTCTCGCGCGCTGCCGCGCCTGGGCGCGCAACACCGTCGTGTGGATCGTGCCGGCGCATCAGGGGCCGCGCGGTCTTTGCTTCGCGGGCTGCCTGCCGTCCGAGTGGCATCGCGAGGACGAGACGCCGGGCCTCGACGTGGTGCTGCGCGGCCTCGCGCTGGCGTCACGGCCGCAGCGCATCGTGTTCACGGACTGGACTTTTTCCGGCGTCGTCGCCGATCTCTCGCATCTGTCGGCCTATCTCGCGGATCGGCTGAACTGGCCCGCCGATGACGTTCGCCGCGTCGAACTTCACGCGCATCTGTCCGCACAGGCGACGCCCGATGCCGCGGGCGTGCGCCTCGATATTCCAAGGAAATCTGCCGTTCTGATTTGGGGGAAGTGATGATCAAGTCTCGATTGAACAGGAGCCTCGCGCAGGCGGCATTGATCTCGTCCACGCTGTGGCTGTCGCCGGCCTTCGCGCAACAGGCACCGGCGCCTGCACCCGCCTCGCCGCCCGCCTCGACGCCGGCCCAGGCCGGTGTGCTGCCCGAGGTCGTCGTCACGGCGACCGGCCGCCCCGAGGAAGTCACCAAGATCGCCGGCACCATCCAGGTCATCGACGGCGAGAAGATCTCCAAGTCGTCGGCCAAGTCGGTGACCGACCTGCTGGCCGAGAATGCCGTGGGCTTCATGAGCGAATGGACCGCGGGCCAGACCTCGCTCAATATTCGCGGCGGTGCCACCGAAGGCCAGGGCCGCGACTACAAGAGCCAGGTGCTCGTCCTGATCAACGGCCATCGCGCCGGCACGGCGAACATCTCCAAGCTGTCCGCCGCCGACGTCGAGCGCATCGAGATCGTGCGCGGCCCGTCCTCGGTGGTCTATGGCAGCTCGAACATGGGCGGCGTCGTCAACATCATCATGAAGAACGGCCGCACCGCGCCGGGCACCCTGCTCGAGGCGAGCGTCGGTTCGTGGAACCTGACGCAGGGCAAGGCGCAGACCGGCGGACAGGCGAACGGCTTCGACTGGTACCTGGGTTTCGCGGCGGGCACCCGCAAGGACTATCAGGTGGGCGGCGGCGCGTACGAGAGCAACACGTCGTGGACCCGCGGGGGCGGCACCGCCGCGCTCGGCTGGCAGATCGACAACGACAACCGCGTCGATCTCACCGTCCGCACCGACGGCATCTACAATGCGGGCTTCCGTGGGTCGGGCGCGAACGTCTTCGCCTTCGATACGCGCACCAACCAGTCGATCGATTTCACGTACAACGGCAAGACTCCGGACGGCCGCGGCGGCCTGATGTTCCAAGCCTACTACGTGCAGGACGTCGACGACCTCAACAACCCGTCGCCGCTCAGCACGGCCAATGCGCTGGCCTCGCGCACCACCATCGATCACAACAACCGCCAGATCGACATCGAGGGCTTCCGCTTCCAGCCGCGCTACAAGCTGATCCCGAGCAACGAGCTGCTGGTCGGCGTCGACTGGGAGCGCAGCTGGATTACCTCGACGCGCTTCCGCTCGGGCGGCGCGGCGGTGACGCAGCAGTCGCCGCAGGACAACAACGAGACCGACCAGATCTGGGCGTTCTACGCGGAGGACGCGCAGACATTCTTCGATCGCTGGACGATCCGCGGCGGCGTGCGCCAGACCTACGGCACGACGACCACGCTGCAGACGCCATTCGCGGCGACCCTGGTGCCGGGCAGCGTCAATTACCAGGCGACGACTTATTCGGTCGGCTCGACGCTCCGCATCACCGACTGGCTGAACGGGCGCGTCGGCGCCTCGACCGGCTTCCGCGCGCCGACGGCGACGGAACTGGGCTCGAACTTCACCGTGACGCCGGCCGGTACGACCACGACCTTCGGCAATCCCAACCTCGCGCCGGAGACCAGCCGTCAGCTCGAAATCGGCGCCACGGTGACGACGCAGGACGCGCGGCTCGATCTCGCGCTGTTCCAGAACGTGATCAGCAACCGCATCTCCGCCCAGACGATCTCCACCGTCGGCACGGCGGTCACCGCGCAGTACCAGAACAACCCGTCGGACATCGTCATCCAGGGCCTCGAATTGCAGGGTGAGGCCGACGTGATGCGCACCCTCGGCCTCGCCGTCGCGCCCGGCACGCGCTGGAGCGTGTTCGGCAGCGGCTACTTCAATTTCACGATGACGGACTATGGCGCCCTGCCGTCGGCCGGCAGCATGCAAGCCACGCGCATCAATCAGTACGAGGCGTCGATCGGCACCCGCTATGCCGAACTCGATGCCAAGATGCCGTGGAACGTGCAGCTTCTGGGCATCCTGCGCGGTCCCATGTGGTACAATACGGAAGAGCGGCTGAACCCGGCCTTCTTCCCGGGACAGGTCACCAGCCAGACCATCTATCGCAAGGAAGCCTTCTGGGTGTGGAACACGCGGGCGGAGATCGAGGTGCACAAGGGCGTGAAGTTCTTCGGCGCGCTCAACAACATCCTCGACGTCAACGCGCACCCAATCTTTATCGCGCTCGACCAGCGGCCCTGCCAGGCCAACGGCACGTTCCAGAACGGCTCGTGCGGCAACTCGATGCCGGGCCGCGAGTTCATCCTGGGCGTGCAGGCCCGCTTCTGATGAAGCTGGCGGTGATCGTCCTGGCGTGCGTTGCGGGCCTCGCGGCCCCGGCGCACGCCGAGCCGGTCGTCGTGCAGGACGCCTTCGGCCGCACGGTCACCGTGCCCGAGCCGCCGCGGCGGATCATCCCGATCTTCGCGTCCAACACGGAGATCGTGGCGGCACTCGGCCTCGCCGACCGCATCGTCGGCATCGAGGCCTACACGCGCTATCCGAAGGAAGTGCTCGATCGGCCGCTGGTCGGCGGGCGGCTCGGTTTTTCGGTCGATGCGATCGTCGATTTGCATCCCGACTTCCTGCTCGTCACGCCGTCGCGGCAGGCGGCCAACCAGCTGATCGATCCGATGGAGCGGCTGGGCATTCCCATCGTCGTCGTGCTGCAACGGAGCGTGGCAGAGATCCTGACCAACATCCACCTGATGGCGAAGGTCGCGGGCATCGCGCCTCATGGCGAGGAGGTCGTGGCGGCGCTCGACCGGCGCATGGCGCTGGTCGGCGAGAAGACGAAGGGACTGCCGGCCCCCAGCGTCATCATGATCACCGGCCAGCTCGGCAACGGCCTGATGCTGGTGGCGCGCCCGAACACCTATACCGGCGACGCGATCGTGCGGGCCGGCGGCCGCTTCGGCCTGGCCGAGTCGGCGCTGGCCCAGGTCTCGCCCGAGGCGATCCTCCAGGCCGATCCCGACGTGCTGCTGTTCGCCGGCACGCAGAAAGGTTTGCAGGAGCTGATCGCCCGCCCGGGCTGGTCCGACATGCGTGCCGTCAAGGCGGGCCGTGCCCATGCCGTCGTCCGCGCCGAGTTGTTGATCCCGGGCCCGCGCACGTTCGACGGCATCGAGCATCTGGCCGCTTTGTTCCACCCGACCGCGTTTGCCAAATGAGGCCATGGCTGATCCTCGCCGCCGTGCTGGCGCTCGCCATCGTCGTGGCGGCCTGCGCCGGGCATGACTGGGCGACGCCCGGCGATCTGTGGCGCGCCATCGGTGGCGACCGCGACCTGCGCAGCCGCCTGCTGTTCGACTGGCGCCTGCCGCGCGTGCTCGCCGCCGCCTGCGTCGGCGCGCTGCTGGGGCTGGGCGGCGCGATCTTCCAGGGCGTGTTCCGCAACCCGCTGGCCGAGCCGTACCTGCTGGGATCGGCGGGTGGCGCGGCGCTCGGCGCGACGGTGGCGTTGCTGGTGCCGCTGATGCTGCCGCAGGCGGTGCTGCTGCCGATCCTCGCCTTCGCCGGCGCCTGGGGAGCCACGCTGCTGGTGTTGGGCATCGCGTGTGTTGCGGGCGCCGTCGACGCGGCGGGGCTGCTGCTCGCGGGTGTCGCGGTGGCGGCGATCCTGGGCGCGTTGCGCTCTTTCTTGATGCTCGCGCTGTCGGACGAGACGGTCAGTCTCCAGATCGTGCTGAGCTGGGTGCTGGGCGGCGTGCAGACGCCGACCTGGTCCACGCTCGGCCTGCTGGCGTTGATCACGCTGGGCTGCGTCGGCCTCGCGCTCCTGCTGGCGAGCCGGCTCGACGTGCTGGGCCTCGGCGAGACCATGGCGCGCGCCTTCGGCCTCGATGTCACGCGATTCATCGCCGTCGCCGTGCTCGCGGGCTCGGTCGTCGTGGCGGCGGCCGTGGCGTTCGGCGGGCTGGTCGCCTTCGTGGGCCTCGCCGCGCCGCACATCGCGCGCTGGCTGGTCGGGCCGCTGCACCGTGCCCTTCTGCCGGCGTCAGCGCTGGTCGGCGCGATCGTCGTCACCCTGGCCGACGCGATCGCCCGCGCGGCCCTGCCGCCGGCGGAGATTCCGCTCGGCCTCGTCACGGCAGTCGCGGGCGGGCCCTTCTTTATCCTGTTGCTGTCGCGCCGGCTGCGTTCATGACCGCCATCGTCGCCAACCGGCTTGTCGTGAAGCGCGGCGAGGCCACCTTGCTCGACGACCTGTCGCTGTCCTTCGGCGCCACAGGGTCGGTCGCGCTGATCGGGCCCAACGGTGCGGGCAAGAGCACGCTGCTGAAGGTGCTTGCCGGACTGGAAGCGCCGAACGCGGGCGCCGTCAGCGTGCAAGGCAGGGCACTGGCGTCGATGTCGGCGGCCGAGCGCGTGCGGACGATCGGTTTCCTGCCGCAGCATTTCGAGCCGCACTGGGACCTTGCGGTGCGCGATCTCGTGCGTCTCGGCGCCGAGCGCGGCGGCCGTCCTTCGGGCGACGCCGTCGAACAGGCGCTGACGCGTTACGAACTCGGCGCGCTCGCCGGCCGGCGCTGGTCCACTCTCTCCGGCGGCGAGAACGCGCGCGTGCTGCTGGCGATGGTGCTGGTCGCCGATCCCGCGGTGCTGCTGGCCGACGAGCCGGCGGCGGCCCTCGACATCCGCCATCGGCTCGACGTGGTCCAGGCGCTGGCCGAGCGCGGCCGCGACCGGCTGTCGGTCGTCGTGGTGCACGATCTCGACCTCGCCTTCCGCTTCTTCGAACGCGTGGTCGTGCTGGTCGGCGGCAAGGTGATGGCGGACGCTCCGGCGGCGGAGCTGCTCGACGATCCGCGGCTCGACGAAGCGTTCGGCGTCCGCTTCGAGCGGATCCGCACGCCGGACGGGACTATTCTACAGGCGTCGAGGACGACGGCGTGATGCCCCAGCCGCCGTCGGACGTGCCGTGCGGCCCGCGCGTGGCGCGCACGGCGATGGCGAGCGCGCGCAGGCCGATATAGGCGGCGAAGAAGGCCGACGCGGCGGCGACCCAATTGGCCGGCAGGACCGCGTCCTCGAGCGCCGCCGAGATCAAGTCGACGGCCGCGAGAACGGCCAGGCACATCGCGGCGATGTGCGCATCCATCGACGGCTTGAGGCGAACGAGGTCGCGCGCGCGATCGGCCTCGATCGACACGCTCCAGCCGCGCATGCGGCCGAGCACACCGCCGATCAGCGCGGCGACCAGCCATTGCAGGTCGTGATAGATCGACGCCTCGAACACGCCGGCCAGAAGCACGAACGCCTGCACCGCGGCGAGCGCGGCGGGAATCGCGAGACGCCAGATGCGCACGATGCCGCCGCGCGCTTGCGGCACGATGCTCCACAGGCACGCGAAAGCGACGCAGACCGTGAGCAGGTTCGACAGGCTGAGAGGTGAAATCATCGGGTCATATTACGACAAACGCGCGTCCAAGCCGATGCATACATTCAAATAGGGGCGAAAAGAAAAGCGCGGAATTGCAGGTACTCTGCGAGCTTGCCGCGCGGGAAGCGCGGTTGTTAGATGTTTTCGCAGACGGTGAGCATCGTCACAGCGTGTGACATTCGCCGCGCCAAAAAAGGAGCGACAGATGGAGGGAGCCTCCACTCTCGATAGCCGCACGTCGTGGCGGGCCGCGTGGATCACGCTCGGCATCCTGTCGATCTCCTACGGCTCGCCTCTGCTCATCGTCGTCGGCATGAAGCCCATGCAGGAAGCGCTGGGCACCGACCGCTCGGTACTGGCGCTCGCGGGCTCGCTGGTCTGGGTCGGCACCGGCGCCGGCGGCATCTTCATGGGCTGGCTCGCCGACCGGATCGGCGTGCGCCTGACGGTCGTGATCGGCGCCTGCATGATGGCGGGCGGCCTGGCGCTGTCGTCGCTCGGCTCGATCTGGGCGCTCTATATCGGTCACGGGCTGATGATCGGGCTGTTCGGCAACGGCGGCGTCTACCCGCCACTGCTGATCTATGTCAGCCGGTGGTTCGAGCGCCGGCGCGGCGCGGCGATCGCGCTGATCTCTTCCGGCCAATACGTGGCCGGCGTCGCATGGCCCGCTCTGTTCGAGCGCGGCATCACCCATATCGGCTGGCAGGCGGTGATGCTGGCCTACGCCGTCGTCGTGCTGGTGGTGATCCTGCCGGCGACCCTGGCGCTGCGGCCCGCACCGGCCGCACAGCCCGCGCCGGTGCGTCCCGCGGCCGCGCCGGGCGCCGCCGCGCCGGCCGCCGACCGCGTCGCCGGACTGCATCCCAACGTGGCGCAGGCGCTGATCTGTCTCGCCGGTTTCTGTTGCTGCATCCCGATGTCGGTGCCGTCAGCGCATCTCGTGGCGTTCTGCGGCGACATTGGCATCAAGCCGACGCACGGCGCGGCCATGCTGTCGGTGCTGCTGGGTTCGGCCTTCATCGCGCGGCAGGCCTGGGGCGCGCTGGCCGACAGGATCGGTGGCCTGCGCACGGTGATGGTGGGCTCGGCCTGCCAGGCCGTGGCGATCGCCTGCTTCCTGCTGACCCAGGACGAGGTCGGGCTGTTCGCGATCTCGGCCGCCTTCGGCCTCGGCTTCAGCGGCATCATCCCGTCCTATGCCGTGACGATCCGCGATCTCTTCCCGTCGAGCCAGGCGTCGTGGCGCATCCCGCTCACCCTGTTCACGGCGATGAGCGGCATGGCGTTCGGCAGCTGGTTCGCCGGCGCGCTGTACGATCACTTCGGCTATTACGCGCCGGCCTTCGGCATCAGCGTGGCGTTCAACCTCGCCAACCTGACGATCGTCGGCTTCCTGGTGCTGCGCATCTACGGCACCGGCATGGGCCGCCGCCGTGCCGTCTGGTCGACGGTGAGCTAGCGATACTTCTTCTCCATTCAAATGGGGAAGTGCCCTCGTCTTGCGAGGGCGATGGGGTCATGACCCCTCCGTCAGCGTAAGACGCTGCCACCTCCCCCGCTGACGGGGGAGGAAAGTGTTATTTCACGACCTTCTGCTCTTCCGACCGGTCGGTCGCCGGCGCCGGCGTGCGGCTGAGCGCGGCGATCTCGGCGCGCAGCGCGGGCGTCATGCCGACGTCCACGGCCGCCAGCGAATCCTTGAGCTGCTCGAGGTTGCGCGCGCCGACGATCGGCGCCGTCACGACGGGATGGGCGGCCACCCAGGCGATCGCGGTGCTGACCGGATGCAGGCCCTTTTCCTTGCAGAAGGCGACGTACCTCTCCGCGACCTCGAACATCCAGTCGTCGCCGTAGCGCGCCTCGTACATCTTGTTGGTCTTGA